>DATFWX010000102.1:0-27279 GCA_035258845.1 Polyangia bacterium | reverse complement strand
CGGCCTCGGCGGCGACGACACGGTGTTCGACTCGAGCGGCGTGCCTCTCGACGTGCATTACGAGTACCTGGCCGGCGGCGTGGGCCAGAACGGACCCTGCGCGAGCTGCCAGTCGGGCTGCAACAACCTGGGCGGCACCTGGTGGGGCTGCTGGCAGGACCTTTCGCAACCGCCGGGTCGCTTTGTGGCCGGTCGGATCACCGATGCCGCCATGCACGGGGGCATCGCCATGTTCACCTACTACGAAGAGCTGCAGGCCTCGGGCGCGGCCGAGGGCGCGGGCGAGGTCATGGCGGCCGGCAACAACATGACGCTGATGCGCAGCTACCTTTCCGACTGGAAGTTCCTGATGCAGACGATTCATCAGACCACCAGCGCGCCGGTGCTCGTGCACATCGAGCCTGACTTCTGGGGCTATGCCCAGCAGGTCGGCGATCCGACCATGGTGCCGGCACTGGTGGCAAGCGCGGCGCCGTCCGATTGCGCGGGGCTGCCCGATACCATCGCCGGTCTGGGCCAGTGCATGTTGCGCATCGCGCGTCAGGTCGCGCCCAACGCGAGAATCGGATTTCACGCGTCAGCCTGGGCGGCTGGCCCTGACGTGTACGTCAACACCAGCCCATCGTTCGATGTGGAGCTGTACGGCGGGCGGGTAGCCGCCTTCCTGCGCGCCGTCGGAGCGGCGGATGCCGACTTCGTGGCGGTCGAGATGAGCGACCGCGACGCCGGCTTGAACGGGCGCTGGTGGGACGCCACCAATGCGACCCTGCCCAACTTCATCCAGGCCGAGCGGTTCGTCGACAAGGTGGCGCGCGATCTGGGCGTACCCGCGTTGTGGTGGCAGATCCCGCTTGGCAATCTGGCGCTCAACAACACGCCCAACCATTACCAGGACAACCGGCTCGATTACTTCTTCGATCACCCGCTCGAGTTTGCGCAGAAAAATGCGATTGGAATCGTGTTCGGCGCGGGTGCCGGCAACTGCACGACGGCGTCGACCGACGGCGGCCACTTCGTGATGCGCGCGCAAAGCTACTTCCAGGCCGGCCCGATTCCGATCTGCCCGCCGTAGCGGGCCAGAGTATCCCATCAATCGGTAGCGCCGTTGGCGCGGCTTTGCGGGCAGCGCGGTCCCGAACGCGGCTCGCCGCCATCGTCGACGGTCGCGCTGCGCGCTCCCTGAGATCCTTGCTGACGCCGCTCGCTCTCGCTCGCCCCGGGCCTAACGGAGCGCAGAGGCTGACCGGACGGGCTCAGTCCACCCGCGGGCCGGTCGACCAGCACCTGCACTCGAAGCGCAGCTGCCGGTCGGCTTTCTCGCAGCGATTGGAGGCGACCGAGCAGTAGGCCGTAAGGCCCTGGTCTTGCGGATTGGCCTCGGTGATCTCGCAGATCCGGCGCGCTTTGCTGCACACCTCATGGGCCAGCGTGCAGCGGCGCCCACAATCGAGGCGCTGCGCGGTGTGGTATTCCTCGAAATAATCGCGCTGCTTCCGCTCGATCTCGGCCGCCCGCTGCTGCTCGTAGGTTTGCGGCGGCGGGAGCGCCGGCTCGTGATGCGCGCACGCGCACAGGAGCGCCAGGGTAAACCAGCGCCTCATGGGTCCGACCTCGTCATGGAGCGACGGTGGATCTGCGCGGCGATCTCCTCCTCGGTCGCGTCCTCGTGCCAGGCCGACCACGACTCCGCGCCTGGGGCCAGCTCGCCCAGCGCCGGCAGCCGCGTGCTGCCGCGCAGGTGCTGCTTGAGTCGCCGATCGTAGAGCACGACGTTGACAGCCGCTGCCAGGTTCAGGCAATGAACGGTCGGAATGACGACGAAACGATGACACGCCGCCAGGATCCCTTTGGGCAGCGTGCCGTCTTCAGGCCCGAACACATAAATCGCGTCCTCCGGATGCTCGAAGTCGACCAGCGATTCGGCGCTCGGGCGCAGCTCGACCGCGACCGGGGTTCCGGATGCGAAGCGCTCGAGCGGGGCCGCATCCCGATATAGCTCCACGTCCCGGTAACCCTTCATGCGCTCCTCGCGTGGCAGGCGCTCGCCCCGGGGGACGTTGAGTGTGACCCGGTCTCCGGTCCAGAACAGTTGCCCGACGCCCCAGCACGAGCACGCGCGCAACGCGCCGCCGACATTGTGCGGAAACTTGGGGTCGATCAGCACGACCGCAGGCGCCCGGCCCACCGCTCGTCCGGTCACAGTATTTCTCCGCGCCTTTGCTCGCCGCTCATGCGCAGATTGTAGCGCGACCCTCCCCGCGCCGCCCGCACCCGCACGCAGATCACCCCGCACGGACCCGGGCGAGCGCGTCCTCGATGCGGGCCACGGACAGCTCGCGCCCGATCGTGGCCAGGCAATCGAAAAGCCCGGGCCCGGCCCCGGTTCCGGTCACCGCCACGCGCACCGCGTGCACGATGTCGCCCAGCGAAAGCCCGCGCTCGGCCAGCCAGGCCTGGGTCTCGCGCTCGAGCGTCTCCGCATCGAAGGCGGTGCGGGCGGCCAGAAAGCGCGCGTACTCGGCCAGCCGCTCGGGTGCCCCCGGAGCCAGCACGCGCTTTCGAAACGCCTTGTCGTCGTAGGTCACGTGCCGGCCAAAGAAGAAAGCGCCCTGCAGCAGAATGTCGCCGAACACCTTGAGGCGCTCGCCCAGCACCTCGACCACGCGTGCGATCGCGTCGTCGCCCACCCCGGCCTGAAGGCCTGCGCGCTCGAGGTAGGGCCGCACCCGCCGCACCTTCTCCGGAAGCGGCACGCTCTTCATGTAGGAAGCTTGGAAGGCGCCCAGCTTGGTCGGATCGAAGCTGGCCGGGCTGGGGCTCACGCGCTCGAGCGAGAAATTTTGAATCATCTGCTCGCGCGTTAACAGCTCGGTCCGGTCGTCGAGCGACCAGCCCAAGAGAACCAGGTAGTTGACGACGGCGTCGGGCAGGTAGCCCACCTGCTCGTAGAAATCGATCACCACCGGGTTGAAGGTCTCGGGCGAGGTCGGAAGGCCCATGGCCTGCGCAATCGCGAGGCCGTGCTGGTGCACGCGCGCGAAGTCGGGGTTCTTGAGATAGGTGTCGAGCTTGCGCTTGGACAGCTTGCGCTTAGAGCCGGGCTCGGCCACCTGCGGCAGGTGCGCGTACTCGGGCAGCGGAAAGCCGAGGGCCTGCGCGATGAAGATCTGGCGCGGCGTGTTCGACAGATGCTCCTCGGCGCGAATCACGTGCGTGATGCCAAAATCGTAATCATCGACCACGCTGGCCAGATGGTAGATGAACGAGCCATCCGAGCGCTGAACCACGTGATCCGCTTCCTGCGCCCACGGGAACTCGACGTCGCCACGGATGTGATCGCGCACAGTCAGCGTGCCCGTTCGTGGCATCTGCAGCCGGACCACGCCTTTGCGACCCTCGGCCTCGAACGCCGCCCGCTGGGCCGGCGTTGTGGCCGCGAAGCGCCGGCTGTAGCTGAACGGACGCTCGGCGCGCTCGGCCGCCTTGCGCTCGGTCTCCATCTCCTCGGGTCGGGCGTAGTCGTGGTAGGCCGCGCCCACGCGCAAGAGCTCCCCGACCGCGGCCTGATAGCGCGCCGAGCGCTGTGACTGAAAGTAAGGTGCATGCGGGCCGCCCACCTCGGGACCCTCGTCCCACAGAAGGCCCAGCCAGCGGAAGCCATGCAGGATGGGCGCGAGCGCGGCCTCGAGGTTGCGCTCCTGATCGGTGTCGTCGATGCGCAAGAGGTAGCTGCCGCCGTGCCGGCGCGCAAACAGCCAGTTGAACAGCGCCGTGCGCACGCCCCCGATGTGGAGGAAGCCGGTCGGGCTGGGCGCGAAGCGCGTGCGAGGTGGGGTCATCGCACCTTGTCACCGGGCGCGGGTGCGTCCGCGCCCTGGCCCCGGTCGACGATGGCGACGCGATGGGGACGCGTGCCGCCGCCCGCGGCCAGAACCATGCCCTCGGACAGGCCAAACTTCATCTGGCGCGGTTTCAAGTTGGCGACCACGATCACGCGCTGTCCAACCAGTACCTGGGGATCGGGATAAGACGCGCGCAGACCGGCGAAGATCTGGCGCAGCCGGCCTTCGCCCAGGTCGACCTGCAGGCGGATGAGCTTGTCGGCTTCCGGCACCAGCTCGGCCGCGCGCACGATCCCGACCCGCAGATCCAGCTTCTGAAAATCCTCGATCGTGCACTCCTCCGCCGCGCCCCGTGTTTCCGCCGCTTTCGACTTTTGACTTTCGACTTTCGACTCTTCGACTTTCGACTCTTCGACTTTTCGACTCTTCGACTCTTCGACTCTTCGACTCTTCGACTCTTCGACTTTCCCCTTCCCCTTGGCCTCAATCTTGGCCCACGTGTCCCTGAGCGTGACCGTGCGGTTGAAGACCGGCTTGCCCGCCGCGCTGCCGAGATCGACGCAGAAATAGCCGAGCCGCTCGAACTGGTAGCGCGCACCGGGTGTGGCCTGGAGCAGATAGGGCTCGATGCGGCAGCCGGGCAGGCGCACCAGCGAGTCCGGGTTGACGTCCTCGAGAAAGCTGCGCGCCTCGTCGGCGCCTGGGCTGGCCACCTTGAACAGCCGATCGTAAAGTCGCGCCTCGGCCACGCCCGCGTGCGCCGCCGACAGCCAGTGCAAGGTTCCTCGGACCACGCGACCGTCGGGCGACGTGCCGCCCCAGGAGGCCGGATCCCACGTGCAGCGCAGCTCGGTCGCCTCGCCGTTCGGATCCTTGATCACCAGGGTGCACTTGACCAGGCAGGCGTAGCGCAGCCGCACCTCCCGCCCCGGCGCCAGGCGGAACCAATCCTTGGGTGGATCTTCGCGAAAATCGTCGCGCTCGATCAAAAGCTCGCGCGCGAAGGGAACTTTGCGGGTGCCGAAGCCGGGATCCTCGGGATGCAGCGGCGCATCCACCTGGCGCACCTCGCCCTCGGGAAAATTCTCGATCACGAGCTTGAGCGGGCGCAGCACGGCCATCACGCGCGGGCAGCGCCGGTTGAGATCCTCGCGCACGCAATATTCGAGCAGGCCCACGTCGACCACGCTGTCGGCCTTGGCCACGCCGATGCGCTCGCAAAACGCGCGAATGGCCTCGGGCGGGTAGCCCAGGCGGCGCATGCCGGCCAGAGTCGGCATGCGCGGGTCGTCCCAGCCCGACACCAGCCCGTTTTGCACCAGCTCGGCCAGCTTGCGCTTGGACATCACGGTGTAGGTCAGGTGGAGGCGGGCGAACTCAATCTGCCGCGACGGGTACACTTCGGCCTCGCGGATGCACCAGTCGTAAAGCGGCCGATGGTCTTCGAACTCGAGCGAGCACAGTGAGTGCGAGATCTCCTCGATGGCATCGGAGAGCGGATGGGCGTAGTCGTACATCGGGTAGATGCACCACTTCTGGCCGGTGCGGTGGTGGGGCGCGTAACGGATGCGATACAGGATCGGATCGCGCAGGTTCATGTTCTGCGACGAAAGATCGATCTTCGCGCGCAGCACGTAAGCGCCCTCTTTGAACTCGCCCGCACGCATGCGGCGCAAAAGATCCAGGCTTTCTGCGGGCGGCCGGTCGCGATCCGGGGTCGGCCTGCCCTTCTTGTAATAGTTGCCGCGATACTCGCGGATCTCTTCCTCGGACGCGCTGTCCACATAGGCGCGCCCCTTCTCGACCAGCTTCTCGGCAATTTGGTAGAGCTGCTCGAAGTAGTCGGAGGCGTAGTAGAGGCCATGCCACTGGAAGCCCAGCCAGCGGATGTCCTGCTGGATGGCCTCGACGTACTCGACGTCCTCGGTGGTCGGATTGGTGTCGTCGAAGCGCAGATTGGTCGTGCCCCCGAACTCGCGCGCCAGGCCGAAGTTGATGCAAATCGCTTTGGCGTGCCCGATGTGTAGATAGCCGTTGGGCTCGGGCGGAAAGCGGGTGGCCACCCGACCGCCGTACTTGCCGCTCTTCCGGTCCGCCTCCATCACGTCGCGGATGAAGTTACCTGCTGACTCGGGACCGGAGCTGGGGCCTTCTCGCTCACTCATCGGAAGATGGAGGGTATCAGCGTGTGCAAGGCGTCGCAAACCCGTTGCAAGCACTCGGTCGCCGGGGGTGCGTGTAACGCAGTCGCTTCATACGCTCGTTTAAGGCGTCACGCATTTGTGGCGCTGGCGCTGGTGCCGTTCTTGCTTGCGTGGCTGCGCATGGTGAAAAAACAGGCTCTGCTCTTCGCTCTCGCGTTCGGTCTTTCGATGGCGTTCGGCTGCGGTCCTGAGCCGGGCGGCGGCGGTGGCGGCCATGTGGGCGGCTCGGGCGGCTCGGCGGGCTCCGGCAACGGCGGCAGTGGCGGCGGCGGCGGCACCGCCATGGTCGCGGCCGTCTACGCGCACTCAGACAGCACGCTGTACAAGGTGGATCCCGATTCGCTCGCGGTGACGTCGGTGGGGCTGTTTCAGTGGCCCAGCAACAGCACCGATCAGATGACCGATATCGCGATCGATCGCGATGGCAACATGATCGGCATCTCCTTTATGAGTGTGTACGCGGTCGACAAGAGCACGGCCGCGTGCAGGCTCCTGTCCATGCTGGATCGCAGCTTCAACGGCCTCTCGTTCGTCCCCGGGCAGGGCCCCGACCCGTCGGCGCCGGAGGTGCTGCTGGCGGCCGCGCTCGATGGCTCGGTGTATCGTCTGGATCCGATGACCGGACGATCGACGCCCCTGGGCAACTTCGGGGGCGGCTTGAGCTCGAGCGGCGATCTGGTGTCGGTGACTGGCTTTGGCACGGTGGCGACCGTCAAGCAGTCGCAGCCCGGCAACGACTTCCTGGCGCGCATCGATCCGGCGACCGGCACCGCGACCGTCATCGGCGATACCGGGTTCGCGGATGTGTGGGGACTTGGCTACTGGAAGGGCAAGATCTACGGCTTTACCGATGGCACCCAGTTCGTGCTCATCGATCCCACGACCGGCGCCGGTTCGCTCGTGCTGTCCAGCAGCGTGGCCTGGTGGGGCGCGGGTGTGACCACCTCGGCTCCGGTCGTTCCCTGAGGCACCTCGCCCCCAAATCAGCTCAGCGCTGATCCAGTAGCTGGCGCCGCGAGCGGCCGGCGACTGGCTTTGCCATCGTGTGCCCGTGCGCGCTCGTACGCTGGCGCACGCTCAATCGATCGACTGGAAGATCGCGAGCCGCCGAGGAGCTCGCGTGCGGGCGGGCGCAGTTGTTGCTCGCTGCGCTACATTCTCGGGTCGGATGACCCTGCGAGCGCGCCGCGTGAGCTTTGCTCGGTGCCCGCGCCGAATCGTGCGCGCTCGGATTTCTCACCGCCAACATTGAGGATCTGCCGCCTGGCCGAAGCGTTTCGGCCACTGGCACAGCGGTTGCCAAGCAGCGCCGCATGCAGAAACTCTCAGTGTTGGTGTTCTTTTCCCTGTCGGCGCTCGGATGCGCCTCCGGCGGCTCGGACGCGGGCGACGCCGCGGGCGGCCCGGCGCGAGACGGCATGGTCTCTCACACGCCGGACGCAGGCGCGAGCTCGGATGGCGACTCGTCCAACTCGTGTCAGGCCGGCGCCACGCGCCCGTGTTATCCCGGAAATCCCTCGCAGGCGGGTGTCGGCATCTGCCGCGCGGGCGTGCAGCACTGCGAGGGACAGGGCGAGTTCGGGCAGTGGCAGTTTTGCCAGAATGCGATCACGCCGCAAGCCGAAGCCTGCGGCGACGGGCTCGACAACGACTGCGACGGCGAGGTCGACAACGGTTGCCCATGCACATACATGCGCACGACCGGCTTCACCGCCTCGGGCGGCATGGTGTGCTGTGAGGCCGGAGGTACGCTCGCCAGCGTGAGCGATTGCGGCAGCGGCAGCAACCATTGGGCGCAGGCGGCCGGCAACTGCGGGGTGGCCTACGAGGGCCGCGACAATTACGGCGGACCCTGCGCCAACATCGTATGCCAGGGCACCCTGCAGATGGGTGTGTGTCGGTAGAGCGTTCAGCGCCCAAAGCCGGGCGCCAGCATGCGGCTCATCAGCTCCGGGTTGCGAACGCCGTGCACGCGCATCCACTCGTCGGCAGCGTAGGTGAGAGCGCGGCCCGCCTCGCCACCTGACAGCGTACCTTGCAGGCGGCGCGCCACCGCCGCGTGCAGCCCCATGTCGGCGTTTGCGAAGCCGGTCGCGGCCGCGTCCAGATGAGACAGCGCGGCGGCGTCGTCGCGTGCGCGCGCGGCCAGGGCGGCGTAGAGAAGCTGGGCCAGCGGCTGCGACCAGGGCATGCGCTCGCGCGCGAGGCGCCTGGCGTCGCGGGCCGCCACAGCCAGCAGCCTCGGGGAGGCGTCGTGAAGCGCCAGCGCGCAGCGAGCGCGCAGACCCAGCGACTCGATGCGAACGTTCTGGACTCGGAGCAGAAGCGAGCGCCGAAACGCCGCCCAGCGCTCCTGAATGCGGCGCCAGGCCCCGCGACCGTCGCCCGCGTACAGGTCGATCTGGACCAGAGCCAAAAGCTCGTAGTAGTGCTGCAGATGGAATCCCTTCTGCGACCACTGGCGTTGCGCTTCCATCACCTGGCGGCGTGCTTCGTCCGGATCGTCGGCCGCCAGCCAGGCCACGTTGGTCCGCCAGCACCGAAGGCCGGTGGCGGCATACAGGTCGCCCCGCTCTTCGGCCTCGTCGAGCAGCAGCGGGACCCGCCGGCGCAGCTCGGACAGCTCGCCCAGGCAGGCCAGGGCACCCAGCGCGAAGAACTGCGCGGTATCGATCTCCCAGGCCACGCCGGTGCACTGATCGCGAAACCGACGCTCCGCGCTCGTGCAGCCCTCGAGCGCGCTGCGCCAGTGCCCGCACAGGAAAGCCGCGGCGCCGCGCGCCAGCGTCGCCAACCCGAGCGCGTGCGGGTGCCCGGTGCGCTCGGCCAGCAAGTCGGTGAGCGCGAGCAGACGCGCGACGCGCGCGCGCGTGGGGCCGCCCCCGATGGACGCGTAAGCGGCCTCCATGGCCACGCCGCGCGCGATGCGATAGGGCTCGCCCGCGCTGAGCGCGAGCCGCAGGTGGCGGGCCTGGAAATCGTTTCCGCGCACGGTGTCGACCAGGCTCAAGGTGCTGGCCACCGACCAGCAGATGTCGATTTTGGTCAGCTGCTCGGGCGCGATCTGGCTCGGATCGCGCTCGCGAAAGCGCAGGCCGCGCACGCGGATGCGGGCCCGGCCCAGGAGCAGCGAGGCCAGCGCGCGCCGCGGTGTGGACGCGGGCCTGAGACCGGCCACGCGCAGACCGTCGCGGATCTGATCGAGCCCCGCCTCCAGGCGGCCGCTGCGCAGAAGCTGCTCGGCGGCCCGGCGGCGCAGCTCGAGCGCGCTGGCGGCATCGGCACCCGCGGCCGCCGCCTGGTAGGCCGAGGCCGCCTCCGCACCGCGGCCCGCATTGGCCAGCGCGTCGCCCAGGCGGCGCAGAAGATCGCCCCGCTCGCGGTCGGACAGGTCCCCATGATCGAGCGCCACCCGGTACAGCCGGGCGCCGCGGTTGAAGGCCAGCGCCTGCACCGATCGATCGGCCGCAATGGCGGCCGCATGCGCGGCTGCTGCCGGCTCGCCGGCACCCATCAGGTGCTCGACCAGCGCCTCGGCCTGGCTGTCGTCGAGCGCATGCAGAGCCGAGGCCAGCCGAAGATGCAGGGCGCGCCGCTCGGGGGCCGATAGCGCCGCCAGGGCGACCTCTCGAATGCAGTCGTGATAGATCTCCCAGCCCCCCTCCTCGCGCGCGCCGCGCGCTCGAATCAGATGCTCCGAGCGCAGCAGAGCGGCTGCATAATCCTCCTCGCTGCCCAGGCCGGCAGCCCGACTCGCCACCGCGCGCGCGACCGGGCGGCCCGCCACCGCCAGCAACGCCAACAACGTGCGCGCCGAGGTGGGCAGGAGCGCGATGCGCACGTGCAGCGCATCGGTGAGCGTGATGGGCGGGCGCACGGCCGCGTCGGCCGCGAAAAAACGCGCGCTGCGGGTGGCATGGCGGGCCAGCTCGTGCACGAAGAACGGGTGGCCGCGCGACTCGCGCGCGATCTCGTCCGCGCTCGCCGGCGCTGTGTCGGCGAGCAGGGCACACGCCAGATCGCGCGCCTCTTCCTCGGGCAGCGCGTCCACGATCACCTCGCGCACATCCATTTCGGCGGTCGCCCCCTCTTTGGCCCGCAGCGCCTGCAAGAAAGCGCTCGCGGGCGCATCCTCGGTGCGGTAGCAGGCCAAAAGCAGAAGCGGCGGCGGGTCAGGGGGACGCAGCACACGCGACAGCAGGGCCGCGCTGTCGGCGTCTCCCCACTGCAGATCATCGATCGACACCACGAGCGGGTACTTCTGGCCCAGGCGCGCCAGCAGCTCGCGCAGGGCCTGAAACGCGCGCCGCCGCAGCTCCTGCGGATCCGGCATGGTGAAGCTGCGCAGGGGCGGCTCGGCCACCGCGGGCACGCGCCGCAGCACGGGGAACAGGCGCGCCAGGGCCTGCACGTCGCGCGGCAAAAGGGACGCCACCTCGGCCTGATCCTCGCCGAAAAGATGCGTGCTGAGCGCGTCGATCAGATGATCGATGGCCTTGTAGGGCACCGACTCGCTCTGAAAGCATCGGCCCTCGAGAACGACGGCCGGCTCGCGCTCGGAAATCCGGTCGAGAAAATGGCGCACCAGCGCGGTCTTGCCCATCCCCGAGGGGCCGTGCACCAGCACCGCCACCGCCTGACCTTGCTTGACCTGTGCCAGCGCCTGCCCGAGCTGGGCGAGCTGATGCCGGCGCCCGACGAACACCGTCTCGGCCGGCAGCGAGCTCAGCGCGGGGGCGACCGAAAGTGCTCCTCCCACCTGCGCCAACACCGTTGGGCCGGGCGGGCGCCGCTCGGGCAGCCGCCTCAGCAGATCCACGCACAGCTGGTTCAGGTCGTCGGGCACGCCGTGCGCGACCCGCCTGGGCTCGGGCGGCTCGCTGACCTGTTTTTCGTGCAGGACCTCCTTTTCGTTGCCCTCAAACGGCAACCGATCGGTCAGCGCGCGGTACAGGATCACGCCCACGCTGTACCAATCGCTGGCCTCGGTCAGCGCCTGGTTGGCCGCGTGCTCGGGCGACATGTAGGCTGCGGTTCCAATCACACGCTGCTCGCGGCTCCGGTCGAGCCGATTCGCCAGCTGCTCGGTCACCAGCCCGAAATCGCAAATCACCACCCGGCCGTCCTTGGTCACCAGAACGTTGGACGGCTTGAGGTCGCGGTGCAGCTTGCCGGCGCCGTGCAGCGCGGCCACACCCTGCGCGAGCTGGCGCAGAGCCGCCCGCAAACGCAGGATGTCGACCGCGTGGTGGGGGCCGCTGCCTGTGCCCGAGCTCGGGTCCGCGCTCGCGATGCGCGCGACGGGCGCGGTCACGCCATCCCAGCCGCCCTCCCACCGCTCGGGCGCGCGCGCGCGCACATACTCGACGAAGTCGGCCCCGTCGACCAGCTCCATCGTGAAAAACCACTCGTCGCCCAGCGAGACCAGCTCGAACAGGTGGACCAGGTTGGGATGGGTGAGGTCCGCGAGCGCGCGAAACTCCTTTTTGAAGCGGTATAACGTTGCCGGGTCGAGCTGGCGCAGGGTCTTGAGCGCCACCGAGCCCCCGCGCTCGCGGTCGAACACCTCGTAGACGACGCCCATGCCGCCGGCGCCGAGCTGACGGACCACCACGAAGCGCTCATTGCCCCCGAACTGGCGCCGCGGGCCATCCAAGGGCGCCTCAGCGCAGTCGGTGGCGTGCCAGCAGGCGGTAGAAGTGGATGCGGTGGATGCCGGCTGCGCGCGCGGCCGCCGACACGTTGCCCGCATGCTTTTGCAAAAGCTCCTCGAGATAGCGCCGCTCGAAGGTGTGGGTCCAGCGCTCGCGCGCAACCCGCCAGGGCTGGCTGGTGTCGATGGTGGGCTCGGCCGGTGGCGCCGACTGCAGCGCGGTGCGCTCGCGCAAGGCCAGGCAGCTTTCGATGTAGTTGCGCAGCTCGCGCACGTTGCCGGGCCAGCTGTGGCGCGCCAGCTCGGCGCGGAACTCGAAGGTGCGCATCAGCTTGGCCTCGGCGCGCTCTTGGGCGCCCAGATGCGCCAGCATCTCGTCGACCAAAAGCGGCAGGTCGTCCGGGCGTTCGCGCAAAGGTGGAATGCGCACCTTGACCACCGCCAGCCGGTAGTACAGGTCGGCGCGGAACTGGCGCGCGTTGACCGCCGCCTGCAGATCGCGGTTCGACGCGGCCACGATGCGCACGTCGATCGGGTGATAGGCGTTCGCGCCGATGCGTTTGATCGAGCGCCGCTCGAGCGCGCGCAGGAGCTTGGGCTGCAGCTCTGGCGCCAGCTCGCCGATCTCGTCGAGAAAGATGGTTCCGCCGTGGGCGGCCTCGAACGCGCCCTCGCGCTCGGAAACCGCACCCGTGAAGGCGCCGCGCTCGTGCCCGAACAGCTCGCTCTCGAGCAGATCGGACGGGATGGCCCCGCAGTCCACCACCACGAACGGTGCGTCGCGGCGCGGGCTCTCGCGATGGATCGACTCGGCGGCGGCTTCCTTGCCGGTCCCGGTCTCGCCCTCGATGAGAACGGTCACGTCCTTGATCGCAGCCCGCTCCAGGGTCGCGAAGATGGCGCGCATGGGGATGGACTGCCCGACCAGGATGCCGAACCGGCTGCGCTCCGAGAGCGGGATCTTGACCATGTCGCTCTGCGGGTCGAACTTGATCTTGGTGCCGCCCAGGAGCAGCGTCGCGCCCGGAGGCAGGTAGGCATCCAAAACCGGGATACCGTCGATGCGGGTGCCGTTGCGGCTGCGCAGGTCGCGGATGCGGACCTGACCCTCGTCCATGAACAGCTCGCAATGGAAGCGCGAGACCGTGCGATCGGAAAGCGCCAGATCGGCCGAAGCGTGGGTGCCGATGACCACGCGCTCGCGTGTGGAATCATAGGTGCGGCCCGCGTCGGGCCCGGACAGGACCGCGAGGTGAACCCGGCGGACCAGCGTGTGCTGCGGCTGGCCCGAGCCCATCGAGTGGGTTGTGGTTTCGTCGTCGGCCTGCGCCATATCCCCCCTTCAATTCTAGCGGCGAGGGTGCACTTCGATCAAGGAACTTCGCGAGAATGCTTCGCTTCTGCCGTCGGGCGCAATTGCTCCGGAAGATTCACCGCAGAGAGCGCGGAGAACGCAGAGAAAGCGTTCACGGACATGGTGGCACCTCCTGGGTGCGCCGGGCCGAGCCGGCGTCTCACCGCAATCAGGACGCCGGCGAGGCCTGGCGCCAGGTGCCACCGTGAACGCACCCGCACCGGTGAACGTGCCCGTGCTCTGTGCTCCCATGCACGCGGCGTGACACGCGCACTGTGGCGCGACGCGTGCTTCCCATTTGGTTGCGGCGCAGCCGCGATATATTCTCTGCGATGAAGATTCTCGCGAGCCACTTGCCGACCGGCTACTCGGCTGAGCCCTCGCCCTTGCCGCCGATGCCGTACTCTTCCATCTTGGCGTAGAGCTGGGGGCGCCCGATTCCGAGCTGGCGCGCAGCCTCGGATCGGTTGCCGGCGGCGCGGGCGAGCGCGCGCACGATGAGACGCTTCTCGAGGGCCGCCACCGCCTCGCGCAGCGTGACCGGCTCACCCTCGGGCTCGGCCCGGCTCTGCTCGCTCTGCTCGCTCTGCTCGCGCACCGGCTCGGGCAGATTGGTGAGGTCGATGACCTCGCCGCCGGCCAGCACGGCCGCTCTCTGGATCACATGGATCAGCTCGCGCACGTTGCCCGGCCAGCGGTAGGCCAGAAGGTGCGCCATCGCCTCCTCCGACACCGCGCGCGCGCTGGTGCTGTCGAGCGCGTGCGCAACCAGAAGCGGGATGTCGCTGCGCCGCGCGCGCAGAGCCGGCACCTCGATCTCGATCACCGCCAGCCGATAATAAAGGTCCTCGCGCAGCACGCAGCCGGGCTCGCCGGGCCGGACCGGCTTGTGCGTCGCGCTGACGATGCGCGCCCGGCTGACCGCCCGCTGATCGCCGCCCACGCGCTCGTAGGTGCCGTCCGACAGCACGCGCAGGATCTTGGTTTGCAGCGCCCCGTCGAGATCGCCGATCTCGTCGAGGAACAGGGTGCCGGCGCCGGCTGCTTCGAGCCGCCCGCTGCGGCGTGCGGCCGCGCCCGTAAACGCGCCCCGCTCGTGGCCGAACAGCTCGCTCTCGAGCAGACCGGGCGGTAGCGCGGCCAGGTTGACCGCTACGAAGGGCTCCCCGCTGCGCGACGAGTACTCGTGAATCGCGCGCGCGACCATCTCTTTGCCGGTGCCGGTTTCACCGGTGATGAGGACCGGCGCGTCGGTGGCGGCGGCCCGGCCGATCAGCTTCCAGATGTGGAGCATGGCGGTCGACGTGCCGACCATGCCCCCGCGCGCCGCGCCTTTCGCGGCCGGCGTGTCGAGGCCGCGCGCCAGCACCCGCTGCTTGACCGCGCGCTCGACCGTCGCCAGCAAGGCCGGGAACTCGAACGGCTTGGTCAGGTAGTCGAACGCGCCGTCGCGCATGGCCTGAATGGTGCGCTCGCTGTCCCCGTAGGCGGTGGCGACGATGACGGGCACGTCGCGCAGCCCGCCCGTACGCAGCTCGCGCAGGAGATCGAGCCCGTCGCCGTCGCGCAGGCGGATGTCGAGCAGCACGCAATCGACCGGTGCCTCCGCGAGCAGCCGGCGCGCCTCCGACAGCCCGGCCGCCGCCAGCGCCTGAAACCCGAGGGTCTCGACCGCGCCGCACAGCCCCTCGCGGAGGCCCGGCTCGTCCTCGACGATGAGGACCTGCGTCATGCCGCCGCCTGGCGAGGCCGGGCGCCCCGCGGCAGCCGCAGCGAGAACCGCGTCACCCCGCTCATTCGCGCGTAGGTGAGATCGCCGCCATGCGCGCGCGCAATCGCGCGCGAGATGGCCAGTCCCAGCCCGGTGCCCTCGGCCTTGGTGGTGAAGAAGGGCTCGAATAGCTCGGGCACGCGCTCCGGCTCCACGCCGCGCCCGCAGTCCGAAACCTCGACTTCCACAGCCTGCGAGGTCTCGACCACCCGCGCCTCCACGGCTGCGCCCTCAGGCGAGGCCTCGACCGCATTGCGCAGCACGTTGTCGATCGCGCGCGCGAGCGACTCCGGATCGACGTCGGCCACGCCCGCGCCCTCGGCTTTGACGGCCACGCTCTGGGCTTGCGCCCACGGGCCCAGCGCATCCGCGCGCGCGCGCACCAGCGCGCCCAGCTCCACGGCGCGCCGCGGGCCCATCTTCTTGCCGGCCACCACCAAGAGGTCGCCCACCAGCCGGTCGAGCCGCGCGATCTCCTGCGAGGCCGCCGCCACCGCCTGCCGGGCCGGCTCCGGCAGCGCCTGCGTCGCAGCCGTCAAATCCAGGCGCAGCTTGATCGACGCCAGCGGGTTGCGCACCTCGTGTGCGACCCCGGTCGCGACGCGCCCCAGCGCAGCCATGCGCTCCTGCTGCCGCAGCTCGCCGGCCAGGCGCTCGGTGACCTCGCGCGACGCCAGAAGCTCGGACGCCATGCGCCGGATCCCGTCGGCGATGCCGGTCAGCTCGGCAATCGCCGGGGCCGGCACCGGGGTCGTAAGGTCGCGGCCCAGCGCGAAAAGGGTCGCGTGCAGCGAGGCCGTCGACCGGCGCAGCGAGTACACGCCCAGGACCGCGGTCGCGAACAGAAGCGCGGTCGCGGCGCCGAGCCCGTAGCTGATCCACCGCCAGGGCCATAGATAGGACGACGGCCGCACCAGATAGGCCACCCAGGCCAGGCCGCCCGCGCTGGCCGGCGCCGCCGCCACCACCAGCTTGGACGGCTCGACGTCGGTCTCGGTCACCACGGTGGTGTGCCGGCGTGCGCTTTCTCGGGCCGCGCGCTCGAGCGGGGCCCGCCAGGCCGGCGGCAGCCCGGGTGCGGCCGCCACCTCGTCCGGGCCTGGGAGCCATCCGCCGCGCACGCCCACCAGCGTGCTCGCGGGCGGCCCCGCCAGCGCGCCCGCCGAGGGCGCCAGCGTCGCCACGTGGTGCAGCTCCTCGAGCACGGCCTCGCGCGCCCGCTCAACCCGCTGGGTCGCCTTGAGCATCCACAGCGCACGCAAGAGCGCCACCAGCGACAGACACGAGGTCAAGACGCCCAGCAGCACGATGGTTGTGAGTCGGTGGCGAATGATCCTTCTATTAGCCACGCTCGGGCAGCGCTTGCAAGCGCGGGGCCTCCGTCTTATCCCTGTGATTACTGGCCATGCCGGGTCGGAAAGCGTTCTCGATCCGAACACCTGTCGGCATAAGGAACACCTGCAGGTGGCCAACTGAGCGGAATCAGCCCGCCCGCCGTGGCCCGGGGCTTGCTGAGCTTGGGTCCATACCCATAAAGGACGACCGCGCATGAAGACTCCTCGGCTCCGCCTGCTCCTGCGGCTCTCTCTCGGTGCCCTCGCTATCGGGCTGGTGCTGGCGCTGGTCTACGCCCGCTCGCGCCCCTCGGGCGCCCAGGCCGCGACCCAGCGCGATGCAGGAGCCACCGCGCGCGCGGTGCCGGTCCTTCTGGCCCCGGTCCTGCGGCGCGACGTGCCGGTGTGGCTCGAGGGCCTGGGCACCGTGGCCGCCTGGCAACAGGTCACGGTGCGCAGCCAGGTCGATGGCCGGCTCGAGAAGGTGTTCTTTCACGAGGGGCAGGTGGTTCACCGGGGCGAGCTTCTGGCTCAGATCGACCCGCGCCCGTTCTTGGTGCAGCTCCACCAGGCCGAGGGCGCGCTGGCCCGCGACCGGGCGCAGCTCGAGTCGGGCAAGCTCGATCTTTCGCGCTACCGGGAGCTGACCAAGCAGAAGCTGATCGCGCCCCAGCAGGTCGATCAGCAGCAGGGCGCGGTCGGACAGGCGACGGGCGCGGTCGAGGTCGATCTGGCGGCGGTCGAGAGCGCGCGGCTCAACCTCGACTACGCGCGCATCAAGGCGCCCCTCGACGGCGTGGTTGGGGTGCGCCTGGTCGACCCCGGCAATTACGTGCGGGCGGCGGATACGAGCGGCCTGGTCGTCATCACGCAGCTCGACCCGGCCGCGGTTTTTCTGACTCTGCCCGAGGACGACCTGCCGCGCGTCAGCGCGGCCCAAAAGCGCGGCGAGGTTGCGATCGAGACCTGGAGCCGCGACGGCCAGGCCCGCCTGGGCACGGGCACGCTGGTCGTGGTCGACAACCAGATCAACCAGGCGACCGCGACCCTGCGCCTCAAGGCCATGCTGGCCAATCCCGATCGAAAGCTGTGGCCCAATCAATTCGTCAAGGCGCGCGTCCTGGTGGATACGCGGCGGGGCGCGCTCGTGATCCCGGCGGCGGCCGTGCAGCGGGGACCGCAGGGCAGCTTCGTCTATGTGGTCGGCTCCGACAAGACCGCGAGCCTGCGCCCGGTCGAGATCGAGCTCATCAGCGGGGACACGGCGGTCCTGGCCAGAGGCCTGGAAGCGGGTGAGCAGGTGGTGGTGGAGGGACAGGCTCAGCTGCGTCCGGGCACTCCGCTGGTGCCGCGGACGCCGAGCGCGCCTCGGGCACCGGGCGGGCCGCCGACGCCGGGCGCGCCCGAATCGACCCCAGCGGGGGGCGGCACGGGAGGCGCGCGCGGAGCCGGTCGATGAGCCTGTCCGGGCCCTTCATTCGCCGGCCGGTCGCGACCACGCTGCTCATGATCGGGATCGCGCTGGGCGGTCTGGTGGGCTATCAGCAGCTCCCGGTGGCTGCGTTGCCGCAGGTCGATTATCCCACCATCGTGGTGTCGACCACGCTGCCGGGCGCGAGCGCGGAGACCATGGCGCAAGCGGTGACGACCCCGCTCGAGCGGCAGTTCGGCCAGATGCCGTCGCTCACCCAGATGACCTCGGTCTCGAGCTTCGCCAGCTCGCAGGTGACGCTCCAGTTCGAGCTCGACCGCAACATCGACGCGGCCGAGCAGGATGTGCAGGCGGCCATCAACGCGGCCGCCAACCTTTTGCCGCCCACGCTGCCGGCGCCGCCGACCTATTCCAAGAGCAACCCGGCCGACTCGCCCGTGCTCACGCTCGCGGTCAGCTCCGACACGCTGCCGCTCAGCCAGGTCGACGACTACGCGGACTCGGTGCTGGCGCAGAAGATCTCGCAGGTCGCGGGCGTGGGCCTGGTGGCCATTGGCGGCGGCCAGAAGCCGGCCGTGCGCGTGCAGGTCGATCCGGTCGCGCTGGCCGGAACCGCGCTCACGCTCGAAGACGTGCGCGCCGCTCTGGCAGCCGCCAACGTCAACCAGCCCAAGGGCAACCTCGACGGGCCGCGCCAGGACTATACGCTGGCCACCAACGATCAGATCGAGCGCGCGAGCGATTTTCGGCCGCTGGTTCTGGCCTGGAAGAACGGCGCACCGGTTCGCCTGGCCGAGGTCGCGCAGGTGGTCGACGGGGTCGAGAACGCGCAGCTGGCTGGCTGGGCCGGCAAAAGGCGCGCCATCATCGTGAACGTCCAGCGCCAGCCGGGCGCGAACATCATCCAGGTCACCGATCGGGTCAAGGGGCTGCTCCCGCAGCTGCGCGCATCCATGCCCCAGGGCATCGACGTCAGCATCCTGTCCGATCGCACCGAGACCGTGCGCGCGTCGGTCAAGGACGTGCAGTTCACGCTCGTGCTCACGGTCGCGCTGGTGGTCCTGGTCATGTACGTGTTTCTGCGCAGCGCGCGCGCGACCGTCATCCCGGGCGTGGCGGTGCCGCTCTCGCTCATCGCCACCTTCGGCATCATGCACTTTGTCGGCTACAGCCTGAACAACCTGTCGCTGATGGCGCTGACCATCTCGACCGGCTTCGTGGTCGACGACGCCATCGTGATGGTCGAGAACATCGCGCGCTACGTGGAGGCGGGCGAGCGGCCGCTGCCGGCCGCGCTCAAGGGTGCCCAGCAGATCGGCTTTACGATCCTGTCGCTCACGGTATCGCTGGTGGCGGTGCTGATCCCGCTCTTGTTCATGGGCGGCCTCATCGGTCGGCTGTTTCGCGAGTTCGCGGTCACGCTCGCGATCGCCATCTCGGTGTCGGCCTTCCTGTCTTTGACCCTGACCGCCATGATGTGCGGGTGGCTCTTAAGGCCCCACGATGCCGAGCGTCCGGGCGCCCTGGCCAGGAGCTTCGAACGCGGCTTCGACGCGGTGGCGCGCTTCTACGACCGCAGCTTGCAGTGGGTGCTGCGCCGAAAGCGCACCACGCTCGTTTGCACCATCGCCACCGTGGCGGGGACGGCAGGGCTGGCCGTGCTGGTGCCCAAGGGCTTCTTTCCAATCGAGGACACCGGGCTTCTGGTCGGCGTGTCCGAAGCCGCCCCTGACGCCTCGTTCGCGCGCATGATGGACCGCCAGCAGGCGCTGGCCGACGTTCTGATGAGGGATCCCGACGTGGCTACGGTCGCCTCCTTCATCGGCGCCGACGGCATCAATCCCACCCAGAACAGCGGCCGCTTCTCGATTGCGCTCCGGCCCCGCAGCGCGCGCAGCGCGGACGTTCGGGCCATCATGCAGCGGCTGGCGCCCCGCCTGGCCGCCGTGCAGGGCATCACGCTCTACCTGCAGCCGGTGCAGGATCTCCAGATCGACAACCGCCTGAGCCGCACCCAGTATCAGTACACGCTCGAGGACGCGGATCCGGACGAGCTGGCCGTGTGGGCGCCCCGGATGCTGGCCCAGCTGCGCACGCTGCCCGAGCTCATCGACGTGGCGTCCGATCAGCAGGCGGCGGGCCTGCAGCTACGCCTGACCATCGACCGCGACACCGCCGGCCGCCTGGGCGTGACCCCGCAGGCCATCGACGACACCCTGTACGATGCGTTTGGCCAGCGGCAGATCTCGACTATCTTCACGCAGCTCAACCAGTACCGCGTGATCCTCGAGGTGCGGCCGGAGGATCAGAAGAACCCGGATGCGCTCGACCGCATCTACGTGCGGACGCTGGGTGGCGACCCGGTGCCGCTGAGCGCGTTCGCTCACTACGAGACCCGCGGAACCCCGCTCTCGCTCAGCCACCAGGGACAGTTTCCGGCCGCCACGCTGTCGTTCAACACCGCGCCCGGCGTGTCGCTGGGCCAGGCGGTCTCGGCCATCCACGGGGCCGAGGCCGAGCTGGGGATGCCGGCCAGCGTACGCGCCGATTTCCAGGGCGCGGCGCGCGCGTTCCGCGAGTCGCTGGCCTCGGAGCCGCTCTTGCTTCTGGCCGCGCTGCTCACGGTCTACATCGTGCTCGGCATTCTGTATGAGAGCTACATCCATCCGGTCACGATCCTGTCGACCCTGCCGTCGGCGGGCGTGGGAGCCGTGCTGGCGCTTCTTTTGTGCCGCATGGACTTCGACATCATCGCGCTCATCGGAATCATCCTTCTGGTCGGCATCGTCAAGAAAAACGCGATCATGATGATCGACTTCGCGCTGGAGGCGGAGCGCCAGGAAAGGCTTTCGCCCGAGGAGTCGATCTACAAGGCGTGTCTTCTGCGCTTTCGGCCCATCATGATGACCACCGTGGCCGCGCTTCTGGGCGCGTTGCCGCTGGCGCTCGGCACCGGCACCGGCAGCGAGCTGCGTCGGCCGCTCGGCGTCACCATCGTGGGTGGGCTCCTGCTCTCGCAGGTGCTGACGCTCTACACGACCCCGGTCATCTACCTTTATATGGAGAAGCTGGCGCGCCTGCGGCGACCGCGCGCAGCCGCGAGCGTCAGCGAGCCCCTGCCGTCATGAGCATTTCCGAGCCCTTCATCCGGCGCCCGATTGCAACCTCGCTGCTGTACGCGGCGGTTCTGGGCGCGGGCGCGGCCGCCTTCACCCAGCTTCCGGTGGCGCCGCTGCCGCGGGTCGATTTCCCGACCATCAACGTCGGCGCGGGCCTGCCCGGCGCCAGCCCCGAGACCATGGCGTCTGCAGTCGCGACCCCGCTCGAGCGGCGCTTCGGCCGCATCGCGGGCCTGACCGAGATGACCTCGTCGAGCACGCTCGGCTCGACCTCGATCACCCTGCAGTTCGATCTGGACCGCGACGTCGACGCGGCGGCGCGCGACGTGCAGGCCGCCATCAACGCCGCCAGCGGCGAGCTGCCGGCCAACCTGCCCACGCGTCCAACCTACCGCAAGGCCAATCCGGCCGATTCACCGATCCTGATCGTTGCGGTCAAGTCCAAGACGCTGCCGCTGGCGCAGGTGTTCGACACCGCCAACACCGTGCTGGCACAGAAGATCTCGCAGGTCGCCGGCGTCGGGCAGGTGTTCGTCGGCGGCGGCCAGCAGCCGGCGGTGCGCATCCAGGTCGATCCGTCGGCGCTGGCCGGCACCGGCATGGGGCTCGAGGACCTGCGCAAAGCGGTCTCGGGGCTGACCATCGATCGGCCCAAAGGCGGCGTGGCCGGCGAGATGGAGGCGCAGTCGATCGCGGTCAACGACCAGCTCCTGGGCGCGCGCGCGTGGCGGGACGCCATCGTGTCTTGGAAAAATGGCGCGCCCGTGCGCTTGTCCGACGTCGCCCGCGTGGTCGACGGCGTCGAGAACGAGCGCGTGGGCGGCTGGTCGAACGGCCAGCGCACGGTGGTGGTCGTGATTCGCCGGCAGCCGGGCGCCAACATCCTCGACGTGATCGCGCGCGTCAAGGCGCTCCTGCCCACGCTTGCGCATGCGATCTCGCCCGCCATCGACGTCGAGGTGGCGCTCGACCGCGCGCAAACCATCCGCGCCTCCGTGCACGACGTCGAGGTGTCGCTCCTGATCAGCGTCGGGCTGGTGGTGCTGGTCGTGTTTGCTTTTTTGCGCACCGGGCGCGCGACCGTCATCCCCAGCGTCGCGGTGCCGATCTCGATCGTGGCCACGTTCGGGGTCATGTACCTGTGCGGCTACAGCCTCGACAACCTGTCGCTGATGGCGCTCACCATCTCGACCGGCTTCGTGGTCGACGACGCGATCGTGGTCACCGAGAACGTGACCCGGCTGACCGAGCAGGGGGTGCCGCCGGTCGAGGCCGCCTTGCGCGGCGCGCGCCAGATCGGGTTCACCATCATCACCATCACGGTGTCCCTTCTGGCCGTATTCATCCCGATTCTGCTCATGGGCGGGGTCGTGGGCCGACTATTTCGCGAGTTTGCGGTCAGCCTGGCCATCGCGGTCACGGTGTCTGCGCTGGTCTCGCTCACGCTGACCGCAATGATGTGCGCGCGCCTTCTGCGATCCAAGCCCGACCGGGCCCCGGGGCCGGTCGCGCGCCTGCTCGAGCGCGGCTTTTCCGGGCTGCAGAACGGCTATGGGCGCGCCCTGCGTTTCGTGCTGCGCCATCGCACCGCGCTCGGCCTGCTGACGGTGGCGACTGTTGTGGTGACGGTCATGCTGTACGTGGTCGTGCCCAAAGGACTGTTCCCGCAGCAGGACACCGGCATGCTGGCCGGCTTCTCCGACGCGCCCCAGGACATCTCGTTTCCCGCTATGCGGGTGCGCCAGGAGGCGGTCAATGCCGTCGTGGGCGCGGACCCGGACGTCGACCACGTGGTCTCCTTCATCGGCGGCGGCGGATCGACCGCCAACAACGGGACCCTGTTCGTGGCGCTCAAGCCGCGCCCCCAGCGCAAGGCAACCGCCGACCAGGTGATTGGCCGGCTGCGCACGCAGCTGGCGCGCGTTCCCGGCATCAACCTCTATCTGCAGTCGGTCCAGGACGTGCGCGTGGGTGGGCGCTTCGCGCGCACGCAGTATCAGTACACGCTCCAGGACATCAACCTGAACGAGCTGAGCGAATGGGCGCCTCGCATGCTGGCCAAGCTCAAGACCCTGCCCGAGCTGCGCGACGTCGCGAGCGATCAGCAGACCGCAGGGCTGCAGCTTCAGGTGATGGTGGACCGGGATACCGCGGCCCGCCTGGGCGTGAGCACGCGCGATGTCGACAACACCCTGTACGACGCGTTCGGCCAGCGCCAGGTCGCCACTACCTTCACGCAGGTCAATCAATACCGGGTGGTGATGGAGATGAAACCGGAGCTTGCGACCGGACCCGACGCGCTGGAGCGGCTGTACGTGGGCGCGACCGGCGGCGCGCAGGTACCGCTGGGCGCGTTCACCCGCACCCGGCCCACCTCGACCCTGCTCTCGGTAAGCCACCAGGGCCAGTTTCCGGCGGTCACGCTGTCGTTCAACACCGCGCCCGGGGTTGCGCTGGGAACGGCCGTGGACGCGATTCACCAGGCCGAGCGCGAGCTCGGCGTGCCGGCCGGTGTTCATGCCGACTTCTCGGGCACCGCGCAGGCGTTTCGCGACTCGCTGGCGTCCGAGCCCTGGCTGATCCTGGCCGCGCTGTTGACGGTCTACATCGTGCTCGGCATGCTGTACGAGAGCTTCGTGCACCCGATCACGATCCTGTCGACGCTGCCGTCGGCCGGTGTGGGCGCCCTCCTGGCGCTGCTGCTATTCCATCTCGAGCTGAGCGTGATCGCGCTCATCGGGATCATCCTGCTCATCGGAATCGTGAAGAAGAACGCGATCCTGATGATCGACTTTGCGATCGAGGCCCAGCGCGAGCAAAACCTGCCGCCCGCAGAGGCCATCTACAAGGCCTGCCTCTTGCGCTTCCGGCCCATTCTGATGACCACCATGGCGGCGCTTCTGGGCGCGCTCCCGCTCGCCATCGGCCTCGGGACCGGAAGCGAGCTGCGGAGGCCGCTCGGGGTCGCGGTCGTGGGCGGCCTCCTGTTGTCGCAGCTTTTAACCCTGTTCACGACGCCCATCGTGTATCTGGGGCTGGACCGTTTCACGCGCAAGCGCCGCCCGGCCGACTGAGCCGGCCCGGCGGTTACTGCCCCACCCCGGGCGGCAGCGCGATCATGACGTCGAGCGGAAAGCCCAGATTCGCCCCCGCAGCCGGGATCCGAGGCTCCGGCTCCGTGCGCTGCGAGACCCGACGCGCGAGCGGGCGCCGCGCGTGGGGCGCGATCATGCGCCCGCCGACTGGAGCGGGCGCGGGCGCAGTCCCGGCTGCACACTGCGGGCCCAACGCCGACCAATCGGGCTCGGCCGCCGGCAGCAGCTGCGCGCACGAAGCCTGGGCAGGGCCGCTTGCGCAACCAGCCGCCCTCGGCGCCGTGAGCTGGCGATCGATCGCTGCACCGACCAGAATGCCGGCTGCCAGCGCGATCACGAATGCCGGTCGTGTGACCACGGCCGCCGGCTGCCGCGGTGCCACCACCACCTCCACCGATGGCGCCGGTGGCTCGTCGGCGAGCACGCTCGACTGGACGGGGGCCAGAGCGTCGCTCTCGCAATCGGGCGGCGCGGCAGCGACCCCTTCCGGCCCCAGAGCCAGCAGCTCGGCCAGGAGCTCATCCGCGCTCTGGTAGCGCTGCTCGGGCTGTCTGCGCAGCGTGCGCGCAACCACCGCCTCCAGGCCGCGCGCAATCGGGTCGTCGCAACCGGTTACGAGCGGGGGTGCCTCGCGCAGAAGCTTCACGCGCGCCAGCTCCATGCCGTGCAGCTCGCCGAACACGTGATGGCCCGCCACCGCGCGGTACAGGATCGCGCCGATTGAATACAGGTCGACCGCCTGGCCGACGTTGGCACCCAGGAGCTGCTCGGGCGCCATGAACGTGATGGTGCCGAGCCCTCGGCCCGCCTGCGTGATCTCGGTCAGCGCGTCGGTGGGGTCCTCGCCGTCGCGCTCGCTTCGGGCGTGGAGGCGACTGACACCGAAGTCGATCAGCACCGCCCGTTGACCGAACCCCGGAAGCGGCTCCAGGATGACATTGGCTGGCTTGAGGTCGCGGTGGATGATGCCGGCGTGGTGCAGCTCCCGCACCGCGCGTCCGAGCCCGATGCCGAGCGCGCGTGCTTCCGGAATCGACAGGTGTCGCTGCTGGAGAACGCGCGCGAGCAGCTCACCCTGCACCAGCTCCTCGACCAGGATGCGACCGTGGGTGGGGTCCTCGAGGAAATCGTACAGGTGCGGAACGTGGGGGCTCTCGAGGCGCCCGAGCAGCTCGGCCTCGCGACGGAAACGCGCGACGATCTCCGGGTTCTCGGCGGCGCTCGGCAAGAGCATCTTGAGCGCGACCCTGATGCCGCGCTCGAGATCGGTGGCCGCCCACACCTCGCTCATGCCACCCTCGCCGATCTTGCGCTCGACCCGATACTTTTGTGCGACAACCCCCCCGTTTTCCAACGCAGCAGGTCCCACCATGACCCGGAAACAAAGCACGGTCGATGCCAACTCGGGCGAGCGTACGAACCATGCGAAATGCGATCGAACCTGCGGTCGTCGTGCCAGCAATGTGCGATAGTTCCGGACACGAAATGTGCATGTATGGTACGAATCCCCAGGTCCGTGTAAATAATTTGCTTACCGCCGGCTTGTGAGGTGGCTGACCTTGTGAGGCGGCTGACCTAGAATGATCGCCGCCATGCCCACTCACTACAAAGGCCGCCCGCGCGAGCGGCGTGCGCTCGACAGCTTCATCAAGCTCAACCGCGCGGTCGACAGCCTGGCCGCGCGCCTGCAACCGGGCCTGGCGCAGGCGGGGCTGACCTCGGGCCAGCTGGCGGTGCTGGAGGCGCTTCTGCACCGGGGCCCGATGAGCCAGCGCGAGCTGGGTCAAAAGCTTCTGCGCTCGAGCCCCAACATGACCACTGTCATCGACAACCTGGAACGCACCGGGCTTCTGCGCCGCCGGCGCGGCGGAAAGGATCGCCGGGTGGCGCTGGTCTCGCTGACCTCGGCGGGCCGGCGCCGCATCGAGCGCGCGTTCCCCGCGCACGCGCGCCGCATCGCTGACCTCTTGGCCGCTCTGTCGGCGGACGAGCAGGACGAGCTGGGGCGCCTGTGCAAGAAGCTCGGGCTGGCGGCTGCTGGACGGGGCTAGGTTCCCGGGCCGCGGGTGGTCTGGAAGCGGAACAGAAGATCGAGAAAGGTTTCCGGCGCCGGCTGGCACTCGAGGAAGAAGCGGCCGATGCCGGGGAACTCGCGTTCTGCTTGCACGAGGTGCCGCTCGGTGATGAAGCCGATGAGGTGCCGTTCGCTCGGTCGGGCCGCTTGCTTCATCATGCGGGGCGGTAGAGCAAGCCCGAGGCCAGCGCGCGATACCCGCAATGTAGGGCACTTGCGCGGGCACCGTCATCCGGTTGACGGCCCGACACGCGCGCAGCGTCAAAACCATGACGCGCGTCGTCGGCTCAGGAAGCCTGGCTCTCGAAGGCCTCGGCCAGCGCGTGCAGGAGCGTCGGCAGCGGAAACGGTTTGTACAGCACGCGGAACGCGCCCGCGGGCACCGGGATCGACGTCCAGGCGGTGCAGACCAGAACCGGGATGGCGGCCAGCTCGGCGTCGGCCTGCAGGGCTTTCATCATGTCCACGCCATCCATGGTGGGCATGGAGAGGTCGATGATGGCCACGCGCGAGCCGGTTTCGCGCCGCAGCACGTCGAGCCCCTGCGTGCCGTCTGCGGCACCTACGACCCGGTAGCCTTCGGCCTCCAGCAGATCGCGGATGCCCTCGCGAATCGCCTCGTCGTCGTCGACGATCACCACGGTGCCAGCGGTCATGCGATCTCGGGCCTTATGTTATCACTTCTGCAGGATCCGGTTGCGAGCATCCTGGGGCAGGCCCTGCCACAGCTCGAGCGCTGACCGCATGCGCGTGAGGTCACCCGAGTGCAGCGCGCTCGACACCATGCGCAGAAGCGGGACCGCGGCCTCGAGCCCTTCCGCGTTGCCGCGCAGCGCCAGCAGCTCGCCGACGATCTCGCGCAGCTCGCCCGGGAAGCGCTCGCGCGCGCGCTCGGCGGCATCCAACAGATCTTGCAATTCTCCCTCGTAATGCTCGTTGCTCAATAGGAACCCCCCAGGCGATCATATCACGAGTCTTGCGCCAAACGAAACGCTTGGGCACGATGGGCCGCCATGAAGCTGCTTCTGGATATTCTGGATGGGCTGCCCGCCGAAATGCTGCTGCACGATGTGGGCGCCGGGCGCACCCTCTCGGTCGCCGATCTCCTGCTCGAGCAGCGCGTGCTCCCCGACACCGACGACTACCAGCTCGCGGTGCAGGCGGGCCGGCACGCCATCATCCGCTTCCTGCCCGACGGAACGCTCGAGGCGGCGCCGGCCTATCGCGAAGTAGCGTGCTGATCAGGCGAGCGCGCGATCCGCGATGCGCGCACCGGCGGTCCACAGATCGAGCGCGGCCCTTTGCCAGCGCGGCGCGGCCGCATAGCCGTTCGGCGGGTGCAGGAAATCCAGGATGCGCGGCCCGATGCCCTTGGCCGGATTGAGGATGCCGCGCACCGAG
>DATFWX010000101.1:0-8776 GCA_035258845.1 Polyangia bacterium | reverse complement strand
GCACAGCGCGGCCAGCCCGAGCGCGGCGGCGACGTAGCGCAGGTCGGGCCGCCAGCGCGAACGGGGCGGAGGCAGGGTCGGGGTCGGCATGGGACGCGGGGCCACCGCGGCCGCCGCCACCCGCTCGCGGTCGTAGCGGGCCAGCACCTTTTCGAACTCATCCATCGACTGCGGCCGCTCGGTCGGCGACTTCGCCAGCGCGCGCCCGACCAGCGAGCGCACCTCGAACGGCAGATCGGGGCACTGGGTTTCCAGCGCCGGCAGCTCCCCGTGCAGGATCCGCTCGAGCACCAGCGGGAACGGGACGTCCTCGTAGGGCAGCCGGCCCGACAGCATATGATAAAGGATCATGCCGAGCGCATAGGCGTCGCTGCGCTCGTCCGCGCGCTGGGGGTCGCGGATCTGCTCGGGCGGCATGAAGTCAGGGGTGCCGAACACTTTGCCCTTCTGGGTGTCGCTGGGGCGCAGGCCCACGAATTTCGAGATCCCGAAGTCGATGACCTTGACCTGATCGCGGTCGAGCAGGAACACGTTGTCCGACTTGAGATCGCGATGCACGATTCCGTTCGCGTGCGCGGCCGCCAGTGCGCCCGCGATCTGGCGCGCAATGTGGGCCGCTCGCGACAGCGGCAGCGCGCCCCCGCGCTGGATCTCATCGTGGATGCTGACGCCGTCCAGAAGCTCCAGCACCAGATACGGCTTCCCGTCGGGCGTGATGCCCATGTCGAGCGACTCGACGATGTTGGGATGGCCGAGTGTGCCGGCTGCGCGACCTTCATTGACGAAGCGCTCGACGCAGTCGAGATCGGTCGCGTACTCGGGGCGCAGCACCTTGATGGCGACGGGCCGGTTGATCAGCGAGTGGCGCGCCGCATAGACGGTGGCCATTCCCCCCGACGCGATGGGCCGGATCACGCGATAGCGCTGACCGAGCACCTGCCCGATCAGCGGATCCTCGCCCGCCTGCGTGGCTGCTTCCACGAGTTGTGTTACGTCCTGCGAAGTGCTCATGCTCTGAATCCCCCCTGTTGGTCTGGCTGGCTATGACGGCCGCGACGTTCCCCCGAACGACGGCCAGTGAGCACTATATCAGAGCCTGTGATGGACTTAAACAACTGTTTAACAAAAATCGGACTTCCACAGCGATATCATATCATTACGGCGATATTTTTTTCTAGGTGGGGGCGATGCGCAGGAGCTGGGCGGCCAAAAAATCGAGACCCACGACGTGATCGATGGCACCACTCTCGATGGCCGCGCGCGGCATGCCGAAGATCACACTCGACTCCTGATCCTGGGCCAGCGTCACGCCACCGGCCGACTTGATGGCCGCTGCGCCGTCGGCGCCGTCGCGTCCCATACCGGTCATGACCAGGCCGATTGCGCGCGCGCCGAACACACGCGCGGCCGCCTGCATGGTCACATCGGCCGAAGGACGGCAGCCGTTGACCTCGGGTCCATCGGACAGGCGAATGCTGCCGCCGTCGGCAAACTCGAGGTGGCGATCGCCGGGCGCGATGAGGACCCGCGCCTGCCGCGGCCGATCGCCCTCACGCGCCTCCCGCACCTCGAGCGCACACATCGCGTTGAGGCGATCGCCGAGCGCGCGCGTGAACTCGGCCGGCATGTGCTGCACGACCACCAGCCCGAACGGGGTGTCACCGGGCAGCGCGGGCAGAAACCGCCCCAGCGCGGCCGGGCCCCCGGTCGAGACGGCTATGACCACCACGCGCGGTCCCGACGCCGGCCAGGTGGTGCGGCCGATCGGGCGCGCCGGCGGCGGGGTGACCGGAAGCTGCACGCGCGGGTGGGCCTGCGCGGCCGCCAGCACCTTTTGCACCAGCGCGTTCTGGATGCGCGAAAAATCGGCCGACACCTCGCCTGACGGCTTGGGCAGAAAGTCGACCGCGCCCGCCGCCAGCGCCTCCAGGGTCTCGCGCGCGCCCGCCTGCGTATGCGCGGACAGCATCACGATCGGCGTCGGGCGCAGCCGCATGATCTCGCGCACCGCCTCGGCGCCGGTCAGGCCCGGCATGTTAAAGTCCATGGTCACGACGTCCGGCTGCAGCCTGATGACCTGCTCCACGCCCTCGGTGCCGTCGCGGGCCTCGCCAATCACGCGCAGCCGCGCATCAGCCGACAGGATCCTGCGCACCGCCTGTCGCATGAACAGCGAGTCGTCGACGATGAGCACGTTGATCACGGAATCGCCTCCAGGAGGTAAGCGGTCACCGGCTCGGCCACGCCTTTCAAGTTGACCACCACCGGCTGGCCGCGCGCGCCCGTCCCCAGGATCTCGAAGGTCGACTGGCTGACCAGCACGCCCCCGCGCGGCGCCGCCGCCTCCAGCCGCTGCGCACGATTGACCACGTCGCCGATGACCGTGTAGTCGCGCCGCACGAAGCGGCTGCCCAGATCGCCGCGCACGAGCGGCCCGGTGTTGATGCCGACCCGCATGCTGAGGCCGGGCAGAAGGCTTTCCGCGGCCTGGGCCAGCGCCTGCTGCATGCGCAGGCCCGCGCGCGCGGCCCGCATCGGCGCCGGGTCGGCGTCGGCCAGCTCCTCGAACACCGCCATGATGCAGTCGCCGATGAACTTGTCGATGTCGGCCTGCTCCTGCTTCAGGATCGGGCACAGGAGGTCGAAAAACTGGTTGAGCAGGTCCACCACCTCGCGCGGCTTCAGGCGCGAGGACATGGTGGTAAAGCCACAAATGTCGCAGAACATCACGCTCATGACGCGCTCGTCGGCGCGGACTTCGCCCAGGTCGTGCGCGCGCTCGGCCGCCCGCACCGCCGCCTCCGACAGGTAAACCTTGGAAGCGGCCTTGTAGCGGCGCAGTCGCGCCTCCGCGATCAGGCGCTCCACCACCGCGATGCACTTGTCGGCGCCAAACGGCTTGACCAGGTAGCTCTGCAGCCCGGCCGCGCGCATCTGGGCCTGGTCGCGCTTGCGCTCGCGCGCGGTCAGCATGAGCACCGGGACGTCACGCGTGCGCGGGTCGCGGCGCATGGCCAGAAGCAGCTCGAAGCCCGACATCTCGGGCATGTCGTAGTCGGTGATGAGCAGATCGGGCGGCTCCGAAAGCGCCCGCTCCAGCCCGATCCGGCCGTTCTCGGCCGCCACCACGTGAAAGCCCTGGCGTGACAGCGTGTCCGCGACCAGGCGCCGCACCGCCGGCGAGTCGTCGACCACCAGGATGTGCTCGCGCTCGGCCAGCCCCTCGGCGGCCAAAAGCGCGTGCACGCGCGTGATCAGCTCCTCCGGCAAGACCGGCTTGACCAGGTAGTCGTCGGCGCCCGCGTCGAAGCCGCGCTCCAGATCCTGGGCCTCGCCCAGCGCCGAGCACAGGAGCACCGGGATGTGAGCCGTGCGCGCGTCCTCTTTGACCGCCTTGCAGAGCTGGTAACCGTCGCGGCCCGGCATATCGATGTCGCTGATGAGCAGGCAGGGCCGGCGCTCGAGCGCGAGCTTGAGCCCCTCGGTGCCGTCGTAGGCCGAGATCACGTCGTAGCCGGCTTCCTCGAGAATGGGCGCGGTGTGGCGATGGATGAGCGAGCTGTCGTCGCACAGCAAGATGAGGCGGCGCTGCCGGAGCGCGCACTCGAGCGTCTGCGCGACGTCCTCGGGAGCGCACGGCAGCGGCAGAAAGCCGCGCGCCCCCGCCGCGCGGGAGGCCGGCCGCTCGTCGTCGTCGGGAGAGACCACGACCACGGTGGCGCCGGCGGTATGGGCGGCGCGCGCCAGCTCGAGCCCCTCGCGACCGGCCACGAACACGGCGTCGCCTGCGCGCGCGGGCAGGCTGTGCGCGTCGGCCGTCGCAACCGCAACCGTCGCGTGCCCGGCCGCCTCGAGCGGCGGCGCACAGAGGGCGCTTGTGACCGGGTCAAGGCACAGGAATACTCGCATCGCGCTCCTTGAGATGCTTTCCGACCGCGCGCAGAAGCTCCGCGCGATCGAGTGGCTTGACGATGTACTCGTCGACCCCGGCGTCGAAGCCGCGCACGCGGTCGATGCGCTCGGCGCGTGCGGTCACCATGAGGATGGGCACGTGGCGGTAGTCGGGTCGTGCGCGCAGCCGCCGCGTCAGCTCGTATCCATCGAGGTTGGGCATGGCGACGTCGGTCGAAACCAGATCGAAGCGGGTGCGGCTGGCCAACTCGAGCGCCTCCAGGCCGTCGCGCGCCTCGATCACGTCGTAGCCGGCCTGGCGCAGGGTGCGCGCGAGCGTGCGCCGCACGACGTCCGAGTCCTCGACCAGCAGAATGCGGTGCGCAGGGCTTTCGCGGACCGGGGCGGGCGGGCTGGCGGGAGCGCTCTTCGGGGCCGCCTGCGCGCGCGCAGGCGCCAGGCGGCGCAGCCCCTCGGCAATCGCGGCCTGCAGGTCCACGATCAGAACCACCCGCTCGCCGATCAGCGTGGCGCCGGCTGCGCACGGCACCTCCTCGAGCAGCCTGCCCAGGCCCTTGATCACGATCTCGCGCTTGCCATCGAAGCGGTCGACCAGGAGGCCGAACAGCTCGCCGTGCATCTGGGTCAGGACCGCGAGCAGCGGCTGCTCGGGCTCGCGCTCCTCGCTGGGCAGAAGGCCCAGCGCGTCGGTCAGCGAGAGCAGGGGGATGTCGCGCTCAGCCAGCCGGAAGCTGGGTCCCGCGTACAAGCGCCGCACGCCCGCGCGCGGGATCTCGAGCGTCCGCACCACCAGGTCGAGCGGAAGCGCCAGCAGCTCGCCGCCCGCGCGCACGAGCAGCACCTGGATGATGGCCAGCGTGAGCGGCAGCTTGAGCACGAACCTGGTGCCCTGATCGGGGCGTGACGAGACTTCGACCGTCCCCTTGAGCCGGGTCAGGGTCTCGCGCACCACGTCCATGCCCACGCCGCGACCCGAGATCTCGCTGACCCGCGGCGCGGTCGAGAAGCCGGGGCGGAAGATGAGGTCGACCACCTGCTCGTCGGACAGCGCGGCCAGCTCGGCCACCGGCAGAAGCTGCTTCTCCTCGGCTTTGCGCCGCACCTTGGCGGCATCGATGCCGACGCCGTCGTCGCTGATCTCGAGCACGATCTGGTTGCCGCGGCCAAACGCGCGCATCTTCAGCAGGCCTTCGGGTGGTTTTCCCTTCTTTCGCCGCTCTTCCGGCGCCTCGATGCCGTGGTCGATTGCGTTGCGCACAAGATGCAAGAGTGGCTCGTCGAGCTGCTCGACCACCAGCTTATCGAGCTCGGTGTCGGCGCCCTGGAGCTCGAGGCGGACCCTCTTGCCCAGCTGATAGCCCAGCTCGCGCACCGTGCGGTGGTACTTGGTCAAGGTGCGCCCCATCGGCACCATGCGTAGCTTCATGACCTGATCGCGCAGCTCTTCGGAAATGTGGTGCAGCCGTAGCACCGCGGCGTCGAGATCCTGCGTGGTCTCCTCGAACACGCGGCTGGTGCGGCCCAGCTCGTCGCTGAGCGCGCGCAGCAGCGCTTTGCGCTCGTTGGCCGTCACGCGCGCGCTGGTGCCGGCCCGGCGGGCCATGCGCCGCTGCGCCTCGATCTCGCGGCCCAGGGAGCCCAGCCCGCCGAGGGCGCTCCCGAACGCGTTGCGGCCCAGCACCAGCTCGCCAACCAGGTTGAGCAAAAGGTCGAGCTTTTCGAAATCGACGCGCAGCGTGCCCTTCTCGCCGCGGCTGGGCGCGCCCGCGGGTGCCGCGGCCGGGGCGGGCGCCGGGGTGGCCGCGGCTTCCGCTTCCGCCGGCGGCGCCGCAAAGGTACCGGGAATGTGAAGCCGCGCCAGCGCGGGCCCGACGTCGACGTCGATCGACCGCCCCGCGGCCGCGCGCTCGAGGATCTCGCGCATGACGTCGCCCGCGCCCAGGAGCGCGTCGATGACCGCTCGATCGGCCGGCAGCGCCCCGTCTCGCACCCGCTGCAGCAGGTCCTCGGAAGTGTGGGCCACCCGGTTGAGCTTGCGCAGGCCCACGAACGCGGATGAGCCTTTGACGGTATGCAGATCGCGCAGGATCTCGCGCACCAGATCGAGGTCGTGCGGCGCCGTCTCCAGGCGCAGAAGCTTCTGGGCCAGCCCATCCAGCCGCTGCCCGGTCTCCTCGATGAACGGTTCGACCATGTCGGCGTCGACGGTCGGCGTCCAGACCGCGTCATCGGACGACGACACGGGCGCACCCCGAGCGGCCGGAGGCGGCGGCAAGAGCGGACCCGGCTCCAGCTGCGGCGGCGCTTGTCCAGCCGCCAGCGCTCGCACGGCCTGCGCAAGCGCGTCGGCGCCCGCGCGCAAGAGCTCGACGCCGGCGCGGCCCAGCGCCTCCTCGAGCGTGCGTGCAAAGCGCGCCAGCTCCAGCTGGCCCAGCGCCGCCGCCTGGGTGCGCAGCCGATAGAGCGCGCTGCGAGCGCGCTCGCGATCGCCGCTCTCGACCGCCGCGCGCACTTCCGCGGCCAGGGCGGGCGCGCTGCGCGCGAACTCGGCGAGCAGCTTCTCGGTCGCGCTCATGCCCCGGCCAGCTCCCTGTGGGCGCTCTCGACGTCGGGCGCGATGCGCACGTCGTCGCACAGGCCCGTGCGCCCGATCCAGCGCAGGACGCCAGCGCGGCTCGCCACCAGCACCAGCGGTCCGGCCGCGGCCGCGCGCCGGATGGCGGCGGCGGCCTCGTCGGCCAGGAACTCGGCGCCGTCGAGCAGCACCGCGGCGGGCCGGCCCACCACCTCGCGCAGCCGCTCGGTGGCGGCGCGGGCGTCGCCAATCACGCCGTCGAGCGCGACCGTGGCGGGCGGGGACCGGGTGGCGCCGGCAAGGTCTCTCGGCACAGGCTGGGTCGGGGTGCGGATGCGCGTGCGCACGGGCGCGGTCGGCGCCGCGGCTCGCGGTCCTTTGCGCGCGCCCGGCTCGCGCTTGCGGTACACCACCCCGTCGGGCGAACGCACGGTCTCGACCTCGCCGTCGCGGCCGCGCAGAAACTCGGCGTAGCCCAGGAGCAGATAGCCACCCGGCGCCAGGCTCACCAGCAGCCGGTCGAGCGCGCGCTCGCGCGCCGCCCGATCGAAATAGATGAGCACGTTGCGGCACAGAATCAGGTCGCGCTCGCGCGGGAAGTCGGCGCCGGTCAGGCTGTGCTCGCGCAGCTCGACCACGCGAGCCAGCTCCGGACGCACCTCGAACCCGCCGCCTCGAGCCCGCGCCAGCCAGCGCTCGGCCAGCTGTGCGGGCACGCCTGAGACCGCAGCTTCCGAGTAGCGCCCGGTGCGCGCATGGGCAAGCGCGGCCGCGCTCAGATCGGTCGCCAGAACCCGCACCGAGAAGCCGCGCGGCAGCGCTTCCAGCAACAGCATGGCCAGCGTGTAGGCCTCCTCGCCGGTCGCGCAGCCGGCGCTCCAGGCCCGAAGGCGCCGGGTCTGCGCGCGCCGCGCCAGAAGGTCGGGGATGACCAGGCCCGTCAGCGCCGCCACGTGCGCGCGGTGCCGGAAGAACCGCGTCTCGCCCACCCGCAGCGCTTCGCACAGGAGACCCAGCTCGCGCGGGTCGTTGGCCAGCCGCTCCACGTAGGCTTCGGGGCTCTTCGCGCCCGCCTCCAGCATGCGCAGCTCGACCCGTGCCCGCAGCGCCCACGCGGGCGGATCCAGGCCCGCGTACGCCGCCAAAAGCTGTCGAGCCCGCGCGAGCGCGTCCACCCGCGCCTACCCGTGGAGGGGTCGGCCGGGCCCCGACCCCGGCCCCGGCCCGCCGGTTCCGGGTTTTCCGGGCAGCCGCGGCCGCTCCCGCTCGGTTTCGGCCGCTCCGCGCAGCTCGCCGTCGCGCCGGGACCCATCGCCAGCCGAGGCAGTGGCTGCCTCGCCCAGCTTGAAGCCGCGCACCAGTTGCTCGAGCCCGTGCGCCAGCGTGTGCAGCTGCTCGCCCTGGATCACCGCCTCTTCGCTCGCGCCCAGCACCTCCTGCGCAATCTTCTGCACCGCGTCCATGTTGCGCGCGATCTCGTCGGACACGAGGGCCTGGTCGTGCACCTGCTTGGCGGTATCCGATACCACGGTCGCAATCTGCTGCAGGCTCTTGAGCGTGCCCGTCACCAGCGCACTGCCGCCCTCGACCTCGGTGGCCCCGCCTTCGAGCGAGCGCACGGTCTCGGCCGACTGGTCGGTGATGGTCGCGATCAGATCCTCGATGTCCTTGGCCGATTGGCCCACCCGCTTGGCCAGCGAGCTGACTTCGTCAGCCACCACCGCGAAGCCGCGTCCCTGCTCGCCCGCGTGCGCGGCCTCGATGGAGGCATTGAGCGCGAGCAGCGAGGTCTGCTCGCTGATCTGCCGGATCACCTCGACGATGTTGCCGATGCGCTTGACCGAGTCGCCGAGCTGACGGCCCTTGTCGGCCGCCTCCTCGACCGTGCGCCGCAGCTGCGCCATGCGCTCGATCGCCTGCTGCGCGGCCTCACTGGAGGCGCTGGCCACCTTGTTCGCCTCCATGGCGCCCTGCGCAACCGCCTGGATCGACGTTGACAGCTCGGTCACGGCCGCGGTCGAGCCCTCGATCTTGACCGCCTGGTCCTTGGCCCCCTCGAGCATCTGTTTGGATGCCGCCGAGATCTGGGCCGACGACGCACCCACCTGCAGGCTGGCGTGCTGCACCTCGGAGGCCAGCGTGTGCAGGTTGTCGAACAGGCGGTTCATGTTTTCGGCCAGCACGGCCAGCTCGTCGCTGCCGTACAGCTCGCGCTTGAAGCGGCGGGTCAGGTCGCCGTGTCCCTCGGCGATTTCGTGCGTGCGCTCGATGAAATTGCGGATCGGGCGC
>DATFWX010000100.1:0-6884 GCA_035258845.1 Polyangia bacterium | reverse complement strand
CCCCGGGCGATGAGGGCACGATCGGCCTCGAGCCCGAAGGCGTGGGCCCGATCGGCCACGAAGGCTACCGGGGCGTTGCACCGGGCAGAAAAATCGACCCGCCGCATGCTCCGCGCGTCAAGACGCCGGTGCGCGTGACCTGGACCGGATTCGAGATGAAGCCCGAAGGTGGCTCGCGCGTGTTCGTCCAGCTGACCCGCGAAGCGCCCTACCAGGTGACCGAGGCCGCGGGCGGCCTCCGCGTGACCCTGCGCGGTGTGCGGCTGAACCTGCGCAACAATGGACGCACGCTCGACACCCACTTTTTCGCGACGCCGGTCAAGACCGTCAAGGTGTCGGCGCGGCGGGGCGAGGTCACGCTCGACATCCAGACCCGCGGCAAGCCTGCGCACAGCGAGCGGCTGGAAGCGCAAGGCGGCTATCAGTTTCTCCTGATCGAGTTCCCGACCGACGGCACCGCGACCGCCGAGCCGACCTCGACCAAGTGAAGGGAGTCAGGCCGGGCCAAGCCCGGGCGCCGGGAAGGAAGCGCACAGCTCGCGCACCTCGGCCGCCACCCGCTCCGCCAGCGCGGTGTCGTCGGGCGCCTTGAGAACGGTGTCGATCCAGATCGCAATGCGCTTCATCTCGGGCTCGCGCAAGCCGCGTGAGGTCACCGCCGGCGAGCCCAGGCGAATGCCCGACGGGTCGAAGGGTTTGCGTGGGTCGAACGGGACCGTGTTGTAGTTGCACACCAGCCCGGCGCGGTCGAGCGCGCGCGCGGCCGGCTTGCCCGGGATCTTCTTGCCCGTCAGATCGACCAGGATGAGGTGGTTGTCGGTGCCGCCCGAGACCAGGTCGAAGCCGCGTGCGCTCAGCTCGGCGGCCAGGGCGCGCGCGTTTGCGACCACCTGATGCGCGTAGTCCTTGAATGCCGGCTGCGCGGCCTCGTGGAGCGCGACCGCGATGGCGGCGGTGGTGTGGTTGTGCGGGCCGCCCTGCAGGCCCGGAAACACGGCCTTGTCGATGGCGGCCGCGTGCGCCGCGCGCGCCATGATCATGCCGCCGCGTGGACCGCGCAGGGTCTTGTGCGTGGTCGTGGTGACCACATCGGCATGGCCGACCGGGCTGGGATGCGCGCCCCCCACCACCAGGCCCGCGATGTGCGCGATGTCGGCACACAAGAGGGCCCCGACCTCATGCGCGATCTCGGCGAAGGCCGGGAAATCGATGATGCGCGGGATGGCGGTGCCGCCGCACCAGATCAGCTTGGGACGGGCCTCGCGCGCCAGCGCGCGCACGTCCGCCATGTCGACCCGGCCGGTCTCGCGGCGCACGCCGTACTGCACGACCTTCCACAGCTTCCCGGTCGCCGACACGTTCCAGCCGTGCGTGAGATGACCGCCATGCGGCAGCGCCATGCCCATGATGGTCTCGCCGGGCGGCACCAGAGCCAGGTACACGGCCAGGTTGGCCGGCGAGCCCGAGTAAGGCTGCACGTTGGCGTGCTCGGTACCGAACAGGGCCTTGGCGCGATCGATCGCGAGCTGCTCGACCTGATCGATCACCTGCTGGCCCTCGTAGTAGCGCTTGCCGGGATAGCCTTCCGAGTATTTGTTGGTGAGCACGGTGCCGGATGCCTCGAGAACGGCCCGCGAGACGTAGTTCTCGGATGGGATGAGGCGGATCTTCTCGGCCTGGCGGCGCTGCTCGGCGAGACACAGCTCGTAGACGCGCGGGTCGACCTGCGCAAGAGCGTCCGGGGACATGGAGGGTAGGGTACGGGGCGGCGGTGGCGACGTCAACGAGCACGAGCACGATCTCGTGCTACGTTCCTCAAGATGCCGGGCCGCTACATCCCCTCGCGCGAAGAGTTTCGCGCGTGCGCCGAGCGCGGCAACCTGATCCCGGTGTACCGCGAAATCGTGGCCGACACCCTGACGCCCGTGAGCGCGTTCGCAAAGCTGGGCGGTGGGCCGTGCTCGTTCTTGCTCGAGAGCGTGGTGGGCGGCGAGAAGTGGGCCGCCTACTCGTTCATCGGCGCGCAGCCGCTGGCGACGTTTGGGTGGCAACGCGGCCGCGCCCGCACGAGCTGGTTCGACGTCACCGGCGAAAAGGCGCCCCGCATCGAAGAGCGGCCGGCACCGGATCCGGCGCGCGCGCTGGGCGAGCTCCTGAAAGCCTTCCGGCCCCAACCGCCACCCGGGCTGCCGCGCTTCTTCGGAGGCGCGGTGGGCTATCTGGGCTACGACCTCGTGCGTGCCTTCGAACGGCTGCCCGAGCGCGCGCTCGACGACCTCGGTGTGCCCGATTGCCAGTTCATCGTCACCGACACGCTGGTCATCTTCGACAACCTGCGCCAGACCCTGAAGGTGGTCGCCAACGCGCTTGTGCGCCCGGGCGAGCCGCCCGAAGGGGCCTACGAGGCGGCCTGTCGCCGCATCGACGCCATCGTGACCCGGCTCCGCACGCCCGCCCCGGTCGAGCTCTTGCCCATCGAGCCCCTGCGCCAGAAGCTGTCAGCGCTCAAGTCCAACTTTCCGGAACCGCAATTCCTGGCCGCGGTCGCGCGTGCCCAGGAGTACATCCTGGCCGGCGACGCCTTCCAGATCGTGCTGTCGCAGCGCTTCGAGGCCGACCGCAACGGCGTCGATCCGTTCGACGTCTACCGCGCGCTGCGCGTGATCAACCCGTCGCCCTACATGTTTCACCTGGTTTTCCCCGACCTCCAAGTGACCGGCGCCTCGCCCGAGGTCATGGTGCGGCTGACCGGCGATGTGGTCGAGCTGCGCCCGATCGCAGGCACCCGTCCCCGCTCGCCTGACCAGGCGACCGACCGCCGGCTCAGCGAGGAGCTGCTTTCCGATCCCAAGGAGCGGGCCGAGCACGTGATGCTGATCGATCTGGGGCGCAATGACGTGGGCCGGGTGGCGCGCATCGGCAGCGTCCGGGTCGACGAGATGATGACGGTCGAGCGCTACTCGCACGTGATGCACATCGTGTCCAACGTGTGCGCCCAGCTTGCGCCCGGGCTGGGCGCCCTCGACGTCTTGCGCGCGACCTTCCCGGCCGGCACGCTCACCGGCGCGCCCAAGATCCGGGCCATGGAGATCATCGAGGAGCTGGAGCCCACGCGCCGGGGTGTCTACGGGGGCGCGGTCGGCTATCTTTCCTTCACCGGCAACATGGATCTCGCGATCGCCATCCGAACCCTGCTCACCAAAGGCGACAAGGTGTACGTGCAGGCGGGCGCCGGCATCGTGGCGGGCAGCCATCCGCCCAGCGAGCACCGCGAGTGTCAGAGCAAGGCGAGCGCGGTGCTGCAGGCGCTCGCGCTGGCGGGGGCGAGCCGCTGATGCTGCTCATGATCGACAACTACGATTCCTTCACCTACAACCTGGTGCAGTATCTGGGCGAGCTGGGCGCCCAGGTGCGCGTGTTCCGCAACGACCAGCTGACGGTCGCGCAGGCGCAGGAGCTGGCGCCCGCGCGTGTGGTGATCTCGCCGGGCCCGTGCACGCCCAACCAGGCCGGCGTCTCGCTCGACATCATCCGTGCGTTTGCGGGCCGAGTGCCGGTGCTGGGCGTGTGCCTGGGTCATCAGGCCATCGGACAGGCCTTCGGCGGCCTGGTGGTGCGGGCACCCCGCGTCATGCACGGCAAGACCTCGCCCATCTTCCACGACCAGCGCACGCTGTACGCGGGCCTGCCCAGCCCGTTCGACGCCACGCGCTATCATTCGCTGGTGGTCGATCCCGCGAGCGTTCCGGCCGCGCTCGAGGTCGCATCCAAAACCGCCGAGGGGGAGATCATGGGCCTGCGCCACCGCGAGCTGTGCGTCGAGGGCGTGCAGTTTCACCCGGAGTCGATCCTGACCGAGCCGGGCAAGAAACTCTTGCGCAACTTCCTCGCGCTGTCGGGGGGGCGATGGAGCTGAAGGCTGCGCTCGCGCGGCTGTTTGCGCGCCAGGATCTCGACGCGGACGAAACCGCGGCCGTGTTTGGTGCGGTCATGGACGGCCAGGCCACGCCCGCGCAGATCGGCGCTCTTCTGGCGGCGCTGCGCATGAAGGGCGAGACCGTGGGCGAAGTGGTGGGGGCGGCACGGGCGATGCGGTCGCGCGCGGTGCGGCTGCCCTGGCAGGCTCCCGCCGGCGCGGTCGTGGTCGACACCTGCGGCACCGGCGGCGACGGCTGCGCGACCATCAACATCTCGACCATCGCCGCGCTCGCGGTGGCCGCCTGCGGCGTTCGCGTGGCCAAGCACGGCAACCGCGCGGTGTCCTCGCGCGCCGGCAGCGCCGACGTGCTGGAGGCGCTGGGCGTCGAGGTCGCGTGCACGCCGGAGGCGGCCGCGCGCTGCCTCGATCAGGTCGGCATCGCGTTTCTGTTCGCGCCCGCCTACCACGGCGCGACCCGCCACGCCGCCGGGCCGCGCAAGGAGCTGGGCACGCGCACCATCTTCAATGTGCTGGGCCCGCTGACCAATCCAGCCGGCGCGTCGCGGCAGGTGATTGGCGTGTTCGAAGAGCGCTGGTGCCAGCCGCTCGCGTGTGCGCTGGGCGAGCTGGGCTCGGAGCGCGCGCTGGTGGTGCATGGCGCCGGCGGGCTCGACGAGATCGCGCCCGCCGGTCCGACCCAGGTCGCGGAGCTGGAGCCGGGCGGACGCGTGCGCACCTACACGCTGGCGCCGCGCGAGTTCGGCCTGCCCGAGCACGACCCGGCCGGGCTGCGCGGCGGCGATGTTGCCGCCAACGCGGAGGCGGCCCGGGCCATCCTCGCGGGTGGCGGTGGGGCCGGGCGGGCCGCGGTCGTGATGGCTGCCGGCGCGACCCTGGTGGTGGCCGGGAGGGCCCCGGACTGGGCTGCCGGCGCGCGCCAAGCCGAGGCCGCGCTCGACGACGGCCGGGCCGCCGCCACGTTGGCAGCGCTGGTCCGAGCCAGCCGCAGCGCTACCTGACCACCTGCCAGCCTGCCTGCATCGCCGCTCTCAGCGTGGCCTCGGGGCCCACCAGCGAGAGCACGTCGCGCTCGCGGCAGGCCGAAAAGGCGGCCTGCACCTCGCCGCGCTGGACCATGGCCAGGTGGGTGGGATAGCGCTGGATCGATTCCAGCTCCAGGCCGCGCTTGCGCGCTTCCAGCACCGCCTCCACGATCGCTTGCGAGGTCGTGTAGTGGATCTCGTACTTGCGCGCGAGCGACCAGCGCGCGCGGTCGAGCTCGGCATCCGAGAAGCTGCCCGCCGCCAGGCCGTCACGATCCGCGCGCAGCGCCTGCAGGACCGCGGGCAGGTCGCCCGAGGCCACGCTGGCTCCGGCGACCAGGCTCGAGGTGCCGCCGGCCAGCATGGTCGCGCTCGCGTGCACGTACGAGCCGGCGCCCAGCCGGCTGCGCACCACCTCGTCCATCCGCCGTTCCACGATCTCGGCTGCCAGGTCATAGGCAACCGCGCGGCGCTCATCGCTGGTTTCGGGAAGCAGGCACCCGAACCGGAGCTGCGCCTGGGTGGCGCCCGGCCGGTCGGTCACGAGCACGATCGAGCCGGGTGGCCGCACCGGGGGTGGGGGCGCCTTGCCGAGCGGCTGGAACTCGACCGAGACCTCGCCCTTGGGCAGGTGCGCATCGCTCTTCCAATCGCCGAGCCAGTACTCGGCCAGCTCGAGCGCACGCTCGGGTTCGAAGTCGCCCACCACCACGACGGTCGCGTTGTCGGGCCGATAGGCCCAGCGCAGCCAGCGCTCGACCTCGCCTCCGCGGATGCGCTGAAGGTCGGCGCTGGAGGCCCGGCGCGCATACGGATGGTCGCCGTACATGGCGGTCCAGAACGCGAGGTCGGCGCGCGAAGACGGCGTCTGCTCCTGCTTGGCCAGGAGCGGCAGCGTGTACTTTCTGAAATCGTCCACCGCGCCGCCGGGCACGGCCTGGTTCTTCAGCCGGTCGGACAAGATGGCCAGCATCTTGCCCACGTGATCGGCGCCCGAGCGCAGAAAAAAGCGGATGCCATCGGGCGCGTTCTCACCCCACGCGCGCGCGCCGAAATCGCTGGGCTTGCCAAACCGGTGCCCGACCGTGGCCACGTGGGCGGCCACCTCGACCACTCCCAGCGGGCGCTCGGTGGCGGTGCCGCCGCCCAGCGACAGGCCCAGGGTCAGGACCGGAATGCCGGTGCGACGGGCCGCAATCACCTCGACCCCACTGCCGAGCTTGCGCGTGCGGAACGCGCCCATGTCGAGCGGGCGACCGAGATCACCGATCGCGGCCGGTGCGAACCCCGGCGCCGCCGTCACCGCCTCCGCGCCTGCAATCGCGCGCCCGCTTCCGGCCACGCGCGCGGACGATGGGCTGGCCTGGAGCGGGGTCACGTACAGCATGCGCGCGCGCTTGCGGGTCAGGTGGTCCCACGCAAAGTCCTCGATGTGGCCGGGCGTGGTTTCGAGCACGGCCCCGAGCGTCCGCGTGTACATGCGCGGATCCGAGCCCAGATGAGCCCACTGGGCGGTCAGGAGCCCGCGCTCGACCGGGTCCTCGGCGTCCAGGATCATGCGTGCGACCACGGCCGCGCGGGTCAGCTGGACGGTGAGGTAGTGCGCCTGCTCTTGAAGGGGGCTGGTCCGGTACCACATCCGGCGCAGCCGGTCGAGCACGTTTTCGGCCGAGTGCTCGGGATGGCTGCCCTGGCGCAGCTTGACCCGGCACACCAGGAGCGTCGCTTGCGCGCCTGGAACCTGGAAGGCATCGACGCGCTCGATGTCGGTGTCCTCGGTCGGTGGGGGCAACCCCGACAGGCTGACCATGAACGCGAGCATCGATTCGGGATTGAGCGCGGCCGCTGGATTCAAGACCGGATCGGCGGCCCGTCCCAGCATCTCCTGTGCGCCCGTGCGCGGGATCAAGCGCGGCGGGCGC
>DATFWX010000099.1:0-28558 GCA_035258845.1 Polyangia bacterium | reverse complement strand
AGGAGCGCCGCGTGCGGCACCGCAAGCTGCTCGACGTGGTCTCGCGCACGACCGCGCTCACCTGGAGCGAGGACTTCCTACAGGTGTTGGCACAGGCGGGTGGCGCCGCCGAGGCGCGCGAGCTTACTTGAGGTAACATGGGGCGCGTGAAGCACATGGAACGTTGCCTGGAGGCCATCCGGAGGTATGCACCCGACCACGCTTCGGTCGGACCCGCCGAATGCTGGTCGGCCGATGTCGGCAACGAACGGTGGGTCTACGTCAACGACCCGCCGCGCGACAGCATCGGCGAGGAGCAGATCTACTTTACGTTCATCGTGAGGATCGACCCGGCCACCGACCGCATCCTGCGGGTCACGCATTACAGGTCCAAGAAGCGCGCCGAGGGCGACGAAACCCTCCCGCCCAAATGAAAGGGCGGCCTCGGCTGTTGGCGGCGAGACGACGCATCCTCGTGGCCGGCTGTGTTCTGTCGATGCTGGGTCCGGGCTGCGCGACCAGCCGGCCGGCCGCGCAGCAAGAGCGGAATCGGCCTGGACTGTGCCGGCCGGACCTTCCCTGCTGGCCAGCCGCGGCCGACTGGCACGAGCTGCAAGCGAGCCTCAGGGGCTAGCTCGTGGGCATGCCTGCTCGCCGCGCGCAATCGGGTGACGAGCCGGGGGCGCCATGTCACACTCCGGTGGGCCTGGATCGTCTCTCGGAGCGGAGGAGGACCGTCATGACCGACGCAAGACAGCGTGAGCGCGCCGAGCAGTTCAAACGACTGCACGATCGCTCCAAGCTTCTAATCCTTCCCAATGTGTGGGATGTCGTCAGCGCACGTGCGTTCGAGGAGCTGGGCTTTCCGGCGCTGGCGACCAGCAGCGCGGGCGTGGCCGCCGTGCTCGGCTACGCCGATGGACAGCTGATCTCGCGCGGCGAGATGGTCGAGATGGCCCGGCGCATTGCGGCCGCGCTTTCCATCCCGCTCACGGCGGACATGGAAAGCGGCTACGAGGCGGTGGCCGAGACGGTGCGCGAGATCCTGGCGGCCGGCGTGGTCGGGGTGAATCTGGAGGACGGGAGGCCCGACGAGAAGGCCATCGTTCCCACGAGCGAGCAGGTCGAGCGCATCCGGGAGGCACGCGCCACCGCCGACCAGGTTGGTGTGCCACTCTTCATCAACGCGCGGGTCGACGTGTACCTGGCCGGCGTTGGTGAGCCGCGCGAGCGCCTGCCCATGGCCCTCGAGCGCGGGCGGGCTTATGTCGCCGCCGGTGCCGACGGTGTGTTCGTTCCCGGCGTGGTCGATCGCGACACCATCGCCGAGCTGGCCCGGGGCATCCCGGCGCCGCTCAATGTACTGGCCGGGCCCCGCTCGCCGACGCCGGCGGAGCTGGCTGCGCTCGGGGTGGCGCGGGTGAGCCTGGGCTCGGGGATGCATCGAGCCACCTTGAGCCACGCCCAGAAGCTTGCCCAAAGCCTGCTCGCGGGCGGTGGATTCGAGTTTCTCGAGGGCAACATCAGCCACGCCGAGGTCAATCAGCTCCTGCGCGCCCGGCCGGCCCGCTGAGCCTGCGCCTGAGGTCAGCTCGATGCCGCGCCTGCTCGCAGCGCTCTACGATCGGCTGATGAAGGCGACCGAGCGCGCCTGCCTCCAGGCATGGCGCGCCGAGCTGCTGGCGCCGCTCGAGGGCGCGGTTTTGGAGGTGGGCGCCGGCACGGGCGCGAACCTGGCCCACTTCCCGAAGGCCGTGGAGCGCCTGGTCTTGGCCGAGCCCGATCCGGCCATGCGCCGCCGGCTGGCCGCGCGGGTCGCGGGTCGCGTGGTCGAGATCGTGGACGCTTCCGTCGACAAGCTGCCCTGGCCCGACCAGACCTTCGACGCTGCCGTGTGCACGCTGGTGCTGTGCTCGGTGCCCGATCCGGCCACCGCGCTGGCCGAGATCCGACGCGTGCTCAAGCCCGGTGGACGGCTGGTCTTCATCGAGCATGTGGCGGCCCAAGACAACTCGCGCCGACTGCGCTGGCAGCGCCGAATCGAGCCGATCTGGATGCGCCTGATGGGCAACTGTCATCTGACTCGCCGCACCGAGGAGGCGATCCGCACGCTCGGCTTCGAGCTGGCCGACAGCGAGGTGCGACGCGAGAGCCTGCGCAAGGCGTTCCCGCTGGCGCGACCCAGCATCCGCGGTGTCGCGCGTCGTCCCGCCCCCCCGAGCCGTCTCTGACCGTTCGCCCCTACTTCAAAACCGGCCGCAGGATCAGCCGAACTTTCGCGAAGCGGGCGACTGTCCCCACCAGCCCGGGCTCGCCGCACAGGGCATCGAGCACGGTCATGGACTGCTCGCGATCGAAGCTTGCGGCCTTCGTGCCCAGCCGGTCGAGCGCGGCTGCGACCACTTCACGCGCCTTTTCCTCTCCGAGTGGACCCGCGAACAGCGCCACCAGATCGTCGCGCGAAAGACGATCGGCGCCGTAGGCAGCGAACGGGTCGGCCGGGCCTGCGAACGGCGGCAGAAAGGGCCCCCCGTCGGGCGCTCTCGACCGGGCGAACCGCGCGGCCAGTCCCACCAGGCCCGGCGTGCGCTCCAGGACGTCGAAAATCATCGACACCTGAGCCGAGGTGAAGCCCAGGATGGGCGCAAACCCGAGCCCGGCAACCGCTTCGGCGACCACGGCCTGACCCTTCTCCTGGCCCAGCGTCGGCGCGAGTCGCGAGACGATGTCCGCCATCGAGAGCCGCGTCGGGTCCTTGGGCTCAGTCATCCTGCTGGACAGTCTATCCGTGTGGGAACGCCAACACCACGGTGGTCGTGTTGTGGAACCCGCTCAGGTCCTCCACGTCGAGCGCGATCTCGCCGTAGGTTTCAAATCCTGCGATGGGCACCCCGCCCAGCTCCTCCGAGATGCCGCGGACCGCCTGCGCAAACTCGGGGCCCAGGATCAGCTTCCGGCAGATGCAATCGAACACGATCGCGCCCGCGACGCTCTGCGTACCCAGCTGGGCGCGCGCGCGCCGGGCCGCCTCGCGCGCGCTCGCGACCTGCTGCGCTGGGATGCTCTCGGTGATTCGGATCACCGCACCCTCGGCGATTCCGCACGCGAAATCGATCGATCCGTCGGCGCGCCGCGCCAAAGGAGCCCGGATCTTGTAATCGCGCCCGGCCGCCAGACCGGCTTCATAACGCAGCAGGAAGGCACCCTCCTCTTCCCGCCCCATGCTGCTGGTGTCGAGCCCGACCGCCTTTGCGTGCGCCCGGGTCTGCTCGAGCCAGACCTGCCAGGCCGGCCTGCCATCGACCTCGCGGACCACGTTTCCCTGGGCGCGGGTCACCTTGAGGGGCTGTGACAGCGGGCGGTGGCCGTGACAAACGCCGACCCCGAGCGGGGTCCTGGAGAAGATGAGCCCGATTGCGACTGCATCGCTGGCGGCGCGCGCACCCGAGGCAACCCAGGTCGCCTTCATGTGCAGGTCGTCGCCGGCTGCGCCCCCGGCCAGCCGCACATGCTGTCCGAGCGCGGCCCCGGTCATGAGCGTCACCTCTTCGGCGTTTCCGGCCAGCGGATCGAGCAGCAGAAGAGCGGTCGTGTACGGGTACCCATTGAGCTCGCGCGGCAGCCCGTCCAGCGCCTCTCGGACCGCGCGCTCGGGGTTTTCCTTGAGCCCGCTGCCGATCCCGCCAAAGGTTCGGTAGTCGCCCGCCAGCGCGAACAGTGCGACTGCGCCCTTGGCATCTCGCTGCTCGATGAACTCGCCCGCGGTCGATGCGCCCAGGATGGTCACGCCCCTGAATTCCGTTTGCAGCGCGTGCGCCATCCGAGCAAGCGAGTGCTCGCTGGACGCGAAGAAGGTCAGCAGCGTCGGCTCGATCTCACCGAGCCGCGTGCGCACCTCGCGCGCGAGCCTGCTGGCCGCGGCCGCCGTCTCGCCCTCCACTAGGACTGTTGCGATCCTGGTCTTCATGCGCGGCCTCCCGCCTCCACAGTCGATTCTTCATTGTAATACGGTCCGGGCCCACGCCGCTCGAGTTTATCGCGCCTCGGCCCGCTTCCACTCGGCCGCCGCCGTGGAAGCATGGGGCTCCTCCGCCACCAGCGACAGCACGGTCCGCTGTGCGCACGCGGCAAAGGCTCCCTGCACCTGCGCGGCCGAGGTCTGGCCCAGGCGTGGAGCCAGGCGCTGGAACCAACCTACGGAAAGCCCACGTTTGCGTACCTCAAGGATGGCCTGAACGGTTTCGGAAGCGCTCAAAAGGGACTGAAGATGCCGCCGCATGACCGACCACCGGGCCTCGTCGAGCTCCGCGGCCGTGGCGGGCCCGGAAGCCAGCTGGTCGAGATGAGCGCGCAGGCCCCGGACCACTGCGGCCGCAGCCGGGGCGTTGACCGTGGTCGAGACGACGAGCACGGTGGTGCCGCCGAGCAGCCGGCCGGAGTCGTTGGCAACTCCCGCGCCACCGACGGCGGGCTGCAGGCTGCGTTCGAGGCGGCGCGCCAAAAGCTCGGACGCCAGGTCGTACGCCACCACGTCCCGCTCCCCGACCGAGTCCGGAAGCAGGCAGCCCAGCCGGATGTCGGCCATGGGCGAGCCCGGCCGTCGCGTCACGATCACCGTGTCGGCCTCGTCAGGGGCCTCCAGCTCGGGGATCATCATGTGGACTTCACCTCGCGGCAGCGTGGTGTCGTTCTGCCAGTCCTCGAGCCAGGTGCGCGCCAGCTCGACCGAGTCGTGGGGGTGGACGTCGCCGGCGATCACGACCACAAGGTTCTCGGGCCGGTAGGTCAGGGCCAGCCATCGTCTGACGTCGTCGACCGTGACTTTGGCCAGGTCCGCGGCGACGGCTCGGAAACCGAACGCGTGCTCGCCGAACAGAGCCTTCCAGAATTCGCGGTCGGCGCGCGCCAGGGGGCGGCTCTCCTCGCGGCGCCAGGCCGGAAGCGTGTACCGCCGAAAGTTCTCGTAGTCCACCGGGTCGACGTATTGGTGTTTCAAGCGATCCGACAGGATCGCGAGCATTTTTCCGAGATGCTCGACGCCGCCGTGCTGCTCGAACGTGATGGTGTCGGGTCGCGCGTCCTCGAGCTCGATCACGCCAAAGTCCGAGGGCAGGCCAAAGCGTCGACCGGGCCGTGTGACCCGCAATGCGGCGTCGACCACTCCGAGCGGCCGACCTGATCCCAGACCCACGCGCAGCATTGCACCCACCGTGACCACCGGGATCACTCGACGCGTCACAGTGATCACCTCGATGCCATTTTTCAGCGTGACCGAGTTGATCGTCTCGGGATCGATCGTACGCACGTCGTGCGGGAGGCCCAGCGTCAGGTGCTCGCTGGTCTCGCGGGTGCTGGGAGGGGGCGCAAGCGCGGCCGCAGGCGACGGCGAGCGGGCGGGCAGGAGAACGATCGAGGAGTCGCGGGGGCGCGGCACCAGCAAAAGCGCGCGCATCCGGTCGCGTCGCAGATAGTCCCACGCGAACTCGGAGACCCGGACCACGGGCGTATTCAGCCGATCCAGGGTCTTGGAGATGGCATGCGAGCCGCCCACGAAGGAGGCCAGCGAGGCAATGAGACGGCTGCGCCCGGCCAGGGACTCGGATTCCAGCACTACCTGAACGGACAGCTCGGCCCGGGTCAGGAACACTTCCCGGTGACGCTTGTCTTCCCACAGCGGACGCAGGTGCTCGAGCACGTTCTCGACCGTGGCCTTGGGATGAGAGCCCTCGCGCAGCTTGACGCGGCACACCAGCATGCTCGCGTACACGCCCGGAACCGCGAAGACCTCGATGCTGGCGATGTCGGTGTCCAACGATCGACCGGGCAGGCCGGACAAGACGGACATCCGGTCCAACGCGAACGGACTTCTCCAGGTATTCGGAGAGTCGGGCGCGCCGTCTTGTCGCGGCGACAGCCAGCTGCTGGCCAGCGGCGTCGCCCGCTCGGGCACGAACGGCGGGGGTGCGATCTGCGCGTGATGAAGCGCCGTCACCGGCTGCATCAGGCCCAACTCGCGCGCCGGCGGCCAGCTGGCTTCAATCAGAAGATGCTGTGCCACCGACGCCAAAAGCTCACCCGGAGGCGCAGAGGTGTCGTAGCGGCCCGGCAGCAGCCACCCCATCAAGAGCTCCGGCGAGCCCACGTCCCCCTCGACGGTCTCGAGCTCCCTGAGGGGCGCCGCCGCCGCCACGGGCTGCGGGTGGAAGGTCCAGTCGTCGTAGCCGGCGGCACGGCTGACTGGCGATCCGTAGATCGCGCTCACCATCGCCTGCATCCGGGACGGCTCGACGTTACCGACCACGACCAGGGTCGCCTGGGCGGGCGTGTAGTACCTGCGCGCGAACGCCTCCACGTCGGAGCGGGAAACGGCGGCAAGGCCGGCCGGATCGCCCTCGGGCGAGCGGGCATAGCTCTGGTCGCTGCGGAACAGGATCCGCCGCAGATGCGCCGTGATCTCGTGCGAATCGACCGCCTCGACGCGGAGCTGCCGCTCGCGATCGATCTGGGCTCGCTCGGCCGACAGCGCTTCCGCGGTGAGACCGTCGAGCGGATGGTAAAGCTGCGCGGCCTGCAGCCGGAGCAAGAGGCCCACCATGGCGCTGGGCCCGGTCGCCTCCAGCGTGGTCTGATCGACGTCGGCGACGGCGGAGGCCTCGGCGGCCGCGGTCACGACATAGGCCTCGCGACGCGTGCTGGCCGAAGCATCGGGCGTTCGCAGCGTCAGGCGCGCGGTTAGGTAGGCCAGGCCGCTTCGGCCGCTCGGATCTTGCGCCGCCCCCGCGCGCACCATCGTGGTAAGCGCAACCATCGGCGAACGGTGGTCGGGCTCGAGGATGACGCGCAGGCCGTTGGCCAGGTAGACGTCATAGCGCTCGAGCCGGAACGGAGTGATGCCCGTCGATCCGATTTGCTCGTAGTGCCCGCTGGCGCAGGAGAGGCAGCACAGAAGAAGCAGGCGCCCGATGCCACTTCGCATCGCCGTGATTGTAAGCCCACGGCAACCCGGACGGCCAGCGAGCGCCGTTTGGACGAGGCTACGGCAGGCTAACGTTCCCCCAGCACCACGTCGACCTGCCGTAGCCTCTCGAGAATCTGTACGAGCTGGTCGGATACCGCCCCCAGCCCCGGCGGCACCGGTGCCGCCAGCGGGGTGCCGTCTCGCACCCGTTCGAGCACGACCCGCTCGCGCTGCCCGATGGTCTCGCGCCGGACGTGAAGGTCGCGGTCGCGCCAGAACAGAACGAGGGTCCGCTCGGCCACCGGCGCGGGCGCCCGCTCGCTCTCGGGCGGTTCCAGCCAGCCCACGAGGTCGTAGTTGTAGTCGCGTTGCTCGACGGTTCCGGCCAGCCGCAGCGGCCCGCTCTCGGGTGTCGCATCGGCGGAATGGTCGAGCGCCAGCCGGGCCCGTCGCATCCGCTGCTCGAAATCAGCCAGCTCGGGCAGCCAGGCCGGGAGATTCAGGCCTCCGGCCATCTGCTCCAGAAAAGCTGGAAAGGCGTCGACACAGGAAAGGTACCGGAAATCGCGCTGCGGGTAGGCCTCGAAGAACCGGCGCGCCAGCTCGCCCCACCGCTTCTCGTCGGCATCTCTGAGCACGGCCCACCGGCACAGCGGATGGCTCTGGTCGAGCATCTCCACGCTGGTGAGCCGATAGGCACGCGAGTACATCCGCAGACGACGTGCATCCAGGCTTTGCGGCTCCGGCTCGCCGTAGAGCGTGCGCACCGCCTCCGCGTGCGACACCTGTCCGACCAAGAAGGGCGCCATGGCTCGATAGAACTCCGCGAGCCTCATGACGCCTTTCGCAGCCCCTGGGCGAGGGCGGTCCGGGCGCACGCGCGCGCACGGTCGAGCTCGTCCAGAACCTCGTCGAGCGCCGGGATGTCGGTGTCCCACTCGATGAGGGTCGGGATGAGTCGGCCGGCGCGCCGGATTGTGTAGGCATACAGCGCCCACACGTCGTCGATGATGGGACCCTTGTGGGTATCGATGATGACCCCTTGCGCCGCATCCAGCGTGTGACCGGCCAGGTGGATCTGACGCACCCTTTCGAGCCGCATCCGGTCGATGAACGCGCGCGAATCGAACGCGTGGTTCTGGCTGTTGACGTAGACGTTGTTGAGGTCGAGCAGCATGCCGCAACCCGATCCCACCAGGATCGCGTTCAAGAAGCTGGCCTCATCCATGGTGCAGCCGGGCATGTGCGCATAGAAGGTCGCGTTCTCGAGGATGAGCGGCACCTCGGACCGGGCCTGCACCGCGGCCAGCCGGCGCACGGTGTGCTCGACGGCTTCCTCGGTAAACGGGAGCGGCAGGAGGTCGTTCAAGTAGGTGCCGCCGATGCGCGCGTAGCAGATGTGATCGCTCCAGAACGGCGGATCGAGCCGGCGGCACAGCGCGGCCATTTCGCCCAGAAACTCCTCGTCGAGCGGATCGATGCCGCCAATCGAAAGCGAGATGCTGTGCGGGACCACGACCCAGCGCTCGCAATAGCGATCGAGCAGTCGGCGGGTGAGCCCGCCCGCGCCCATCCAGTTTTCGGGGACGATCTCGAGCCAGTCGACCTGGCGCGAGGTGTCGATGAGCTGGTGCGCGAACTCGTAGCGCAAGCCCACCCCGATTCCCTCCAAGGCTCGCGGCATGTCCTCCCTTCCCGATCGGGTTGCAACGAGTGAGCCAGTGCGCGACCGCGGCTCACCGGCGGGCCGCTGCCAGCCCTGGGAAAGCGAATGATCCTGCGTGGCCGTGCGACCGGCCGCCGATGCCAAGGGGCTCGCGGCGGGGGGGCCCCAGGTCACGGATCCCGCTACAAGACCCCTCACCTGTTGCGGCGCGGGTTACGTGTCGCGGGTGCCGCGCCCCACCTCTGGCCAACCGCTGGAGCGTGCTTATAACGCTGCGCGCATGCTGCCCAAGCCGGGCCCGCCGCCTGCACCCGATGCCACGCTGCGCGACGCCGACTCCGACCTGAGCACGGGCAGCCTGGTGGGCGAGTACCAGATTCAGTGCGTGCTGGGTCGAGGCGCGATGGGCATCGTCTACGGGGCCGTGCAACCGCTGATCCGCAAGCAGGTCGCGGTCAAGGTCATCTCCGAGGAAATGTCGCAGCGTCCCGATGCGGTGGCGCGCTTCGTCAAGGAAGCGCGCGCGGTCAATCAGATCGGCCACCCCAACATCGTCGATGTGTTCGCGTTCGGCAAGCTCCCGAACGGGCGGCCCTACCTGGTCATGGAATGGCTCCGGGGCGAAACCCTGGCCGCCCACCTGGCGCGCGAGCGGTTGCCGCTGGGGGAACAGCTCGAAATCCTGGATCAGGTGAGCGACGCCCTGGAGGCAGCGCATCGGCAGGGCGTCATTCACCGCGACCTCAAGCCCGACAACGTGTTCCTCAGCCCCTCGGGCGGCGCGTACAAGGTCAAGCTGCTCGACTTCGGCATCGCCAAGCTCACCCAGCCCGACACGCCGCCCGAAAGCGCCACCACGAGCCAAGGCGCCCTGCTGGGCACGCCCTTCTATTTCTCGCCCGAGCAGGCGCGTGGCAAAGGCGCGGATGCGCGCTCGGACATCTATTCGTTGGGCGTGCTCGCATTCCAAATTGCGACCCGACGGCTCCCGTTCCATGCCGACAACGTCGCCGACGTGGTGGCGATGCAGCTCGCGCAGCCCCCGCCCGCGCCCTCGAGCTTTTGGCCCGAGGTGCCGCCGCTGCTCGAGCGGCTGATCTTGAAGATGCTCGACAAGGATCCGGATCGCAGGCCGACCTGGCTCGAGATCCGGGCCGCGCTGGCGCAGCTGCGCCGTCAGTTGGCGGCGGTCCAGCCTACCCAGCGCATGCTGCCGCTCCCGGTGCCGCCCAAGGTTGCGCAGCCGCTTCTGCCGAACGGCGCAACCGGCCCGGCGCGGTCGGCCCGCACCAGCCGACAGCGCTCGCTCTGGGTCGGGATGGTCGGAATGGGCGCGGGCGCGGCTGCAATTGCGATGCTTCTGGCTGTGCTGGGTCATCGAGGCCAGCGCCAGCCCGAGCGGCCCGCGATCCTGCGCGCCCCGATCGCTGCCGCGTCGCCCCCACTCGTCCTCAGCCCCGCAAAGACGACCGGAAGCATCCTGCTCCGGGGCGAGCTTTCGGACGCCGCCATTGCGCTCGACGATCGCCCGACGGCAGCCGCGAAGCACGCGGGCGCGCGCGTCGTGGAGGTGGAGGCGGGACTGCACCGAATCGAGGTCACGGCTCCGCAGGGCCGCTTTCAGAAGCTCTGTCAGGTCGAGCCCGGCAGCTCGGTCGAGCTTCTGGTCCAGCTGGTGCCCCTGGCCCCGCCCCATCCGCGCCGGCACCTGCACACCCAGGAAGCGCCCAACGTGGCGCCGCCTGCCCCTTCCCATGCCCCCACCCCCGCCCGAGGCGTCGCCGCGCCGCTCCCGCCTGCACCGCGGCTCGCGCCCGCACCCGCACCAAGGCAACGGGTGCGCGATTCACTGGTCGATCCCTTCTCACGCTAGCCGCGCTCGACTCCCGGTGCGCCCCGCGTGTTACACTCGCGACGCGCCAGCAGAGCCATGAAGCAGCTCCCCCCGACACCGCAGCCGCCGCGCCTCGGCCGCGCGCAGCTCGTGCTGGGCCTGTATGCCGCCCTCGCGCTGGCGGGCGTGCTGACGGGCGGCTACCGCGGCGACGCCAACGTCTATACCTTGCCGGGCGCCAAGACGGGCCCGCTCAAGCTGGCGCTGTCGCCGCTGTGCGGGGTCGCGCTCGGGCTTTTCGTGGTGTTCCTGTCGCGGCTGGCCGTGCACCGCTTCGAATGGGCGCGCCTTCTGCATCGTGAGTTCCGGGCCCTTCTGGGCGAGCTCGGCCAGGCCGAGATCCTTCTGCTCGCACTGGCCTCGTCGGTGGGCGAGGAAGTGTTTTTCCGCGGCGCGCTGCTGCCCGCGATCGGGATCTGGGCCTCGTCGGCCGTGTTTGCGCTCCTGCACATCGGGCCCGGCCGGCGCTATCTGCCCTGGACCGTCTCGGCCTTCCTCATGGGCCTGGCCATGAGCGTGCTCGCGCGCTGGTTGGGCGACCTGGGTGCGCCCATCGCCGCGCACTTCACGATCAACTTCATGAACCTGCGCCACATCACCAGCCATGAGCTTCTGTAGGCGCGCGCTACCGCTGGCCCTGACCGCGCTCGTGCTGCCTGCGCACGCGGACGACCTGGGCGACCGACTGCGCATGCTGTTTTCGACCCAGTTCGCGTTCACGCGCGAAGGCCTGCCCATCGTGACGGTCCAGCTCATGGAGCACCAGACCGAGATCGTCGTGGGCGGCGACGGCATCCGCGTGCTCCCGCTCGGCGAGGGTGGGCCCGAGGTGCGCGGCGGCGGCGACTGGCGGGTCACGCTCGAGGGGGGCGCGCCCGCGCGCATGCGCTACTTCACGGTGGTCGAGCGCATTCCGGTGGCGAGCAAAGCCGATGTGCCGGCCGCGCTCGCACGATGGCGCGGTCGCGGCCTCGACCCGAAAAGCTTCGAGGTCGGCACTGTGTTCGGGGTGGCGGGCGAGGTCCTGGACCGGCGCGCGACCGTGGTCGGCGTGGGCCCGTATCCAGACTTTGGCGCGGCCGAGCGCGCGGGCGAGGATCTGCGGCGCCGCTTTCACGCCGAGCCGGGCGTGCATGCGGAGCTTTTCGAGCGGCCGCGCGGCACCGTGGTCGCGCATGGGCCGGGCGGGGTCGAGGTGCGCGCCGAGGGCGCGCTCTGGTTTGCGCCCCGCGATGCGGGCGGCAAGCTCACCGCGCGCCGGGTCGAATTCGGGGTCGGCTATCCCAACCACGGCCGCGAAGATCGCTCGTATTGGGGCAAGCTCTACGTCGCGGTCGATCGCGCGGGCACGCTGGCGCTGGTCAATGCGGTACCCGAGGACAAGCTCTTGGCGGGCCTTTTGCCGGCCGAGATGTACCCGAACGCGCCCGAGGAGGCGCTCAAGTCGCAAGCGGTGGCTGCCCGCGCGGAGCTTTTGGCCAAGATCGGCACCCGTCACCTGGGCGACCCGTATCTTGTGTGCGCGTCGCAGCACTGCCAGGTCTATGCGGGTGCCGGCCGCGAAAATCCGCGCACCACGGCCGCCATTGCGGCCACGCGCGGCCAGGTGCTCTTCCGCGAGGGGGTGGGCGACCTGGTCGATACCGTCTACAGCTCGAGCTGCGGCGGGTTTACCGAGTCCAACGAGAACGTGTGGGACGACATGCCGGCCGACCCGGCGCTGCGCGGCCGGCCCGACGTGGCGGGCGCGGAGGCGGCCGCATTTGCCCGCTTCGGCGGGGCCATCAACGAGGCCAATGTGCGCGACTTTCTGGCTGCGGCCCCGCCTGCCTTCTGCAACCGCGGGCCCCACGGCGGCCGCAATTTTCGATGGACCGTGCGCCGCAGCGCGCAGGAGCTGGCCGACCTGGTGGCGCCGCTCGGCGTAGGTCCGCTGCGCGAGCTTTTGGTGCTCGAGCGCGGGGTCTCCGGGCGCGCGCGAGCGCTCGAGGTGCGCGGCGAGCGCGCGAGCAAGGTGGTGCGGGGCGAGCTGCGCATTCGACAGCTCCTGGGCGGCCTGCACAGCGGCATGTTCGTGGTCGATGTCGAGCGCAGCGGCGGGCGGCCGAGCGCGTTCGTGTTCCTGGGCGGCGGCTTTGGCCATGGCGTCGGCCTGTGTCAGACTGGCGCCATCGGCATGGCCGAAGCGGGCTACAAGTACGCCGACATCCTGCGCCACTACTACCGGGGGAGCAAAATTAAAAAGTTGTATTGAGGAACCGACCGTTCAGGGCTGAATTTCCTTGACTCTGCCAAGGGGTCGAATAGATTGGGGCCGCCCTTATTGGGAGGGGTCGGTCCGGCGGGCTCGGGGGCCCGAATCAATTCCCCATCATAATTAGAAACCCGTGCCGGCCAGTTGCATGTCAGGAGGCAGAATGATGGCTACTGGTAGAGTGAAATGGTTCAACGATGCGAAGGGCTATGGCTTCATCGCCCGCGAGGACGGGCCGGATGTGTTCGTGCACTACACGGCCATCCAGGGTGAAGGCTTCAAGTCGTTGGCCGAGGGCCAGCAGGTGGAATTCGAGATCGTGGAGGGTCCCAAGGGACTGCAGGCAAGCAACGTCAAGAAATCGTAACACCCACATTCGACGAGCCGAAAGGGCCGGCCGCGACGCGCAGCCGGCCCTTTTCTTATCAGATTGGAGTAAGCTGGAGACGGAGCGAGGGGGCGGGCATGCGGGGAGCGAGGTTCTGGGGCCTGTGCGTGCTGCTGTGCGTGGGTGTGCCCACGGCAGTCGCCGACGAGCCCGAGCCCTACCGCCGCCCCAGCGTGCACTGCGTCAACGACGACGCCACACGCGCGTTCGACCAGGCGCTGCGGCAGTTCTATGCCTTTCACGTCGACGACGCGCTCGCCGGCTTTCGCCGCGCAGCCAGCTTGGATCCGGACTGCGCCATGGCGCACTTTGGCATCGCGCTCAGTCTGGGCCAGCACCGCAACAACCCGATCGTGGAGGCGGGCTGCCGGCCCGCCTGCGGCGGGCCGCGCGCTCCCAACCGAGACCGTCCCCGGCGAGGCGCCTGCCAGCGTGCGCAGGAGCCTTCCCGCGAACGGGCGCCCGAGGCGCACGCTGCCATCGGCCGCGCGCTGGCCCTGGCGGTGCGGCGGAACGCGGTCGCTCCTGTCGACCGCGACCTCATCATTGCCCTGTCCGCGCGCACGATCGCGGATCCGGAAGCAGCGCGCACGCCGCTGCTGGTGGCTCATCTTGCCAGCATGCGTGCCATCGTGCGCAGCTATCCCGACGACCCGGACGTGGCGACCCTGCATGCGCTCGCAATCATCGACGTCCATGAGGCCGAGTTCACGGCACCCGGGCCCCTGCCCGCTGCGGCGGCTGCCGATCTGGGCGCGGCGCGGCGTGCGCTCGAGGCGGCGCTGGCGCATGCGCCGGACCACCCGGGTGCGGCCCACGTGTATCTGCATCTCATCGAGCGCACCTCGCGAACGCCGCTTGCGGATGCAGTCGCGGACCGAGTGGCGGCGCTGGCGCAACTGAGCGGCCACATGGCCCACCTGCCCGCCCATCTGCGCATGCACAGCGGCCAGTGGGATGCGGCCGCAGATGCGCTGCGGGCCGCGCTGGCCGCCGACGAGGCCGCAGCCAAGGCCGCCGGGCAGCCCGCGTTCCAGCGCCTGTATCGAACCCACGAGCACCAGATGCTGTGGCAGGCCGAGATGATGCGCGGCGACGGACCGGCAGCGCTGGCCGCTGCGCGTGCGCTGGTCGGGCAGGCGCTGACCGACGTGAGCCCGATGCTCGAGCACATGCTCGACGGGATCGGAGCCGCGCCTGGGCTGACCATGGTGCGCTTCGGGCTCTGGGATCAGGCGCTGACCGAGCCGGCGCCGGGGGCGCGCCAGACCGCTTCGGTCGCGCTCTGGCATTTCGCGCGCGGCCTGGCGCTTGTGCGAAAGGGCAAGCTTGCAGAAGCGGAAGGCGAGCTTAACGCCCTGCGCTCGGCCGAGGCGGCGCTGGGGGAGGTGGGGCCAGGCGCGCGTTCGGTCCGCATCGCGGCCCGCCTGCTCGACGGCGAGCTGGTCGGCGCCAAGGGCGCACCCGCCCAAGCCATCGCGCGCTTGCGCGAGGCCGCCCAGATCGAGGACGGCGCCTCCGATGCGCTGCCGCGCGAATGGCCGCTGCCAGCGCGCCAGTTCCTGGGCGCCCTCCTGCTCGGGGCCGGCCGCTCAGCCGAGGCGGAGACGGCGTACCGGGAGGACCTGGCGCGCAACCCGGAGAACGGCTGGTCTCTGCGCGGGCTCGCACGCTCGCTGGAGGCGCGCGCTCTCGATGCGAGCGCGGTCGAGGAGCGCCTTCAGCGGGTCTGGCGCGGCGGCGATTCGACTCTTTCGTCCTCGCGCTTCTGACCAGCGCGCACGCAGCCGCAAGCCGCCTACCGATCCAGCCCCACCACCTTCCAGCTCCCGTCGTGCTTGGCCAACACCAGCACGAATTCTTCACCGCCCAGGCGGCCCACTACGAACAGCTGGCCCGCGCCGTCGTCGCCCGATTGAGGCAGCCCGCCGCGCGCGCCGCGCACCGACGAGGCCGAGTAGATCTGCATGCGCTCGACGACCCGTTTGGCCGGCGCCTCGGCCAGAAGCGCCTTGTAGAGCTTGTTCAGGTCAGCCTGGCTCTTGGCGACCACGCCGCCGCCGGAGCGGAAGGGGGTCGCGCTGGCAGCCGCCAGCGCACCCACACTGCCCTGCGCGTAGGCCGCAAACCAGCGCTCGGCCGCCTGCCGCGCCTCCGGATCGTTCGCATTGACCACCCGCGCAGCCGCACGCGCGCCGTGACCGGGGTCGGGCTCCGGGATGACCTCGTCGTCATATTTGCGCCGACCGCCGCCGCCGCCGCGCGAGAGCGTGCGGGGCGCCGGGCGCGGGGTCGGGATGCCGGCCATACCGCCCACCCCACCGAGCCCGCCAGCGCCGCCGCCCGATTCCGGGTGCGCGCTGCCCCTGGGCACCTCGCTCACGTCGCCGTTGATGGTGTCGGCCGGCGGCGAGCCCAGAATGTACGGATCCACGCCGAAGGTGCCGCAGGCGCGGTCGTCGCGATGGAAGCGCCAATGCAGATAGATCTTGCCGTTGGCGCTCTTGATGGCAGCCGGCGGATCCGGAAACGGCCCCGCGCTCATGACCACATCCATGGCTGCCACGTCGAAGGGCAGATAGCCCGACGGCCGCACGATGGTCAGCTTGTCGAGCGTGCCGTCGCCGTTGAGCACGATCTCGATCATCGTCCACATCTCCATGTCGTTGAACGGATTGGACGATGACTTCTTGTCCCAATCTTCGAGCAGCCCGAAGCCCCACAGCTTGTGGATACCCCGGTGCATGCGCGCGATGTAAGCCGCGAACGGAGCCGCTCGCGTGCCGAGCGCAGTCTGGTTGCCCGGCCGCACCTCGGGGATGAAGTTCTCGAGCGAGGACTTGATGGCGCCCCAGCGTCGCTCCCACTTGCCGGGCCTGCGCGAGCGCTCGGTCTCGGCCAGCTGCCGCTCCGCGCCCTCGGTCTTGCCGAAGATCTTGTCGACGTCCTCTCCGGTCAAGTTGAGCTTGAGGTTTTTGCCCTTGCCTTCGCGACGCCCCTGTTGATCCTGGGCCAGCGGCGCCCCGCCATGCTCGGGCAGCGGCTCGACGCCGTCGGGCGAGCGCGGCAGCTTGGAGTCGGGCACGTTGTCGTGCGGCCGCGGCTCCAGGTTGCGCATGGACAGAAGCGACTTGTTGCGCTTTTCCGGCTGCGCCTCCGGCAGCTCCTCGTGCACATGTGGGGTCACGCGCGGGGCCTTCTTGCCCTTCTCGCTCTTGACGTCCTCGATCTCGGCGATCTTGCGGTCGGCGTCGCCGACCTGGGCCATCTTGTTGTCGTTGGGGCTCGACTGCTCTCCGCCCTGCGATTCGCGCTCCAGGTTGGTGTCGGTGGCGCGCGTCTCTTCCTGTACGTGCTTGTTCTTCTCACCCAGAAAATGCGCGTTGGGGTTGTCGGCCTCGTCCTTCTCGTATTGCTGCTCCACCATCTTCATGTGCATGCGCGCGGGCGGCTGCGGCTGCTTCTGCTGGGGCGGAGGCGGCACTTCCGCGGGCTGCTTGTCCTCGGGCGGGGGCTCGATCTGGGCCACCTCGGGCAGCTTCTTCTTCTCGCCCTGCTTGGCCAGCCGCTCCTCGGGTGGCGGCGGCAGATTGATGCGATCGGGCGGCAGATCTTCCTTGCGCAGGTCGGCTTCGGACGCGGGCACGTACTCCACGTCGACGTCGTTCTGCGCCTCGGCTGGTGGGCGCAGAAGGTCGAGCAGCCACAGCACGCCCGCGGCCTCCAGATGGAACGTCACCGCCAGGAGAGCGGCCACACAAATCCGCCTCCCCGCGCGTCGTGGCCGCTGGGCCCGGGCCTTGCGCATACTAGATAAAGGTATTAGCAGTCCGAGGCCGCTCCGACAAGCCCACTTTACGTAGGTTTACGTGAGCTTTCGGTATACCCCGACCACCACACCGATTAAGCTGACATTCTTGAAGTCTCGCTTTTTAACCAGGATCGGCTGCATGCGGCTGTTGGCGGGCTGGAACCGGATCACATCGCCTTCCGGGTAGTAGCGTTTGACGGTCGCCTCCTCTTCGATCATCGCGACCACGATGTCGCCCCGATCGGCATTGAGCTGCTTACGCACGAAGATGAAGTCGCCGTCGTAGATGCCGTCCTCGATCATCGAGTCGCCCTTGACGCGCAGCGCGAACACCTCGCGGCTGGAGGACGAGCCCAGGAAGAACTTGTCGACCTTGACCGTGTCCTCGACGTTTTCGACTGCCAGCACGGGCCGCCCGGCCGCGACGCGCCCGACCAGCGGCACCTCCACGGTCTCGCCCATCCCGGCGACCGGGCGCAGGGCGCGCGACTTGAGCTCCTCGCGCAGGAGATAGCCCTTGCGCTCGAGCGCCTTCAAGTGATCGTTGACGCCATTGGTGGATCGGATCTTCATGTGCTCGCCGATCTCGCGCAGCGTGGGCGGGTAGCCCCGCTCGTGGATCGAGCGGCCGATGAAATCGAGCACCTGCTGCTGACGATCGGTCAGCGTCTCCTTGATGGGCGGCCTGCGATCGGGCATCACACCCTCCAGCGCTGCGCACCTGCGCACGCGTTTCCCTGAACAAGCATTCTACTGAACGAACATTCCGTGTCAAGTTCTGATAGGCTGGGCGGGCATGTGGGTCTCGCTGGTCGTGCTGGCGACCGTGATTGGCTCGCCGCCCAAATTGGAGGCGCTGGTTGCGGCTGCGCGCAAGGGCGACCCGGTGGAGCTGGACCGGGTGGCGCGGCGCCTGGGCGCAGCGCGCCTGGGGCGCGCGCTCGCGAACGGCCCCATCGACCTGCAAAAAGCCGCGCTCGAGGCGGCGCCGCGCGTCGACGAGTCGTGGACGCTCTTGGTACCGGCCGCGCGGCTGTGCGGCTCGGCCAGCGATCCGCTCGGGCAGGCGGCCGCGCGCGCGGTGCGCCGGATCGCGAGCCAGCTGGTCTCGGGCGCCCCCAACCTGACCGAGGTGCCGCGCGACGTGGTGGCGGTGGCCGTGCAGGCGCTGCTTCATGTGGCGCGAGCGGCCGATCTGGCCGCCGCACGTCGGGCCGATGCGATTGGCCTGGTGGCGCTCTTGAGCCCGCTTTCGCCACCAGCGCGCCCGGAGCTGCTCGCGCTGCTCGACGACGCCGCGCCGCCGGTCCGGCGGGCAGCCGTGGACGCGCTGGCGGCCGATCCGGGTGCCACCGACGCGCTGGCGCGCCTGCTCGAGCGGGATGCGCAGCCTCAGGTCGCGGCCGGCGCAGCCGCCGCGCTGTGCCGGCGGCTGCCACGCATCCACCAGGCGGCGTGGACGCGCCTACGCGAGCTGGCGCTCAGCGCCAAGATCGATCCGGCCGATGGCATCGACCTCGTGCTGTGCCTGGCCGCCGGCGGCCAGGAGGATCGCGCGCTGGTCGCCGAGGCCGCGCGCAAGCATCCGCTCGCGCCCGTGCGCGCGGTCGCGGCCGATCTGCACAAGGCCCTCACCAGCGCGCCCGCCCCCACCTTACGGCCGGCACCGCCGCCCAAGCCGCCGGGCGCCAAGCCGCCGGGCGCCAAGAAGTAGTCCTTCCCGCGGAGCTGCGGTAAAACCAGAGCGCAGATGCGCGAGCGCATGCGCGCGGGTCGCTTTGGTCCGGTCGAGATCATCGCGGGCGAATACTGCCAGGACTGGCACATGGTCCGTTCGTGCTCGCTCTGGATCGACTCGCACAGCCAGCGCGCCATCGTCGACCCGGCGGCCGACGAATCCCGCCTGGCGGTCCTGGTGCCGAGCGCGACCTTGTGCATCAACTCGCACGCGCACGCCGACCACATCCTGTTCAACCCCATGTTCCCGCACGTGCCACTTTTCGCACCCGCGGCCGACGCCCATTTTTACAAGCCCTCCGATCTCGAGGAGCTGGGGCCCGACGGCGACCTCCTGGTCGGCAGCCGCGTGAGCCGGCGCCGCGGCCAATTCGTGCGCACGCCCGATCGGCTGCTCGGGGACGGCGAGCAGCTAGCGGTCGGTGACGTCGAGATCCGGGTGGTCGGCCTGCCCGGCCACACGCCCGGCATGCTGGGCTTTCACTTTCCAGCGCAGCGCCTGTTCTACATCGCCGACTTCGATCTGACCGATTTCGGGCCCTGGTACGGCAACGCGTCCTCGGATCCCGACCGATTCTTTGCGAGCGCGCGCCGCATCCAGGCCATCGACGCCGATTTTTTCCTGACCGCGCACGAGGTCGGAATCGTGCGCCGCGACGAGCTGGAGCCGCTGATCGCCCGTTTCCTGGGGCACATCGGACAGCGCGACGAGGTGATCCTGGGGTTTTTGCAGACCGGGCCCCGCTCGCTCGACGAGCTTTCGCAGGGTGGGGTCGCGTATGCCCGCCGCGCGGTCGCGGGCTCGCCGTGGAACCGGCTCTGGGAGCGGCAGCACGTGCGCAAGCACCTGTCGCGCCTTCTGGCGCGAGGCGCAGTCGGACGCACGGAACAAGGCCACTTCTACAAACGTTAAACTGTAAAAAGCATCGAGACGACCATCACGGACCCGACCCAAACCCCGACCGAGCCGGCACCCCGCGAGGGCGCGCGAATGGCCCGCGCGGCCGGCCTGGTCAGCGCGCTCACGCTGGTCTCGCGGGTGCTGGGCCTTTTGCGCGAGCAGCTGTTTGCGGCGCTCCTGGGCGCCGGCTTCTACTCGGACGCCTACCAGATCGCGTTCCGCATCCCCAACCTTCTGCGCGACCTGTTCGCCGAGGGCGCGCTGTCGGCCGCGTTCGTGCCCACCTTCACCGACTACTTGACCAACCGCTCGCGCGCCCAGGCCTACCGGCTGGCCAACCTGCTCATGACGCTACTCGCGGTGACCCTGGGCGCGCTGGTCGTTCTCGGCGTCGTGCTGGCCCATCCGCTGGTGGGCGCGCTGGCGCCCGGGTTCGCGGACTACGCCGGCAAGACCGAGCTGTGCGTGCGGCTGACCCGCATCATGCTGCCGTTTCTACCCCTGGTCTCGTTCGCGGCGGTCGCGATGGGCATGCTCAACGCGCAGGAGCGCTACGGCGCGCCCGCCACCGCGTCGTCCATGTTCAACCTGGTTACGATCGGGGCCGGCGTCGCGTTTTACGTGGCTGGGCTGCCGCCGGTCGAGACCGTGGTCGGCTGGTCGATCGCGGTTCTGGCCGGGGGCGCCGCCCAGTATCTGATTCAGGTGCCGGCACTCGTGCGCGCGGGCTGGCGCTACCGGCCGCTGCTCTCGGTGCGCGACCAGGGGCTGCGCCGGATTTTTCGCCTGATGGCGCCGGCCACGGTCGGTCTGGCTGCCGTGCAGATCAACATCGTGGTCAACTCGATCTTCGCCTCGCGCCAGCAGGGCGCGGCCTCCTGGCTCAACTACGCGTTTCGGCTGCTCTACCTGCCCATCGGCGTGTTCGGGGTCGCGATTGGCACCATCGCAGCCACCGGCCTGGCGCGGCGCGCGGCCGAGCGCGACTTGCCGGGGCTGCAGCGCACGTTGCGGCAGGCGCTGCGGCTGGTCGGCTTCTTGACCATTCCGTCGACCTTCGGGCTGATCGCGCTCGGGCAGCCCATCATCCGGCTCCTGTTCGAGCATGGCCGCTTCAAGCCCGCCGACACCGGGCCCACCGCAGCCGCGCTGCTTTACTACTCGGTGGGTCTGTTCGCCTATTCGGCGGTCAAGGTGCTGGCGCCCGCGTTTTACGCGCTCGAGCGCCCGCGGGTGCCGGTTCTGGGCAGCGTGGCATCGGTCGCAACCAACCTGGTTCTCAACGTCGCGCTCTACCCGGTGCTCGAGTTCCGCGGGGTCGCGCTCGGCACCAGCCTGGGCGCGATCGTCAACTGCGCAATCCTGACCGTGGCCTTTCAGAAAACCGTGGGCGGCGTGCGCGGTGGCGGGGTCGGGCGCGCGCTCGCCAAGGTGACGCTGGCGGCCGCGGTGATGGGCGCTCTCGCCTTTCTGACCGCGGCCGGGCTCGAGCATCTGGTCGGCACCCGGGGCATCGTGGCCAAGCTTCTGACCTGTCTGGTCCCGATCGGCGTCGGGATCGGCGTCTATGCGGCCTGCGCGCGCGCGCTCCGGCTCGAGGAGATGGACGACATCCTGGGCCTTCTGCGCAAACGTCTGCGCCGGTAAGATCGCGGCCATGCGGATCCGAGCCCGCCTTTGTTGCGGCCTCCTCCTTATCGTCCTCGCCGGCCCGGCGCGCGCCGACCAAGACCGCTCGAGCGCGAGCGGCAAGGTTGCGGTCGACCGCGACTTTCACCTGGCCACGATCCAGAAGCTCCTGCGCGACCTCGGGGATCTGGAAGCGTCCGAGCCGCCGCCGGCCGCGCGCGACCGACTGGCCGCCATGCGGCAGGCGCTGCAGGCCCTGCGGGCCGACCTCGAGCGGGCGCCGGTGGCGCAGGTGGCGCCGGGCGCCGGTCCGCCGCCCTCGCCCCCGGGTCCCAGCGCCCTTTCGGCCACCCAGTTCGACGAGCTTCTGGCCGAGCTGGGCAAGCTGACCTACGCCGAGCAGAAGGTGCGTTTCGTGTGCGCGCGCTCGCGCGGGGGCTGGTTCACGGTCGAGCAGGTCATCCAGGTCATGAACGCGCTCGCGCTCAGCCGGGACAAGTCCGACGCGGCGGTATGCCTGTACGCGCACACGGTCGACCGCGCCAGCTGGTCCCGGGTCTACTCCGCCCTGCCCTATACGGCCGATCGCGAGGCGCTGAAAAAACGCATCGGGCACTAACGAGGCTTGAGGCTTGAGGCCTGATGCTTGAGGCTTGAGGCTTGAGGCTTGAGGCTTGAGGTCAGGCGCTCAGGCGTCGGCGGGCTCGTTCTGAAAGCGCAGGATGCCGAGCTGCTCGAACTTTTCGGCCAGCCAGGAATCCAAGAGGCCCAGGCGCTTGATGTTGGGCACGATGCGGGAGAACAGGAGCTTGCGGAACTCCTGCATCGACGGTGAGCGCAGCGCCAGCTCGGCGCACTCCTCGACCGGCAGGCCCAGGTTCTCCCAGACTTCCTTGGCCAGGAAGCGGTCGCGCATGAGCAGGCACGCCTCGTAGGTGAACTCCTGGCGCTCGCGCCGCTCCTTCTCGCTCATTCCGTGCGCGTAGAACTCGCGCAGCGACAGCACGCCGAACGCAACGTGGCGCGCCTCGTCGCGCATGATGTAGTGGGTCAGCTCTTTGATCAGCGGCTCGGCAGCGAAGGTGTGGATGTACTTGAACGCCGCCAGGGCCAGGCCCTCGACCAGGATCTGCATGCCCAGATACTTCATGTCCCAGCGCGCGTCGGAGAGGATCTGATCGAGCAGCTGCTTTAGGTGCAGGTTGACCGGGTAGTGCAGCTCCAGCTTCTCGCGCAGATAGCGCTCGTACACCTCGACGTGGCGCGCCTCGTCCATGACCTGCGTGGACGCGTAGAACTTGGCATCCACCGAGGGCACCGACAGCGCGATCTGCGCGGTTGCGAGCAGCGCGCCCTGCTCGCCGTGTAGAAATTGCGACAGGATCCACGCAAATCCGTGGTGGCGCAGCCGCAGGATTTCCTTCTGGGTGAGCCGGTTCCAGATGTGCGACCCGTAGATGGGCAGCATCATGTCCGGCATGTTTTCCTTCTCGGGATCGACCTCGACGTGCCACGACAGCTGATCGGTGGCGTTCCACTGCTCGCGCTTGGCCTTCTCGTAGAGCGCCCGCACGTCGTCCTTTTGGGTTTCGTAGGACCACACATAGGTGAGCGGAAATGTGGTCTCCAGCGGCTCCACCGGCGGACGGACCACGTAGTTCTTGCCTTCGGGCGCCTGCAGGGCGGTCATCTTTCCCTCCGTGTGTCGGCGAGATATTTTTCCAGGGCGGCGTGCAGCAGCTTGCGCCGCACCAAAAGCACGACCGGCTCGGACGCTTCGAGCGCGTGCCCGACCAGCCGGTGCGCCTCCAGCGCTGCCAGCTTGGCGGTCACATGCTTGGTGAAGAAGCGCACCTCGCGCTCGGCCAGCTCGCCGATCAGCTCGACGTAGTGACCGAGGTCCTCGATCGGAAAGCGATCGGGCGAGAAGCCAGCCTCGTGCGCGTGGTGCAGCGCTTCCAAGAGGCGCACGTCGTCGGCATCGTAGAAGCGCGCGCGACCGCGCACGCGCGGCCGCAGGAGGCCCAGGTCGGAAAGCAGCGCAAGCCGCTCGCGCGAGGCCTCGGGGAAACGGCGCCGAACCGCGCGCTCGCTGGCCGGCTCGCCGCCCGGCGCGACCAGGACCGCTGCGATGGCGGGCCCCAGGTCGGCCAGGGTCTCGGCTTCGGCGGTCGAGAAGCGCTCACGCTCGGCGAGCAGCTGCTTGATCACGCGCAGCGGCAGGTACCGCTCCTGCAGCCGCTTGATGATGCGGATGCGATCCACGAACGAGCGGTCGTAGTAGGCCATGTTGCGTGAGGTCTTGACGGTCGGGCGCGGCAGCAGGCCCTCGCGGATGTAAAACTTGATGGTCGCGACGGCGACGCCGGTCAGCGCGGCCAGCCGCCCGATCTTGAGCAGGTCCCGATTTTGAAGGGCCGGGCTCATGGGAAGTAGATATCTCTACTATCCACTATGAGAGGCGCGCAGTCAAGGGCGCGCTACGCGAACTCGTGCGGCATGTGGTCGCGCGGGCCCCGGAAGTACTGCAGCGGCGAGTAAGACAGGAAGTTAGACACGCGCGAAGTGTAGACGCAGGCGTAGTCCTCGACCTGCTCGCCGAAGCGGCTGTTCTCGGGTCCCTCTTTGAACAGCGGCCCCCAATACGGGTTGAACGCGCGATCGATCTCCTGGTGCAAGGTGCCGTACTCGTCGAGTGTGTCGCGAAGCTCGGCCCGCAGGTGGTCGAGATTTGCCTTGGCGGCCCGCTTGGCGGTCTCGACCTGGCGCGGGTCGATCTTGGGCTCGCCGCTCGCGCTGTCGGACAGGCGTGCCAGCGACTTCAAGACCAGCTGCGCATAGTTGATCTCGGAATCGAGCGTGGGCAGGCGCCGCTCCAGCTCCTCCAGCCGCGCGATCTCGGCCGCCCGCCGATCCTGCATCTGGATCTCGCTCTCCAGCTCCTGGATGATCATGGCCGTGCGCCAGTTGGACGACTTCTTGGAGCGCAGCATGTCGCCGTAGATGTGGTCGCCGATGTAGAGCACATGGTCGCCGCCGGCGCCGGCCATGCGCTCGAGGTCGTAAAGGTTCCCGCACTCGTAGATGCGGCCGCGCAAGAGCTGACCCTCGCGGAACTGGCGCAGCGGATGGCCGCTCGCGTCGATCTCGGAGAACGGCGCGCGCTCGGTGAAGAAGGCGGGCTTCTGCGCCGCCACCACGATGATGTCGAAGTAGCTGCGCCACGACGGATAGGCCGAAAGCGCATTGTCGAGCAGAAAGCGCATCACGTGATCGGTGTAGTCCCACAGCGAGTTGGTGAGCAGAAACAGCCGCTTGCCCGACGAACGGTACTTGTGCAGCGTGGGCGCCAGCTCGGGATCGCGCACCAGGTACGCGCCCGGATTGGCCTTGATGATGGTCTTCATGCTCTCGTCGCGGTGCGCCTCATCGATGCACTCGCGGATGTCCTGCCAGAGCCGTGTGAAGCGCAGGGGCTGCTTCTGGTCCTCGAAATAATCGATCAGCCGCGTGTACATGACCGCCTCGGGCAGCGCAAACAGCGTGTCGATCCAGGCATAGCGGGACGACGACAGGCGGATGCGCTGCTCGCCCCGGTACAGCGCATGGCGCTCGGGCTTGGCCACCGGCCGCCGCCCATGGTAGACGCGGCCCACGTGGCCGTAGCGGTCCATCTTGAGCAGGTTGCCCTGCCGCCTGTCGACCACGAGCCCCCGGATGGCCCACGCCGGATCGTAGTCGAGCCCGAGAATCGCGCTCGAGTAGCGGTGCTTTTCCACCATCTTCCTGAGCGTGCACTCGATCGACAGGCGCTCGATCGAGGCCTGGTTGTAGATGGCGAGCGTGTAATCCATGTCGAAGCCGACCAGATCGATCTCGTCCATGCGCAGGTTGCGGTTGACGAACACGCGCCGGCTGCGCGGCACGTCGAGCTCGTGGGCGTCGGGGCCCAGAAGGCGCGCAATCTCCTTGGGCAAGCTCATCGGCTTGGATTCGCCGACGGACATGGACAACAAATAGTATCATACTAATGGTCATGCTGCCGGTTTGGGCCCTGCTGGTGATGCAGGCCACGCCGCCGGTTCTGCACGAGTTCGTCGAGACCGGTTCGGCGCGGGCGGGCGCGCCGCGGCCGGTGCCGGTGATGGAGGGCCAGGCGGGAGCGGGCCAGCTGCCCAGCGAAGTGCACCAGGACAAGGAGGACGTGCGGCCGCCCGGCCGGGCGGCGCACGCGCCCGATCGCGACACCTCGTTCCGGCCCGACCGTGCGACTGCAATGCAGGCCACGGGCGGATACGAGGAGCCCTTCTCGCCCAGCGTGGCGCCGTTTGCGCGCCTGAGCGCGCTCGACGGCGTGCGCGCGGACTACGAGCTGTACCTGCGCGACTCGCCGCTGGAGCCGGTGCCCGAGGCAGCGGCGGGGACGCCCGATCGGACCATGTTTTACGGGCGGGTGGACGTGACCTTTCGGCACGACACGCTCATCGCGCTGCCGTCACCGGCGCCGGATCTGCGCATCTTCGGCTACCAGCTCGAGCGCCCGGGCGGAACCCGAGCAGCCCAGGCTGCGGTCGAGTTTCTGCGCGACGGGGCCGACAACCTGTATGCGCGCGCGCATTTCGACGGGCGGCGCGTGCTGACCTTCCTGGTCGACGCGCCGCGCAGCTACTTTGAGGGCTCGCTGCCTACCGCCACCCATCTCGGGGACGTGCCGAAGAGCCGGACGCCCTCGCTGCCCGAGCACGTGCGAAAGGCGGCCGAGCCCATGTTGGCCCGCCTGGGCCTGGAGCGGCGCCTGCCGCTCGATGCGCTCTTGGACCGGATGGTTTCGTATTTTCGGAGTTTCGAAAATGTGGACACCCCCGCCAATACTCCCAGCTCGGGCGACATCTATGTGGACCTGACGGTGGGCCAGCGCGGCGTGTGCCGCCATCGCGCGTTTGCGTTCGTGGTCACGGCGCAGGCGCTGGGACTGCCGGCGCGCTTCGTGTCCAACGACGTGCACGCGTTTGCCGAGGTGCACGTACCCCACCTGGGCTGGCGGCGGGTCGATCTGGGCGGCGCGCCACTCGACCTGCCTCGCCGCATGAGCGAGGAGTCTCGCACGCGGCCGCGCGCGCCCGCCGACGATCCCTTTCCGCAGCCGGAAAAATACAAGTCGGGCTCGGCCTCGTCCGCGGTCACGGCCACTGCCGCCACCACCGCGCCGGAGCCGGAAGAGGGCGCGTCCGCGCCGCCCGTGGGCACGGTCGCAGCGCCCGATCCGCGCGCGTCCACGCACGTCGAGATCGACGAGCTGGAGGGCAAGCACGCCCGGCGGGGCGAGGTGGTCGACGTGACCGGCCGCGTGGCGGCCGAAGGAACCGATGCCGGCGGGCTGACTGTCGACGTGTATCTGCGCCCGCTCGGCTCGAGCCGGCTCGAGTGGCTGGCCTCGGCGGTCACCGGGGCAGATGGGCGCTTCCGCGCGCGCGGCGCGGTTCCGCGCTCGGTGCCGGGCGCGGATCACAAAGTGATCGTGCGGGTGCGTGGCGACGACCGCCGAGCGCCGTCGCGGTAGCACGCGTTAGAAATTCGCGGTCACGCCGCCGTCGTCGGGATGGCAGCACAGGTCGATCACAACCGTGCTGGCCAGAATGAGCACCGGATCCTCGCCCTCGGCAATGTCCACGCCGTAGGTGTCGGTCAGGGTGAACCAGCGCTTGGACACGTGCGCCACCTCCTCCTCGCGCCGTCGGAAGGTGTACTCGTGGTCGCTGAAGTTGCCCTGGGCAGTCAGGTCATCCGGCCCCGGCACGTCGATGAAGAACTGGCAGTGAAAGAGAGTGAACTTCTTCTTCTTGACCACCGCGAAGAGCTGGCCCTGGCGCCACAGCTCGTAGGTGGCGCCCCACGCCAACACTTTTTCCTTGATGAACGCGAGCTCGTGGCCGCGCGGGTCCTGAAACGACAGCTTGTCGCCGATCGTGAACGCCTTGCCGTCGACGAAAAACACTTCGTTCCCGTCGGCATCGCGGATCGTGAAGTCGTCGCCCAGCGCAAACATCTTCTGCCGCAGGAGATAGCGCATGCTGACATGATAATACGCCCACGCTGTACTAGACTTTCCTCGCCATGAAGATCGCGCTGGCGCAGCTCAATCCAGTCATCGGCGATTTTGCGGGCAATCTCGCGCGCACCCTGTCCGCCTACGAGAGCGCGTGCGCGCGCGGCGCCGCGCTGGTGGTGTTTCCGGAGCTGGGTATTCCGGGTTACCCGCCCAAGGATCTGCTCGAGGAGCCGGCGTTCGTGCAGGCAAATCTGCGCGCGCTTGTCGATCTGGCGGCCCGCATCGGCGAGGCTCCGGCCATCGTCGGCTTTGTCGATCACAAACCCGACGCTCCGGTCGGGCGCCGGATCTTGAACGCGGCCGCGCTGCTGGCCGAGGGCGCCGTCCGCTCGGTGCATCACAAGGCGCTCCTGCCCACTTACGACGTGTTCGACGAGCAGCGCCACTTCGAGCCCGCCCAGGGCTTCGCGCTGGCCAGCGCGGGCGGCCAGAAGCTCGGCATCACCATCTGCGAGGATGCCTGGAACGACCCCGATTTCTGGCCGCAGCCGCTGTACCGCGCGGATCCGGTGGCGCTCATGGTCGCGCAGGGGGCCCAGCTCCTCATCAACATCTCGGCTTCGCCGTTTTCGCTCGCCGTGCGTGAGCTGCGCCCGCGCATGCTGGCCGCGCACGCGCGCAAGCACCGGCGCCCGCTCGTGTTCGTCAACCAGGTGGGCGGCCAGGACGACCTGGTCTTCGACGGCCATTCGCTGGCCTTCGACGCGCGCGGCCAGCTCATCGCGCGCGGCCGCGAGTTCGCGGAGGATCTCGTTCTGTGCGACCTGGAGGCGGGCACCGGGGAGGTGCGCGAGGTCGCGCCCACCGACCAGGCGGCGGCGCTGGCGGCGCTCGTGCTGGGCACGCGCGATTACGCGCACAAGTGCGGCTTCCAGTCGGCGGTGGTGGGCCTGTCGGGCGGCATCGATTCGTCGCTGGTGGCGGCCATCGCGGCGCGCGCGCTGGGCCCCGAGCGGGTTCACGGCATCGCCATGCCCTCGCGCTACTCGTCGGAGGGCTCGCTGCGCGACGCGCAGGCGCTGGCGCGCGCGCTCGGCATCCAGGTTCAGACCATTCCCATCGAGCCCATGTTCGAGGCGTTCCTGTCCACGCTGGCTCCGGCTTTCTCGAACCTTCCGCCCGACGCCACCGAGGAGAACCTGCAAGCGCGCATCCGCGGCACCATCCTGATGGCGCTGTCGAACAAGTTCGGCCACCTGGTGCTTTCGACCGGCAACAAGAGCGAGATCGGC
>DATFWX010000098.1:0-44045 GCA_035258845.1 Polyangia bacterium | reverse complement strand
CACCAGCGCCGGATCACCCGGCGGCACCGCATCGATGGTGAGACTGAACCCGTCCCCGGTATCAGTGACGCCGACGGACAGCGGGTAGTTGGTGTCATCGCGGACGAGGCCCTCGGTGATGCCGGGGGTGGGCGGGCGGATATCGCGGTGGGTGTTGTGCCGGAAGTTGAACAAGGCGGTGAACAGCGGCGCGTGCGGCGGGACGCCGCTGGCCTGCTGGGCCAGGGCCAGCGGGGCGTGCTCGTGGGCCAGCAGCCCGGCCAGCTGCGACCGCATCCCGGCCACCGCGTCCGTCACGTCGCCCGACCTGGTGTCGACCCGGACCGGGAGCGTGTTCATGAACAGGCCGAGCACCCGGTCCGCGCCCGCCGCTCCGTGCATCCGGCCGAAAAGGACCGTGCCGAAGACCACGTCATCCCGGCCCGCCAGCACCGCCAGGACCCGGGCGAACGCCAGGTGGAACAGGGTGGCCGGCGACACCCCGGCCCGCCGGGCCTGCTCCCGCACGGCCGCCGCCAGCCCCGCCGCCACCGGCCACACCTCAGCCCGACCGCCCAGCGCGTCGATGCCGGCCGCCGCCGCCAGAAGCAAAAGCAGGGCGCCCGCGGTGCGCAGCCGGCCGCTCCAGCGCTTCTGCCGCCGGCTCGGCGAGGCATCCGACGCGCCCTCGGCATCCGAGGAGCTCATCCTGCTCTGATGGTATACTGATCGATAGATGGACGCGCGTCGCACGCTGCTGGCGGCCGTGGCTTCGGCCGGGCTGCATGTCGCGCTTGCGCTCCTTTTGGCATGGCTGTGCGCAGCCCGCGGGGGCGACGATCTGGCAGCCCGGCTGCGCGCGCTGGCCGAGGCACAACCGCCCCCCACGGTCGAGCTCAGCGACCGCGTCGACGTCGAGGTCGTGGTGGCGCCTGCCGAGGTGGCGCCCGCGCCGCTGCGCGAGGGCGACGGCACCCGCGACCCGCAGCACGACGGTGCGCCCACTCATTACGCGGGTCGCGATCGGCATCCAGTTGCGCCCGCCGCCGGCTCGGGCGCGGGCTTGCCGCCGGTGCCCGAGTGGACGGGCCGGCGCGATCCCGACACCTTGCACACCCAGCTCGCCGACTCGACCGCGGGCTACCAGATGCAGCGCACGCACACGGGCGACCGACGCGTGTCTCCGGATCCGGTGCCCCAGCTCCCGCACCCCGACCTGGCGTCCACGCTTGCCCGCCGTTCGGGGCCCGGCGCGGGCCGCATCCCCGGTGTCGCTGGCGGCGTCGGGCCGGGCTCTGATTTCGCGGGCTTGACCGGCAGCTCGAGCGGCAGCGCGCTCGGCGACGGCACCCGCGTGCGCAAAGACGGCGACGAGGTGGTCGGCCGCGCACGTCCGTTCGTGCCGGCCGGACCTCTCGCCACCGACGCGCCCGAGCGCGACGAGCCGCGCCCGTCCGACGACGTGACCACCCGCCTGCGCAGCTACGACCCGCATCCGCACGCGCTGGCTGGCATGGAGATGACCCGCGCCAGCTCACCGGGCGCCGGCTCCAGCTCGGGCGGACCTGCGCGCAGCCCCGGTTTCGCGCCACGACCAACCACCGGCAGCGCCGCCTTGCCGCTGGGCGATCCGGGCGCTCCGCCGGCCGAGGAGCTGTGGCTGCGCACGACCGATCGCCGTTATGTCGGTTACTTCCAGAAGGTTTACCAGAGGGTGCGCTCGCACTGGGTGTTCCCACGCGAGCTGGCCCTGAAGCTCCAGCAGGGCCTGGTGGTGGTGTCGTTCACAATTCGCCGGGACGGCCGCGTAGATGACATCGCGGTGCGCAAGTCTTCAGGGTTCAAGGAGTTTGACGACAATGTGGTGCTTGCGGTCGAGCGTGCGGCGCCGCTTCCGCCGGTGCCGGCCTCTCTGGGGGCACGCGACCTGCATGTCAACGCGCCGTTCGAATACCTGAACCCACTGGTCCGATAGCCCGGCTGCGCCTATACTCTAGGATACCGGAGCAGGAGCCGCACCGGATGGAGTCGAGCCGCACAAAAAGGCGCGGGGGCAAGATTTTGCCGTTCCTCGGCCTGGCGCTGCTCATCCACAGCTTCTTCATCCTGGCCGGCGTGGTCTATTACCTCGCATTCTCGCGCGCGATGCTGTTGGCCGAGGGCCAGGGCGAGCCGGTCGACGTGTCGCTGATGGACAACGACGACGAGGCGGTGCGCGCGCTGGCGCGCGAGCTCAAGGATCTGCCGCCGCTCAGCCAGGAGGAGCAGGCACGGCTGCAGGAGCTGCAGCAGGAGCAGGAAGAGGATCAGTCGGTCAAGGCGCCCGGCCAGGTGGTGGACGTGCCCAAGCCGGCCGAGGAGCGGGCGCCCAAGAGCTCCAAGTACGTGAGCGAGTACAACACCAGCGTCGAGCGCGAGACCAAGGCGCGCTCGAACGGCAAGGTAGGTGCGCCACCAGGCCCCAAGGCGCCCGCTGCGAGCGCGCAGAACGCGACCGAAAAGCAGGAAAAAACGCAGGAGAAGCAGGAGGCGGCGCCGGGCCCGCTCGCGATGCGAACGCCGGGCGAGGAGCGTCCGGGCTCGGCGGCTGGCCGCTCGGTGGCGCCGCCCGACCGCAGCGAGCGCTCGCCCGAGGGGGCGCAGGAAAAATCGCCCGAAGGCGCGCTGCCCGAGCGTGGAGCCGCACCCGATCGCTCGCCGCCCGGGGGCGGCCGTCAAGGCGGCGGCAAGCTCGGGCTCGAGAAGCTGATCCCGACCGACAAGCAGCTCATGCGCTCGATCTCGGGCGGGGGCGGCGGCACCAACGACTATCTCCGGGACGTCGACGAGGGCGAGGAAACCGCGCTCAACTCGAAGAAATGGAAGTTCGCGTCCTTCTTCAACCGGGTCAAGCGCGCGGTGGCCGAGCACTGGCGGCCCGATGTCGAGTATCGGCGACGCGATCCCACCGGCAACGTCTACGGCCTGCGCGACCGCATCACCGTGCTGCGGGTGGCGCTCAAGCCCGACGGCAGCCTGGCCAACGTGATCGTCGAGCAGCCGTGCGGCGTCGACTTCCTGGACGACGAGGCCATCACGGCGTTCAAGGAGGCGCAGCCGTTCCCCAACCCGCCCCGTCAGCTCATCGACGACAGCGGGATGATCCAGTTCCGCTTCGCCTTCATCTTCGAGATCAGCTCGACCCCGACCTTCAAGGTCTTCCGGTACAATTAGCGCCGATGCTGCGTGAGCCGCTGGCCGCTCGAGGCGTGGGCGAGCGCGTCCACTTTCGGTGGCGCGGCGGACAGGTCTCGCGCCTCGAAGGTTTCAGCGACGTCGTGTTCGGCTTCTCGCTCACGCTGCTCGTGGTCTCGCTCGAGGTGCCGCGCAGCTTTGGCGAGCTCATGACGACCATGCGCGGCTTTGTGCCGTTCGCAATCTGCTTCCTCATGCTGGTTCAGGTCTGGTACCAGCACTACAAGTTCTTCCGGCGCTACGGGCTCGAGGACACCTACACGCTGGTCCTCAACACGGCGCTGCTGTTCGTCGTGATGTTTTACACCTACCCGCTCAAGTTCCTGTTCACCATGCTGATCGGTGGCCTGTTTGGCGGTGCGATGCCCGTGATCGATGGCCGGCAGATGGTGACGCTGATGCAGATCTACGCGCTCGGCTTCATCGCGGTGTTCGGGCTGTTTGCGCTGCTCTATCACCATGGCTGGCGACGCCGGCGCGAGCTCGACCTCGACCCGGTCGAGCAGTTCGATACCCGATCCAGCATCCTCGAGAACGCGCTTCTGGCTGCGGTCGGGCTGCTCTCGCTCCTGGTCGCTACGGTAAGCCGCAACGGAGGCCTGGCCGGCCTGGTCTATTTTCTCCTGCCGGTCATCATGACCATCTTCGGCACGGTCGTGGGCGCACGCCGGCGCCGCGTGGCCGCCCAGTCGGTCACAGTCGAGCCGACGAGCCCAGCCACCTAGGTGGGCGCGCGTTAGCGTTCGCCGCCGGTCAGCACCGGCTTGATGTCGACGATGGGCGTACCGTCGATGGCCTCGAGGGGGCCGACCTTGATCCGGCTGCGGCCCAGCTCGAGGACGCGTACGCGGTGGAGGCCGATCGGGTTGGGCCGATCGGGAGAGCGCGTCGCGAAGACGCCGGCCAGCGGCCGCGCGGGATCCCCGCGCGGATGGACCTTCAGCACATCCCTTCGGCTCTGGTGCAGCCAGGTCAGAACGAGGATCTCCTGCCCGGGAGCGAGCCCATCGAGCGCATCGACAACGCTCTCGTCGAGCTCCAGCCAGGCGTCGGGTGCTCCCTCGCTGCCCTGTAAGGGCGCCTGCTGCCGCGACTGGAGTGGCGATCGCACGCAGCCGATCGGATGGATGGAGAATTCGGGCGGCACTGCCCTTACTCCTTGCCGGGCGTCCAGCGCAGCTTGGGCTTGCGCGCAGCGCGGGTTTCGTCCAGGCGCGCGAGCGGGGTCTCGTGCGGCGCGCCCTTGACCAGCTCGGGCGTTTCGTGCGCTTCCCGCCAGATCGCGCTCATGGCCGCGCAGAATTGGTCCAGGGTCTCGGGCGTCTCGGTCTCGGTAGGCTCGATCATGAGCGCGCCCGCGCCGCCCAGGACCTGGGGCAGCGGGAAGTAGATGGTGGGCGGGTGGAAGCCGTAGTCCATCAGCCGCTTGGCCACGTCGAGCGTCTTGACCCCGGTTTCGCGCTCCAGCTTGCGGTCGGACAGCACCACCTCGTGCATGCATGGCCGGTCGAACGGCAGCCCATAGACCGGCGTCAGCTGCGCGCGGATGTAGTTGGCATTGAGCACGGCCAGCTCGCTCGCGCGCGCCAGCCCGGCTGCGCCCATGTCGCGCAGGTACGTGTAGGCGCGCACGTGCATGCCGAAGTTGCCCAGAAAAGCGCGAACCCTGCCGATGGTGTGGGGCCGGTCGGAGTCGAGCCGGTAGCCCGACTGCGTGCGCTCGATGAGGGGCACCGGCAAGAACGGCTCCAGCACCTTGCCCACCGCCACCGGGCCCGCCCCCGGTCCGCCCCCGCCGTGCGGCGTGGTGAAGGTCTTGTGCAGGTTGATGTGCAGGCAGTCGACGCCATGGTCGCCGGGCCGGAATCGGCCCAGAAGCGCGTTCAGGTTGGCGCCATCCATGTACACGAGCCCTCCGGCCGCGTGCACGACGGCTGCGATCTCGTCGATCTTTTCCTCGAACAGGCCAAGCGTGGACGGGTTGGTGATCATGATGCCGGCTACGTCGTCCCGGGCGGCCGCGCAGGCGGCGCGCACCGCGTCGACCTCGAGCGTGCCGCGCGGGCCGGTCGGCAGCGCCAGCGTGGTAAAGCCGTTGAGCGTCGAGCTGGCCGGGTTGGTGCCGTGTGCGCTGTCCGGGATCAGGACCTTGTGCGGGCGGCGGCCGCGCTCGCGGTGCCACGCGCGGATCATCATGAGGCCGGCCAGCTCACCGTGCGCGCCCGCGGCCGGCTGCAGGGTCGCCCGCGTCAGCCCCGTGATCTCGCACAGCGCGCGCTCGAGGGCGTACATGAGCGCGAGCGCCCCTTGCAGGTGCGACTCGGGCGTGGCCGGATGCAGGGCCGCAAAGCCGGGCAGCCGGGCCGCGCGCTCGTTGATCTTGGGGTTGTACTTCATGGTGCAGGAGCCGAGCGGATACAGGCCGATGTCGATACCGTAGTTGAAGCGCGACAGGCGCGTGTAGTGGCGCGTAGCCTCGACCTCGGACACCTCGGGCAGCCCCGGGTCCTGGGCGCGCACGAGGTGCGCCGGCAGAGCCAGCCGCGGGTCGCGCGCGGGCACGTCCAGCGCCGGCAGCGAGGCGCCCGAGCGGCCGGGTGCGCCCAGCTCGAAAATCGGCGGGTCATGGTGCAGTGGCCCGCTGGTCTCGATGGGACGGCTGCTCATCGCGCCACCTCGGCCAGCGTCACCGCCAACCGGTCGAGGTCGGCCTTTCGGTGCGCCTCCGACGGATTGATGAGCAGCGTGTCCTTGTAGGCGGCTTCCCAGCGGCCGCACGCGACGCCCGCCAGCACGCCGCGCTCGAGCGCGCGGCGGGCCACCCGATCGGCGTCGCCGCCCGGCACGCGCACGGCAAATTCGGCAAAGCTGGGGCCCGAAAAGCGGGGCTCGAATCCCGGCAGCGCGCACACGGCGTCGCGCGCGTACTGGCCCTTGGCGTAGCACAGGTGCGCGAGCTCTCGGAAACCCCGGCGGCCCAGCATGGACATGTGGATCGTGAATGCGGTCGCCACCAGACCCGTGTTGGTGCAGATGTTGGAGGTCGCGCGCTCGCGGCGGATGTGCTGCTCGCGCGTCGCCAGCGTGAGCACGTAGCCACGCCGGCCCTGCTTGTCGACCGTCTCGCCGACCAGCCGGCCCGGCAGCGCCTTGCGGAAATCGGGCTGGTCGCGGGCCGCGAACAGGCCCAGCCCGGGCCCGCCCAGCGAGGGCGGAATCGCGAGCCCGATGCCCTCGCCGACCGCGATGTCGGCGCCCAGCGCGCCCGGCGGGGCCAAAAGGCCCAGCGCGAGCGGCTCGGCCACCACCGCGATGGCGAGCGCGCCGGCCGCATGCGCGGCCTGCGCCACCGCCCGCACATCCTCGATCACGCCGAAGAAGTTGGGCACCTGGACCACCACCGAACCGACGTCGTTGCCCAGCCGCTCGGCCAGCGCCGCCAGGTCGGTGCGGCCGTCGGCCGTAAGCGGCACCGACTCGAGCTCGGCGTCGAGGCCATGGAGGTAAGTCGAGACCACCTGCCGGTACTCGGGGTGCAGCCCCAGCGAGGCCAGCGCGCGCTTGCGACCGCTCAGGCGCCGCGCCATCAGGACCGCCTCGGCGGCCGCAGTCGACCCGTCGTACATGGACGCGTTGGCCAGCCCGAGGCCGAACAGCTCGGCCACCATGGTCTGGTACTCGAAGACGATCTGCAGGGTGCCCTGCGAGATCTCGGGCTGGTAGGGCGTATACGCGGTGTACAGCTCGCTGCGCATGAGCAGCATGTCGACCGCGCTCTGGATCGTGTGCGGGTGCACACCCGCGCCCAGAAAGGTCGTGCGCCCCACGGTCTGGTTCTGCTGCGCCAGCTCGGAAAGATGCTCGAGCAGCGCCGCCTCGTCGAGCGCAGGCGGCAGATCGAGCGGGCGCTTGAGCTGGATCGGCGGCGGAATCAGCTCGGCAAACAGCGCCTGCACCGAGGGCACACCAATCACCTCGAGCATGCGCGCCACGTCGGCATCCGTGTGCGGCAGGTAGCGATGGTACGAGCGGTTTTGCGTGCTCACGCTTGTTCTTGCTCTTTGAGAAACTCCGCGTACTGCTCGGCGCTGAGCAGCGCTTGCACCTCGGCCGGGTTGCTAAGCTCGATCTGCACCATCCAGCCCTCATCGTAGCAGTCGTCGTTGACGTACTCGGGGCTGTCACTCAGCGGATCGTTGACCTTGACCACGGTTCCGGTCAGGGGCGCAAACAGATCGCTGACCGCTTTGACGCTCTCGACGGTTCCGAAGGGCTCGCCGGCGCGCATCTTCTCGCCCTCCTTGGGCAGCTCCACCTGCGTGATGTCGCCCAGCTGCTCGACTGCAAACGCCGTGATGCCGATGGTCGCCCGATTCCCGTCGATGCGCGCCCACTCGTGCTCTTTGGTGTACTTGAGATCGTCGGGATATTCCTTGCTCATACCTTGGTCCCTCGCTTATAGAACGGGCCCTTGTGCACCTGCGCGCGCAGCACCTTGCCGCGGCAGTCGATGAAAAGCTCCTGTCCCGGCTCGGCCAGCGCGGTGGGCACGTAGCCCATGCCAATGTTTCCGCCCGTCGACGGCGACGGGGCGCCGCTGGTCACCACGCCCACGGTCTTTTCGGGCGGCGACTGGATGGCGTAGCCGTGCCGGGCGATGCCGCGCTCCTGCATCACGAAACCGCACAGGCGCCGCGAGACGCCGAGCGCCTTCTGCCGCTCCAGCGCCGCCCGGCCGATGAAGTCGCCCGCCTCCAGCTTGACCACCCAGCCCAGGCCGGCCTCGAGCGGCGTGTGGTCCTCGTCGATGTCGTTGCCATAGAGGCACAGCCGGGCTTCCAGCCGCAGGGTGTCGCGCGCACCCAGGCCGCACGGCTTGCAGCCAACCTCCAGAAGCGCGTCCCAGACCGCGCGCGAAAGGTGCGCGGCCACGAAGATCTCGAACCCATCCTCGCCCGTGTAACCGGTGCGTGACGCGTCGACCGCGCGTCCGGCCAGCGCGCCCCTGACGAAGTGGAACCCAGGCACCTGCGAAAGCTCGGGCCCCTTCCACAGACGCGAAAGCGTCGCCAGCGCCTGCGGCCCCTGTACGGCCAGCAGCGCCACTTCGTCCGAGCGATCGGCAAGCTCCGCGACCGTGCCGACCGATTCGCGGAACCACAGAAAATCCTTCTCGATGTTGGCGGCGTTGACCACGATCAGAAAGCGCTCGCGATCGAGCTGGTAGACGATCAGGTCATCGACGATGCCGCCCGAGGGCCGGCACGCCACCGTGTACATGGCCGCGCCCGGGCTGAGCTTGCCCACCTGGTTGGTCACCAGGCGCTGCACCGCCCGCGCCGCCTGCGGCCCCCGGACCTCGATCTCGCCCATGTGCGAGACGTCGAACAGGCCGACGGCGCTGCGCACGGCCCGGTGCTCGTCGAGAATGCCCGAGTATTGCACCGGCATGAGCCAGCCGCCAAATTCGACCAGGCGCGCCGAAAGGGCCCGATGCGCCTCGAAAAGCGGGGTGCGTTTGGGCTCAGCCACGGTGCGCGGATCCTAGAACAAAAGGCCGCCAAGTCAACGTGGAAACTCGATGCCGAGCCGACGGGCCTGGCGCTCGAGCAGACGCGGCGCCAGAAGGTGGAAGCGATCGGGCGCCAGGCGCTTGAGGCGCCATATCCAGCGCGCGTCGGCCTGTGGCAGCACGTAAAGCTCGCCCCTATCCACCCCTTGCAGCGCCCGCCGCGCCACGTCCTCGGCGGTCAGGGGCGCGAGCTCCATCAGCTTCTCGGCCAGCGCGAGCGTTCGTGGATCCTGCGCCCGCGCCGTGCGTGCGATCCCGGTCTGGAAGAAGGTCGGGCACAGAACGGTAACCGAGATGCCCTCGGGCAAAAGCTCGCCATGCAGGGTTTCGCTGAGCGCAATCACGCCCGCCTTGCTGACATTGTAGGGGCCCAGCTGGGGCAGCCCGGCCAGACCGGCTGCCGAGGCGACGTTCAGGATGTGGCCGCTTTTCTGGCGGCGCAGCCGGGGCACGAACACGTGACAGCCGTGGATCACGCCCCACAGATTGATGCCGAGCAGCCACTGCCAATCGGAAAGCGGGATCTCGCCGACCCGGCCGCCCGCCGCCACGCCCGCGTTGTTGACCACGAGATCGACGCCGCCCAGCAGCTGATCGGCCTTTTCGCCCAGCGCCTGCACCTGTTCGAAGTTGGCGACATCGCAGGCGACCGCGTGCGCCTGGTCGCCCGGCAGCAGCGCAACGGTTGCGCGCGCCGCCGACAGGTTGATGTCGCTGGCCACGATGCGCGCGCCGCGCTGGGCCAGCACCACGCACAGGGCGCGGCCGAGGCCGCTGCCGGCTCCGGTCACGACCGCGCGCGGCGATTCAGGCAGTGCCATGCGGGCTCCTCTCTCGAACGCGTTTTCGGCGGCGCCAGAGTAGCAAGCTCGCCGAGGCGGCCACAAGCGCGGCCGCCCAGGGCGCTCCGGCGCGGCTCGTGCGCGCGACGCGGGCCCAGCGCAGGGCCCGCTCGGCTCGCGCCAGGCCGGCTTGGGCGCGCGCATCCTGGGGATGATAATCGAGCGACGACCGGTACTCGCGCGCGGCCGCGGCGGCATCGCCCGCCCAGAGGCTGAGCGCGGCCAGGTTGATGCGCGCCTCGTAGCAGTCGGGATGGAACGTGAGGTCGGCCGCATACTCGCGGCGCGCGGCCGCATGCGCGCCCTCGGCCAGCGCCAGATCCCCGAGCTCGTGGTGGGCGCCCGAGCGCGGGTCGAGCGCGATCGTGGCCCGGTACTCGCGCTCGGCGGCCACCCGGTTGCCACGCCGCCGGGCGATCTCGCCCAGCAGGTAGTGGGGGGCCGCGGAACCTGGATCGAGCGCCAGCGCGCGCTCGAGCGCGGCGGTGGCCCCATCGAGCTCGCCGGTCGCCAGCAGGGACTCGGCGTAGAAGCGGTAGGCCGCCGGTCCGCCCGGGTCCAGCGCCAGCGCGCGCTCGATGAGGCGCCGGCCCGAGCCGGCCTGCCTTTCTTCCTCGACCAGGCCCCGATACAACCAGCAGGGCGCGCAGCCTGGGTCGGCACGCAGGGCGGCGTCGAGCAGGCGCTCGGCGGCCGGAAGATCGCCCCGCTCGTAGGCGGCCCGACCGCCCGCAAGCAGGCTCAGGCTGCCGGCCAGAAGGGGGACCAGGGCCGTCACGGCCGTAGCATAGTAACGCGAGAGCTGGCTTCAGGTGCCGGCTTGCGATATGAACTGCCCGGAGGTGTCCCATGCTCCGCCTGGCCCTGCTTGCGCTCCTCCTGACTCCGCCCGCCGCATCGACGGGCGCTTCGCCGCCCATCGAGTTCGCGCGCCACACCTTAAAGAACGGGCTCGAGGTGCTGGTGGTCGAGAACCATGCGCTGCCGCTGGTCACCATCGAGATCGCGGCCCACAACGGCTCCATGACCGAGCCGCCCGACTACAACGGCCTCTCGCATCTTTACGAGCACATGTTCTTCAAGGCCAATGCGGTCATTCCCAACCAGGAGGCCTACCTGGCGCGCACGCGCGAGCTCGGCATGCAGTGGAACGGCACCACCAACACCGAGCGGGTGAACTACTTCTTCACCACCACCACCGACCACCTCGCGGATGCGATGGTGTTCATGCGCGATGCCATCGTCTCGCCCCTTTTCGACCCGAAGGAGCTGGAGCGCGAGCGGGTGGTGGTGACCGGTGAAATCGATCGCAACGAAGCCACCCCGGGCTACCACTTCTGGCACCAGGTCACACGGCGCGTGTTCTGGAAATACCCGTCCCGCAAAGACCCGCTGGGCGACCGCAAGACCGTTCTCGCCGCCACGCGCGAGCAGATGCAGACCATCAAGCAGCGCTACTACGTGCCCAACAACTCGCTTCTGGTCGTGACCGGCGACGTCCGCGCGGCCGATATCTTCGCGCAGGCCGACACGCTGTACGCGAGCTGGAAGCGGGGCCCGGACCCGTTCCGGGCCCATCGGCTGGTCAAGCATCCGTCCATCCCCGAGCGCAGCGTGGTGCTGGTCGAGCAGCCCGTGCAGACCGTGACCGGCTCCTTGAACTGGCACGGGCCGTCGACGGTCGGCGACGACGTCGAGATGACCTACGCGGCCGATGTGCTGGGCCTGGCGCTCGCCGAGCCGTCCTCGCGCTTCCAGAAGGCGCTGGTGGACTCGGGCGCGTGCGTGGCGGCCTCGCTGTCCTGGCTCACCCAGCGCAACCTGGGCCCGATCACGCTGAGCTTCGAGGCTACGCCCGACAAGGTCGACGATTGTGTGCGCGCGGCCCAGTCCGAGCTCAGGCGCATCCGCGAGCCCGACTATCTGTCGGACGACGAGATGGCGAACGCGGTGCACCGGCTCGAGGTCGGGCAGGCGCTCGAGCGCGAGCGGCCGAGCGCGTATGCACACGCGCTCACCTTCTGGTGGTGCTCGGCCAGCCTCGACTACTACGTTCACTACGTTGAAAACGCGCGCAAGGTCAGCCACCGCGCGATCGCGCAGTTCGTGAACCGCTATGTCCTGGCCAGGCCGTACGTGCTGGGCATCATGGTTTCGCCTGAAATGATTCGCGAGCGCGGGCTCGACCAGGGGCACTTCGAAGGCCTGCTCAGGATGCGCCCGAGCAAGGAGGCTGCGCGATGATCCGCTTCGGAATGGCTCTCCTTCTCGCCTGCGCCTGCGCGTCGGCAGCCCCAGCGGCCGCACCCGCGGCGCCCGCCACCCAGGCCACGCCGACGGCAGCGCCGGCTCCTTCCGCCGCGCCGCTCGCCCCCGATCCGGCCCCGGGCGTGGACGGGGACGTGACCGTGGCCGCGATGAACGGCATGCAGATCCTGGTCAAGCGCGTGCCCGGCGCCGAGCTGGTCGCGATGCAGCTCTACATCCGGGGCGGCGTGCGCAACTGGGACCGGGCTCACGCCGGGGTCGAGGATCTGGCGCTGAGCGTGAGCACTTCGGGCGGCACGCGCAAGCTCGACAAGGACGCCTTTGCGCGCCGGCTGGCCGCGCTCGGCAGCTCGCTGGACGCGAGCGCAGGCAACGATTTCTCGGCGCTGTCTGCGAAAAGCCTGAAGGCCCATTTTGGCGAGACCTTTGCGCTGCTCGCCGATGCCTTTCTCGAGCCCGCGCTGCCGGCCGCCGAGATCGAGCTGCAGCGGCAGCGCCAGCTGTCCCAGCTCAAGCACGAGCAGGAGTACCCGGACTCGCGGCTCGATTTCCTGGTGCATCAGACGCTGTTTCATGACCATCCCTACGGGCGGCGCGCGATCGGGACCCTCGAGACCGTGGCCAAGCTGAGCGCGGCTGACCTGAGCGCCCACCTGGCCAAGTTGCGCGAGACCTCGCGGCTGCTTCTGGTCGTGGTCGGCGACCTCGAGGCGGCCGAGGTGGTGGCGGGGGCGCGGCGCGCGCTGGGCCATCTGCCGCGCGGCACCTATCAGGAAACGCAGCTGCCCAGCGTGAAGCTCGATCGGGCCGCTCTGGTCGTGGTCGAGAAGAAGCTGCCCACCAACTACATCCAGGGCGTGTTCCTGGCCCCAGGATGGCGCGATCCCGACTTTGCGACGGCCATGGTAGCCATGGAGGTGCTGGGCCTGCGCGAGTTCGAGGAGGTGCGGACCAAGCGCAACCTGTCCTACGCAGCCGGAGCTTTTTTGCGCTCCAACCTCGCCATCGCTCGGGGCACGCTGTATGTGACCGCGGTCGATCCCAATGCCACCATGGAGGTCATGCTCGCGCAGGCGCGCCGCCTGCAGAGCGAGCCGGTGCCGGCCCCCGAGCTGGCGGGCGACAAAGCGGTCTTTTTGACCGGCTACCTGATGGGCAGCGAGTCGACGGACGGCCAGGCCGGCCTGCTCGCACGCGCGCAGCTTCTGGGTGGCGATTGGCACCTCGCGCGCACATTTCCGGGGCGGGTGCGTGCGGTCACGGCCGGTGATGTGCAAGCGTTCGCGCGCAAATACATCGGGCGGCTGCAGACCGTGGTGCTGGGCGATCCGGCGCGCCTCAATCGCACGCTGTTCCAGTCGCTGTAGCCATGCCCGAGGTCACTGGCTTCGAGGTGGTGTCTGATCAGCGGCTGGGGGAGGGCGGCTTTCTGCGCCTGCGCCGGACCTTTCTGCGCAATCTGCACGCCGATGGCACGCGCTCGCGCGAGTATCTGTGCGACTTCGTGGAGCGGCCGCGCGGGCTCGACGCGGTGGCGCTGGTGATCTGGACCCGCGCGGGCGGCAGCCGGCCGCGCGTGCTGATCCGAGCCTGTCTGCGCCCGCCCATCCAGCTGGGCCGCCCCGGCCACGCGGTGCCCCTTCCGGCGCGGCCCGATCGGCCGCTGCTCAATGCCGAGGTGGTGGCGGGCCTGTGCGAGCCCGGCGACGAGGGCGAGCCCGGCATCCGGAAGCGCGCGGCCCAGGAGGCGCACGAGGAGACCGGTTTTCAGGTCTCGCCCGACGACGTCGTGCTCCTGGGCGCGCCCTCGATGCCGGTGCCGGGCCTGCTGCCCGAGTACCACTTCTACGCGGCCGTCGAGATCGCGGATCCGGGAGCGGCCGGTGACCATCCTGGCGACGGCTCACCGATGGAGGAAGGGGCCGCCATGTTCTGGCTCGATCTCGAGACCGCCATCGCACGCTGCGTGGCCGGCGAGATCGAGGACACCAAGACCGAGGTCGCGCTCCGACGGCTGCGCGACCGCCTCTAGTCCCAATGCTGGCCAGTGAACGACAGGCAGAGAGGCCCGGTCGTGGCCGCGCCCTGCACGCAAACGGAAGCGGAGACGGCACGGACACGGACACGGTCCCGGGCAGGCGCACGGTCGCGGTCACGCGCGCGGACGGCGTGCCAGCGCGCTGGCTCGAGCGGACGCCGCCGCCGAGCACGGTCCCGGGCACGGCCGCGCACACGCGTACGGACGCAGACCGGTTCGTGGTGCTTGCAGCGGACTTGAGTGACTGAGTTGGCTCTAGGGGAGGCGGGCCCAGTCAGCTTTGCTTACTGCCCGCCTGCCCCCGCCTCCAGGTAGCTCACCAGAAGCTCGGCAATGGCATCCTGCACCCGTCGCGCCTCCGCATGCGCGGCCGCCGGCAGCCCATTCATCAGGATCGCGAACGCGAGCGGCGGGCGCCCGGCCGCGCCCGCGAACCCGCTCAGGCACGACACCCCGTCCAGGGTGCCGGTCTTGGCGCGCACGTACCGCTCGGCCGCGCTGCCCTCCATCCGGCTGACCACGGTGCCGTCGGCGCCCGCGACCGCGAGCGAGGCCACGAAGTCGGCGCCCAGCCGGAAATCGCGGTAGGTCGCGCGCAGCACCTGCACCAGCGCTTGCGGCGACAGCCGGTCGGCGTCGTACAACCCGGAGCCGTTCTGCATCTGGTAGCCGCCGCGCGCGACCCCCATCTCCTCGAGGAAGCGATTGATCGCGCTCAGACCCTTCTGCCAGCTGCCGGGCCGGCCGAAGGTTTCGGCGCCCACCGTCTTCAGGATCTGCTCGGCCATGAAGTTGTTGGACCGCTTGTTGACGTCGCGGATCAGGACCGACAGCGGCTCGCTCGAGTGCGCGACCAGGAGCCGCGCAGCCGGCGGAACCGCGCCCGGGTGCGGGACCTTGGCCGCGATCTTGATCCCGCGGCGCACGAGCAGGTCGCGCAGCGTCACGGCCAGATACAGGTCGGGATGGATGATGCGTTTGTAGAAAGTGCGCGGCTCGGCTCCGCGCAGGATTTTGCCGACCACGGTCACCACCGTCTGCTCGCCGCGCGCGGCCGCGCTGACGTTCAGGGCCGGCTGGCCGGCACCGGATGTGCGCGCGTGGTTCTCGATCAGCACGTAGCCGCTTTGCGGCTCCACCGCCACCCGGGCCGGCTCGCCCTCGCGCGCTGCCGGCGTGACCGTCACCGAGATGGCGTTGTAGTTGAGCGAGGCGGCACCCGTGGGCGCGTGCCAGGATGCGTCGTCCTGCTTCTGCTCATAGGCGGGCGGCAGGCGCTGGTTGTCGAAGAAGCTGTCGTCGACCACGATGTCGCCCGAGACCTTGCGCACCCCGAGCGCGTACAGGTCGGACACCAGCTTCCAGAGATCCTCGGTCGTGAAGCTGGGATCGCCAAACCCCTTGATGTAAAGGTTGCCCACTACCTCGCTGCCGCGCATCTCGTCGGCGTACAGCGCGGTCTTGAACCGATACTCGGGGCCCAGGAGGGCCAGCGCGGCCGCGGTGGTGACGATCTTGGCATTCGAGGCCGGGTTGTAGGTGATCTTCTCGCTGCGCGCGTACAGCACGCGCCCCGACTCCACATCCATCACGGCCACTCCGACCCGGGTGCCCTTGAGCGCCGGGGTCCCGGCCAGCTCGTCCAGGCGCGCGCGCAGCCAGGCCTGGCGTTCGGCCGCGCTGCCGGCCGGAACCGGGGGCACGCCCGGCGCAGGCGTCGGTGTGCCCTCTCCGGGCGGGGCGCTGGGCTGAGGCTCCTGCGCGAAAGCCGTGAAAGCCGTGCTACAAAGGCAGGCAAGCCCGATCGCGGCTGGCCATCGTGCGCTCATCTTCTGACCACTTTAGCAAAACCTGCGTGGCTGCGCTGCTGCTAGTGGCGTCCGCGCACATGGGGGCCTGCGCGCAGGTCAAAACCGGCCGCGACGAGGTGGTGGTGCTGATCGAGGACCGGGCCCGCAACCTGGACCCGCGCTTTGCCGCCAGCGGCTACGACAGCAAGCTGTCGCGCCTGGTCGCACCCGGGCTGACCTCGGTCGACGCTCTGGATAGCGTGCCGCGGCCGCTTCTGGCCGAGTCGGTCGAGCGCGAGGGACCCGGGCGTTACAAGATCGTGCTTCGGCGCGATGCCCGATTCGCCGACGGCACGCCGGTCACGGCCGAGGACGTGGCCTACACCTACACGAGCGTGGTTGATCCGGCGCTGCACGCGACCTTTGCCAAGAGCTTTGCCGACAAAGGCTTTGGTCCGAGCGCGGTCGAGGTGGTGGACGGACGCACGGTACGCTTCCGAATGCCGCGCCCGCTGGCCACGTTCGAGTCCGACATCGAGTTCGGCATCGTCGAGAAGCGGGCGGCGCTCGCGGCCGGGCAGGGCGGCCGCTTCCCGGGCGGGAGCGCGGCCGGCGCGGGGCCGCTGCGCGTGGTGCGGATGGATCCCGATCGGGTCGAGCTGGCGCCCAACCCGTACTGGATGGACGGGCCGCCCACGTATCGGCGGCTGGTCTTCAAAACTGTGCGCGACGACGGGGCGCGCATTCTGGCGCTGGTCGGGGGCAGCGCGGACCTGTTGCAAAACACGGCCGCACCCTCGCCGCTGCTCCTGGACACGGTGCTGCAGAACCAGGAGCTGCGTGGGCAGCGGGGGCGCTCGGCCACCTGGACCTATCTGGGCATCAACTGCGACGACCCGGTTTTGCGCGATGCCCGGGTGCGGCGCGCGGTCGCGATGGCGATCGATCGGGCGGGCCTGGTGGCGGCCAAGCTGCGCGGGCGCGCCGTGCTGTCGACGTCGAGCCTGCCGCCGTCGAACTGGGCCTATGCGCCCCCGGTCAGACCCATCGTGTACGATCCCGCGGGGGCGCGCGGGCTGCTCGAGGAGGCGGGCGCGCTGGGGGCCCACATCACCATCAAAGTGAGCGCGGCCTCCAAGTTCCGGCTGGCGATTGCGCGCGTGATCGCAGGCCAGCTCAGCGCGGCCGGCTTCGACGCCGAGGTGCGCGCCTACGAGTTCGCGACCTTCCTGGGCGACGTCAAGCGCGGCAATTTCCAGCTTTTCATGCTGCAGATGCCCGAGGTCACGGAGCCCGACTTCTTGTACGCGCTGTTTCACTCGTCGCGCATCCCGACCCGCGACAATCCGGATGCGGGGGCCAACCGGTTCCGGTATCGGGATCCAGAGCTCGACGCGCTGGTCGAGCACGGCCAGAGGGTCGAAGACCGCGCGCAGCGCAAGGCGATCTACGCGCAGGCGCAGCAGCGGCTGGCCGAGACCCTACCGGCGGTGCCGCTGTGGCACGAGGACAATTATGCGGTCATGCGGCGCGAGCTCACCGGCTACGAGCTATGGCCCAATGCACGCTTCTCGGCCCTGGCCCGGGTGTGGAAGGTCCGGTAGGGCGCTCGCGTCGGCCGGTCAGCGGGGTGGGGCGGCCAGCAGCGCTGCCACCTTCTGACGCAGCATCTCGGGGCCGCGGGCCGCGCCAATCTCCCAGCCGCGCTGGCTGAAGTAGCGTTTGACCCCGTGCGACGCCCCCGCCAGCTCGAGGCAGTAGTCGAAATCCTTCTGCCGACAGCTGACTGCGTGGTAGCGCACGCGCTCCTTGTCTCTGCTCTGGGGGTACAGGATCTCCATCCCGCCGTCGCCGCGGGGCTCGTAGCGGAAGAGCTCCCAATTGCCCTTCCACACCGAAGCGGCCTGGAAGATGCCGATGGGCTGCTCGGTCACGGCCGCGAACACCTGAAAGGAGTCGGTCTCGCCGCGCGGCATGTGGTCGACCCATAGGCGGTCATAGACCAGCGCCTGGCCGTGATCCTGCGCCACCTGCTGGTCGTGCCAGTGCCACCACCGCCACAGTAGGTACCCGATCAGGATGAGTAGCAGAATGACCAGCAGCTTCTTCATGGCTTCCCCCTCATCATACGCTCTCGGCGCGGCAAGCTCCCTTAGAACAACCGCTACCGCCCGGTGATCTGGTCCGACACCCGGTGGCGGCTGCCGGGCTCGGCCGGGAAATGTGCGGCCAGCGCGTCGCCGACGTGCTTGACCGCGGACAGAAGCCCTTCCCGGTAGGCGCCCCGCGCGAAGTGGGCCCGCAGCTCGGACGCCACCTGATCCCACAGCGCCTGCGAGGCCCGATCGTGCACCGCCACGTCGCCCACCACCGCGAATTTGCGGTCGCGCACCGCCACATAGAGCAGGACCCCGTTGCGATGCGGCGTGCGATCCAGACCCAGCCGCTGGATCAGGGCCTGCGCGCGCGCGAGCGGGTCACCGCCCCGGCAGCGGGTCTCGACGTGGACCTTGATCTCGCCCGACGTGCGCGCCTCGGCCGCGCCGATGGCCGCCACCACCTCGGCCTGCTGGGCCCGCGAAAGCAGGGCGTCGACCGCACGCCGAAGCACTACCAGCTCCCGCCCGCGCCACCGCCGCCCGAGTCGCCCCCGCCGAAGTTGCCCGAATCGCCGCCGCCGCCCCAACCGCCGCCGCCGCCGCCGCCCCAACCGCCGCCACCCCCGCCGCCGCCAAACCACCACCACCAGGGCAGGGCCGAGAAGCCGCGCGCTCCCAGCACGCCGCGGCGCCGCCGGGCCAGCGACTGCACGAGGCCCAGCACGATCACGATGAGAATGAAGATGAGATTGAAATTGATGCCGGGGCCGCGCACCGCACGCGGGCGGGGCGCGGCCGCGCGCCGCTCCAGGACCGCGAGGATGCGGCTCGTGGTCGCGCGCACGGCACCCGCGTAATCGCCCGCGCGCAGCCGCGGCACCAGCTCCTGCTCGCCGATCATGGCCGCCTGCGCGTCGGTCAAGACCGGCTCGGCACCGTAGCCGACCTCGATGCGCCACTTGCGATCCTCGACGAAGATCGCGAGCAGCACGCCATCGTTCTTGCCCTTCTGCCCGACCCCCCAGGTCCGAAAGATGCGGTTTACCAGCTCATCCCGATCCTCGCCCTCGAGCGAGCGGAAGATCGCGACCACGACCTGGGTTTTCGCGAGCGAGGCCTCGATCGCCGCTTTCTCGCTCGCGGGCAGCACCCCCGCATAGTCGTTGACCGCCGTCCCCGGCGTGGGGGGGATCTGAAACGACGCCAGCGCGAAAAGGAGGAGCGCGGTCACGGCGCCCCCCGAATCAGAACTGAACCTTGGGCGCCTGCTCCGCTCCGGCCGTGGTGGCCTTGAATGGGACCTTGGCCTGGAAGTGCCCGATCCCCGCCACCATCGAAGTTGGGAACGAGCGCACCTTGGTGTTGTAGGTCTGCACCGACTCGTTGTACTTGTGGCGCTCGACGTTGATCCGGTTCTCGGTGCCCTCGAGCTGCGACATCAGGGTCTTGAAGTTGTCGTTCGCCTTCAAGTCCGGATAGCGCTCGCTGGTCGCGAGCAGCCGCCCGAAGGCGCCCGAAAGCTGAGCCTGCGCTTTCTCGAATTCCTCGACCGCTTTGGGATCGGACAGCTTGGACACGTCGAGCTTGACCTGGGTGGCCTGCGCGCGCGCCGCCGTCACTGCCTCCAGCACCTTTTCCTCATGCGCCATGTAGCCTTTGACGGTTGAAACCAGGTTTGGAATGAGGTCGGCGCGCCGCTGGTACGCGCCTTCCACGTCCGCCCAGTGCTGCTTGACCGACTCGTCGGCGCCGACGAGGCCGTTGTACGTCGCGCAGCCGTAGATGCCTACCACCGCCGCAAGACCGATCACCACCAATAGAGCTTTCATGCACCTCTTTATACGGCTTTTCCGGGTGCCAAGCTACCTTTGCAACTGCGCGGCCTTGCGCGCGATCAGGCGGTAGCCCAGGCGATTCGCCTCGCGCTCCACCGCCAAAAGGCGCGCCCGGCCGGCCGCACGGTCGCCCGCGCCCAGCTCGATCTCGGCCAGCGCCAGCCGCGCCTCCAGCTGCTCGGTCAGCTCGCTCACCCGCCCGGCCGCGGCGATGGTTGCCTCGAGGCGTCGCCTGGCCTCGGCGACCTCGACCGGGCCGCCGGCAGCGGCGCGGATGCGCGCGTCCGTGATGGCGATGGGAGGCTGGAACTTGGGCGCGTCCACGACCAGCGTGGCAGCGCGCTCGATGGCGCTGCGGGCCTCGCCGAGCCGGGCCTGCGCGGCGAGCGCACGCGCCAGCACCAGGTGGGCCAGCGCCTCCTGCCGCACCGCCTTCTCGGCCGAAAGCTCGCCCAGCGCCTCGCGCGCCAGCGCCTCCGCCTCCTGGACCCGACCCTGCTCGACCGCCACGTCGGCCAATCCCACGCGCACGAGAGCGGCCTCGCCCCGCTGGCCGAGCGCGGTCAGGATAGCGAGCGCCTCCTGGTAGTGCGCGCGGGCGCCGGCCAGGTCGTCCTGCACGGCCAGCACATTGGCCAGGCTGACCAGAACATCTGCGGTCGAGCTGCGGTCGCCGATCTCACGGCTCTGCGCAAGCGCCTCCTCATAGCGTTTGCGCGCACCGCCCGGGTCGCCGTGCTCGCTCTCGAGCATGCCCAGGTTGATCGATGCCTGGATCACCATCATGGTCTCGCCGGTCTGCCGCGCCAGCGCCAGCGCCTCCTGGTAGCGCGCGCGCGCGCCCTCCACATCGCCCTTTTCGGCCAGCCAGATGGCCAGGTTGGAGCTGACGCGCGCGAGCCCGCTCTTGTCGTCGATCTGACGACACAGCGCGAGCGCTTCCTCGTCGATCTTGCGGGCCCGTTCCAGCTCCCCGCGGTACCAGGCCAGGTTGGCCAGATTGGTCAGCGCGCGCGCGACGCCGCCCTGATCGCCGATCTCGCGCGAGGTCGCCAGCGCGGCCTCGAAGCGGGCCCGCGCGGCCGGGTAGTCGCCCTGGCGAGCCGAAAGGCGCCCAATCGCGGTCAACGTGCGCGCTGCCCCCGCTCGGTCGCCGCTCGCGCGGAAGATGCGTTCGGCGTCGGCGAATCGGTGCATGGCCTGGGCGGGCTGGCCCAGCTCATCCCAGGCCCGCCCCTCGAGCAGCAGGGCCCGCGCAAGCACGCCCTGCGCGCCCAGGGCCTGGCCCCGGGCGGCCGCGCGCGCGGCCGCCGCCTGCTGCTGTTTGAGCTGGGACAGAGACGCCGCCGCCTCGGCCTCGGCCAGATCGAGGCGCGCCTGATCCGAATCGGGAAGCGGTAGCTTGCGCAGTGCTTCGACGGTGGCGAGCGCGTCGCGGCCCGCGCCCGCACCCACCTGCGCGGCCGCCAGACGGAGACCGTACTCGACGTTGTCGGGAAAGAAGTCGGTCAGCGTTCGATCGATTTCGATGGCACGCGCCCACTCGTGGGTGGCCTCGCGGTACGAGCCCTCGATGGCAAGGCGCTGCTCGCGCGGCAGCGCGGCCGCCAGGTCGAACGCACGCTTGGCCTCGGCGCGCGCGCGTCCGTCGTAGCCCAGCTGCTCCCACGCGGCCGCCAGCGCCGAGCGGGTCTCGGCATGCTCGGGGTCGGCCGCCGCCGCCTGCGCGAGCAGATCGCGCGCCGGCAGGGGATCGTGGCGGCGCAGATGGGCCAGCCCCTCGGCGTAGCAGCGCGCGGCCTCGGCGTTTCTGGGCGCGCGCGCCCGCGACCTGGAGGCGCCGTCTCCGCCGGCGGCGGCACCCAGGTGCTGGCGCAGGCGCGCTCCCGCGCGCGCGGACAGGTCGGCCAGCTCCTCGATCACGCCGCTCTCCGCGACCGTGGCTAGAGGCTCGCCCGATTGGGTGTCCTGCACGCGCACGTCGAGCCGGAGGCGATGGCCGGAGGCCAGATAGGCGCCCGTCACCAAAAGGTCGCCGCCTCCGTGGCCGCGAATGCGCGCCAGCGTGGCCGCGCCAAAGCTCTCGGCATCGTGAAGCGCCAGCTCCTGCTTCAGGTGCGACACGTTCTCGCCCGGCACCACGCGCAGCCGCTCGCCCACGGACAGCTCGGTCGACAGAAGCTCGCTGAGCGCGGTCGACAGCCAGGCCGCCTCGGGCTTTCCCGACAGATTCCGGAAGCCGAGCACCGCCACCGAGCGCCGGGGCTGGCCGCGCACTGGGCCCGGGGCGGTCGGTCCGCGCACCGTGTGCACGTGCAGGCCCAGCGCCGCACCGGCCAAGACGAGCGCCAGCGCGGCCGCGGCGAGCCCCCAGCGCTTGCGGGCGGACGCGCCCAGCGCACGCGCGACCTCGGCAGCGCTCGCGAAGCGGTTTTGGGGCGCGCGGGCCAGACAGCGCAGGATGACCGCGTCCCAGCGCGCGTCCAGCTCGGGCACCCGGGTGCGCGGCGGCGGCGGCGCCTGCTCGAGCCGCAAGCGCGCGGTCTCGAGCGGCGTTGCGCCCTGAAACGGCAGCGTGCCGGTGACCATTTCGTAGAGCACCACGCCCAGCGCGTACACATCGGCAGCCGCCGTGAGGTCGGCGCCCTCGACCTGCTCGGGTGCCATGTACGCGGGCGTGCCGGCGAGCGCGGTCATGTGGCTCGCGGTCGCGGCCGCGGGCTCGCTCGCGCTGCCGCTCTGCGCGATGCCGAAATCGGTGACCACCGCACGCAGCCCGCCTTCGCCGCCCGGCTGGGCGACCAGGAGGATGTTGTCGCTCTTGAAATCGCGATGCACCACGCCCGCCTGGTGGGCGGCCGCAAGCGCGGCGCAGAGCTGGCGTGCAATCGGCAGGGCTTCGGCTGCCGCCATGCGACCGCGGCGGCGCAGGCGGCGTGCCAGCGTCTCGCCGGCCAGAAGCTCCATGGTCAAAAACCAGACCCGACCCTGGCTCGGCTCCCGATCATGGAAGCCGACATCGAAGATGCGGCACACGTTTTTATGCGTGACCTTGCGCGCCAGTTGGATCTCGCGTTTGAAGCGCTCGATCGCACGCGCGTGCGCGGTCCGATGGGGGGCGATGGTCTTGAGCGCGACCGGCTCTCCCAGCTCCCGGTCCTCGGCCTGGTACACCTCACCCATGCCGCCGCGCGCGACGAAGCGCACGATGTGGTAGCGGCCTGCCAAAAGCTCGCCATCCGTGAACGCGGGCGGGTCCGAGCCGTCCGCGCCCGGTCGCAGGAGCGGCAGGGTCGAGTCGACCTCTGGCCAGGCGCCATCCACGTGCGGTTCCTGCCCAATTATCGGCAGGAGGGAGTGGAAGTTGCGTCGAGCGGGGAGCTAGGCCGCGAGCGCGAGGTCGGCGGCCGGGGTCGTCTGGGCGTACCGGCACTCGACCGGGATGCCGATCAGCTCGACGGCCATGCCGTGCTCGGTCAGGCGCACGACCTTGCAACCGAAATGATACTCGCGCGCCCAGGAGGCGTCCCGGATCCTGAGCGTGGTCACGGAGCCGAGTGCGGGCCTGTGCTCGGTCTCGATGAACATGCCGTCGGCCGACAGATCGGTGATGACGCCGTCGCCCATGCGGGTGGCGTGGAGCTTGAAGCAGCAGGGCACCCGGGTCCGGTGTCGGCGCGCGCAGCGACGTCCGCCCGCCTGCTCGGCGTAGTAGAAGAGGCGCTGGAGGATCTCGATCGCAGCCTCATCGGCCGCCTGGAGCGGCAGGCCGAGCTCCTGGCGCCCCTTGAGCGCCCGGACCTCGTAGCAGGCTTTGATCAGCTCCAACATGTCAGCTGGCGAGCTTTGCAAGTGAGGTGCCACGACGTAAGTCCCCGAATCCTGGTTCACCGCTCGCGCTTTCCGTGGCGGTTTGTGCAACATCGCTGGCAGCCGGTTGACACTCTTGTCATACGGGTGCGAGCAGGCGGTTGGATCTCCTACAGAGGACCGTTGCTTCCCGGGCCGCGCGATGCTTATGTTTTCTCGAGGACCGAATGGACCTTTTCTCGCACCGGGCCAAGGCTGCTCACGTGGGCGAGCCGCTGGCCGAGCGCATGCGTCCGCGCACGCTCGAGGAGTTCGTCGGGCAGCGCCATCTCCTGGGCGCGGGCCGCCTGCTCGAGCGCACCCTGGGCCAGGGCGCCCTGCCGTCGCTGATTCTGTGGGGCCCACCCGGCACCGGGAAGACCACGCTGGCACGCCTTCTGGCTGGCCGCGTGGGCGCGCGCTTTCGGCAGATCTCGGCGGTCGGGGCCGGGGTCAAGGACATCCGCGACATCGTGTCCGAGGCGGCCGAGCGGCGCGATCAGTTCTCCGAAAAAACCGTCCTCTTCATCGACGAGATCCATCGCTTCAACAAGGCGCAGCAGGATGCCCTCCTGCCGCATGTGGAGGCGGGCACGGTGACCCTTATCGGTGCGACCACCGAAAACCCGTCGTTCGAAGTGATCAGCGCGCTGCTTTCACGCTGCAAGGTGGTGCGGCTGGAGGCGCTGTCGGTCGGCGACCTGCGCCTGGTCGTGGACCGCGCGCTGGCCGATGGCGAGCGCGGGCTGGCCCAGCGCCGGCTGACCGTGGACGACGACATGCGCGAGCTGATTGCACGCGAGGCGGGCGGCGACGCCAGGCGGGCCCTGGCCACGCTGGAAGTGGCGGCCGAGATCGTGGGCGAGGGCGGAACCATCGGCCGCGCCGCCGTCGAGGAGGCGCTGCAGCGTAAGACCCTGCTCTACGACAAGGCAGGCGAGGAGCACTACAACGTCATCTCGGCGTTCATCAAGTCCATGCGCGGCAGCGATCCCGACGCGGCCGTGTACTGGATGGCGCGCATGCTGGAGGCGGGCGAAGATCCGCTGTTTGTGCTGCGGCGAATGGTGATCTTCGCGGCCGAGGACGTGGGCAACGCCGATCCGCGCGCGCTCCAGGTCGCCGTGGCGGCCACCGAAGCCGTTCGGTTCGTCGGCATGCCCGAGGGGTTTTTGCCGATCACGCAGGCCGTCTTGTACCTGGCCACCGCGCCCAAGAGCAACAGCGCGCTCACGACCTACGCGGCCGCGCACAAGGACGTCAAGGAGCACGGTGCCCTGGAGGTGCCCAAGCACCTGCGCAACGCACCCACGCCTCTGATGAAGGACCTGGGCTACGGCGCCGGCTACCAGTACCCGCACGATTTCGAAGGCAGCTACGTCGAAGAGGACTACCTGCCGGAGCTGCTCAAGGATCGCCGCTACTACCAGCCCAAATCGCCGAACGAGCCGAAATCCAAGAAGAAATAGCGCCTCTTTCTAGACCCGCCCGGATCCTTATATTGAGCGCATGGGACTTCTTCTGTTTCTGCTGTTCGGATTCGTGGTCGGGCTGGTGGCGCGTGCCGTGATGCCGGGCCCGGATCCGATGGGCATGCTCGCAACCACGCTGCTCGGAGTCGGCGGCTCGTTCGTGGGTTGGTGGGTCGGGCGGCTGCTCGGCTTCTATTCCAGCACCAGCCACGTACGCGCGACCGGATTCCTCATGGCGCTGATCGGGGCGCTGATTCTGCTCGCGATCGGCCACGTGCTGCGCCGGGCGGCCTGAGCCGAGCGAACGCGGAGGAAAGCGCCGCCGCTCGCAAGCCCGACTGCACGGCACCTTCCAGGGTAGCCGGCAGGCCGGTCGACGTGTAGTCGCCCGCCAGAAACAGGCCCGCTACCTCCGAATCGACGTCGGGCCGGCGGGCCAACGTACCCACTGCATGCGAAATCGTCGCCTCGTGCTCCTTGATCACGCGCGCGGCGCGCAGCCGCGCCCCGCCCAGCGGGAGCGCGCGCTCGAGCTCGGAAAGCGCGAGCGCAACCAACGCGTCGGGGTCGCGCTCGGCCAGCGCATCGGCAGCGGACGAGACCAGGCAGAGCCGGCTCGGATCCGAGGGCACCCGGAAAACCCAGTGAATGGGGCTTCCGACCAGCCCGAGCAGCCACACGCCTGCGAGCGGCCGGTCGAAGCCGAGATGGATCGACACGATGGCCGAGCTGCCCAGTCGAGCGGGCAGCTCGGAAAAGGCCGGCACCAGGGCGGCCAGGGCGCGCGGTGGCACCGCCAGCACGACCGCGTGAGCGCGCAGCTCCTCGGCGCCCCGAACCAGCACGCCGGCGGCGCGGTCGTCCGCGTAGAGCAGTCGGGAGACCGGGGACTCGGTGCGCAGCGTGCCGCCGCGCTGCGCGAGATAGGGCCCGACGCCGGCCAGAAGTTGTGACAGCCCAATCCGCGCCGCCCCCAGGCGGGCTCCGGCGGCACGGTCGGCGAGCGCGCTCTTGAGGACCGCCGCCAGCAGGGCCGAGGAGGCAACCCGGGGCTCCTGATTGAGCGTGGCCACCGCGAGCGGCTCCCAGAGAAGCTCGCAGGCGCGGCGCGACTGGCGGCAGCGGTCGAGCCAGTCGGCGACCGACATGGAGTCATCGGGCTGCGGCCCCAGGCCGCGCAGCGCGAGCAGGACCCGGAAGAGGCCCGCCTGCTCGCGCCAGGGAAGCCCGCGCACTCCGCGCGCACTGACCAGGATGTGCGCGCCCGAGCGCAGGTCACAGAGCGGCACTGCGAGCCGATCCTGGAGCACGATGCCCGAGCGCGTGCCCAGCCGCTCGAGCAGCGCCAGCGTCTGGCGATAGGCGCCAATCACAAGGTGCTGCCCGTTGTCGAGCTCGGCGCCGAACTCGGGATCGGGAAACGACCAGGCCCGGCCGCCCAGCGCCTCGCGCCGCTCGAGAAGTGTCACCCGCAGGCCGCGATCGGCGAGGGCGCAGGCACAGGCCGTGCCCGCGAAGCCCCCTCCGACCACGACCACGTGCGGCGTCGGCATCAGGCCGCGCGCGGGTGATGGCTCGCGTACCAGCTCCGCATTGCGAGCGCGATCTTGCGGCGCCGCCGCAGCTCGGGCGCCACCGCCATGATGTCGCACTCGTGCAGCAGGATCTCCGAGAGCAGAGCCTGATAGATATCGGCCATGATCTCGGCCACGAACAGGCGATGCCGGTCGGCCTGGTCGAGCCCGCCCCGCGCGGCGGCATAGAGCGCGCGGGCGCGCGCGGCCTCGAACCGCATGAGCGCGCGAAACGAGGGCGTGCAGCGCCGCTCCAACACGTCGTCGTCCGAGACGCCGAAGCGCGCCCGGTCGTCGGCGGGCAGATAGATGTGACCCGAGCGCGCGTCGGCGGCCACGTCGCGCAGGATGTTGGTCAGCTGCATGGCCACGCCCAGCTCGGTCGCGTAGGCGCGCGTCCTGGCGGTCGCGTGCCCGAAGATCTCGATGCAGACTAGGCCCACTGCGCTCGCCACATGCTCGCAGTAGTCGCGCAGCTCGTCCCAGCTCTGATAGCGCGTGACCGCGAGGTCGCGCCGCACGCCCGCGACCACGCGCGCGAGGTCGTCATAGCGAATCGGAAACTGCGTGGCGGCGGCGTGCAGGCGCTCGCCCACGGGCGTGCGCACGGGCCCCGGGGCACGCCCGAACGCGCGCGCAAGCTCCTGGGCCCACTCCTCGAGCGCAGCCGCATCGTGCTGCTGGTCGGCCGCGTCGTCGACCACCCGGCAGAAAGCGTACACCGCCTCCAGCGCGTCTTTTTGATCGAGCGGCAGGAACACGAATGCGTACGAGAAGTTGGAGCGGCTCTTGCGCACCAGGCGCCGGCAGTAGGCGGCCGCGTAGTCGCCCGGATGCTCGGCGGCGAGCAGACGCAAAAGACGCTGGCGCAGGTGGAACGGCGTCATGGCTACCTCCGCCAGCGCCCCGCGGTCCAGGCGGCGGCGCGCGTGACCATCTTCGCCTTGTCGGGCAGCCCCAGCACCGGCCGCCGCGAAAACACCGCGAAGCGGGCCGCCTCCAGCTTCTCGAGCACGCGCATGCCGGCCAGCCAGATGAGCTTGAGCTCGAAGCCGAGGTCACGTCCCACCAGATCGCACAGCGGCCGGCCGCGCTCGAACAGCGAGCGCGTGCGCGCGACCTCGAAGCGCAAGAGGTTGCGCAGCGGCGCGTGCTCGCGGCGCGCGTGCAGGTCGTCCTCGCTGACCCCGAAGTGGTGCAGGTCTTCGGCCGGCAGGTAGATGCGGTCGCGCGCAAGGTCGACCGCCACGTCCTGCCAGAAGTTGGCCTGCTGGAGCGCGGTGCACAGCTCGTCCGAGTACCTGTGCAGGCTGGGGTCGCGGTAGCCGAACACGTACAGCACCGTGCGTCCCACCGGCTCGGCCGACAGGCGCGTGAACCCGCGCAGATCGGAATAGGTCGGGTACCTGTGCACGGACAGGTCCATGCGGAACGAGGTCAGAAGATCCTCGAGCGGCGTGATGGGCAGGTCGCACTTTTCGGCGGTGTCGCGCAGCGCGATGAAGACCGGATGCTCGGCCTCGCCGTGGAAGCAGCGATGCAGCTCGTGATCCCAGTACTCGAGCGCCTGCGCGCGCCGGCCCGCAAAGCGCGGCTCGTCGGCGAAGTCGTCGGCCGAGCGCGCGTACGCATAGACCGCCCACATGTGCGGCCGCAGGCGCGCCGGCACGAAGCGGCTGGCGACCGGAAAGTTTTCATAGTGCGAGCGGACGATCTCCTCGCAGTAGCGGTACGACCGCTCGACCGTCCAATCGCCGGGCGGGGCCTCTAGGCCTGGAAAGGTGGTGCCCTCGCCGCTTCCAAGCGGGCGGCCGCGCAGTGCAGTGCGGATCATCGATAGCCTCCTAAGCCGGAAAGAATCTTGTGCGCTCGCTCGGGCTCGCTGCGGGCGACCGAGCGCGCGTGCAGCTCCATGTGGCCGCGCTGGATGCCCTCGGTGGCCAAGGCGCGCAGGGCGGCGAAGTTGGTGGCCAGCCCGGCCGCACCCGCGACCCGGGCCAGCTCCTGTGCGCTCTCGACGCCCAGGATGCGCAGGCACAGCCGCGCGCACGCGTGCGTGCGCAGCGCGCCCCCCACGATGCCGAGCGCAAGCGGCATCTCGAGCGCGCCCACCAGGTCGGGGCCCTCGACCCGCCAGCTCGACAGCGGTGCGTAGCGCCCCGAGGCGGCCGCGTAGGCGTGTGCGCCCGCCTCGACCTGCCGCCAGTCGTTGCCGGTCGCGACCGCGACCGCATCGACCCCATTCAAGATGCCCTTGTTATGGGTGGCGGCGCGGTAGGGGTCGAGCTCGGCGAACCGGGTGGCCGCCGCGATGCCGGCCGCCACCTCGGCGCCGTCGAATTTTTCGAACGCAAGCGCGCCCGTGGTGATGCGGCAGCGCACGCGCACCCGGCGCCGGTCGGCCAGGTTCGACAAGATGCGCAAACCGACCCGGCCCCGGGCCAGGCGGGCCAGCTTGTCGGCCACCGCCTCGGCGATGGTGTTGCACAGGTTGGCGCCCATGGCGTCGCGGCAGTCGATGGCAAGGTGCACGGCCAGCATCCGATCGCCGAGCGGCCGCACCGAAAGGTCGCGCGCACCACCGCCGCGCGCTAAAAGACCCGGCTGCGCGCGATCGGCGTCGGCCAGGATGTCGGCGCGGGCGGCTGCGATGCTGGCTGCGGCTGCGTCGGCGTCGGCGACCTCGCAAAGCTGGATCTGCGCGATCATCTCGGGGGGATCGGCCTCGGCCGAAAAGCCGCCCTGTGCGCGGATGATCTTGGCGGCGTGCGAAGCCGCCGCCACCACCGACGGCTCCTCGACCGCCATCGGCACCAGGTAGTCGTGGCCGCCCACCCGGAAGTTGGTGGCCACGCCGAGCGGCAGGGCAAACGTGCCCACCACGTTCTCGATCAGGTGATCGGCCTCCTCGGGCGGAAGGCCCCCCTCGAGCGCGGCCAGGTCTTTGGCCTCGAGACCACAGGCCTCGCGCAAGCGCTCGCGTCGCTCGGACAGCGTGAGCTTGTGGAAGCCCGAGATGCGGGAGCTTTTCGACTTACGGCTCATGATGCTGACTCCGACTTCACCCCCTCGCGATCGAGCGCGAGGTGCAAAGGATGCAGGCCCGCGTGGGCGGCCGCGGCGTGAAGGGCCTTCGCCTGATCGTGGTCGAGCAGGAAGGCCACCGAGATGTCCCCTCCGCCCGCGCCCGAGGGCTTGGCGGCCCCACCGTGGCGGCGCGCCAGCTCCATGTAGAGCGCGTGCTCGTGGGTGACGATGGCGACGCCGCAGTCATCGCCCAGCTTGCGCATCGCGGTGCCGTACAGGCGCGCGGTTTCCACCACTGCGCGGGCGTCGCCGTCCGCGAACGCGGACGCGAAGGTGGCGGAAATGTCGGGCATGCGGCCGAAGCGGACCGCCCCGCGCGTGCGCTCGAGAAGCAGCGCGGTCGAAGCTGCGCGGCCGGTCCAAACGAACGCGAGATGAAGGCCCGCGGGCAGCGCCAGCGGCTCCGTGCGGGGCCCGTCGGCGGCATGCTCGAACCGGAGGATGCCGCCGAAGATCGAGGCCGCCACATCGGCGCCCGAGCCCGAGCCTTCCTGCGCGCTCTGATGGGCCTGGGCGCACAACCGGTGCAGGCTCTTTCGCACCTCGGCCGCTCCCACATCGAGCCCGGCCGCGTCGAAGACGGCCGCGGCCGCCGCCACGGTCGCGGCTGCGCTCGAGCCGAGGCCATACTTTATGCCGCCGGGCCCGCGAAACCCGTCGCTGTCGACGATGGGAGTGGCTGTGGGCGCCCGCTTGCCGGTGCGGGCGACGTGCTCGGCCGCGCGGCGGGTGGCTTCGCGCACAAAAGGGCTGGGCGAGGTCTGGCCGTGCTGAGCAAAGCGGGCTCTGGCATAGCGGTCCACCGCTGCCACGACCGCGGGCGCACCCTCGAGCACCGCGTACTCGCCGCACAGCATGGCCTTGCCGGGGGCGCGCACGGTCATGGCGAGCCCGCGTCCATGATTTCCACGCCCGCGCCCGGCGCGGCCACGTAGGTGCGGAGAACGCCCGGCACCTCGCCCAGCGCAGCCTCGACGGTCTCGACGTCGCGGGGCGGGCACAGCACCTTGACGTGCGGGCCGGCATCGATCGTGAAGTAGGCGCTGATGCCGCGATCGCGCAACCTGCGCACGCGGTGCAGAAGCTCGACCGTGACCCCGCTCCAGTACAGGACTGGCGGCTCGGCGGTCATGGCGGCCGCGTGCATCTTGAGGCAGCTCCGCTCGGCCACTTCGCCCAGCGCCGGCAGGTCGCGCGCGGTCAGGGCCTGGCGGGCGGCCGCCATGTCCTCGGCGTGCGACTCCACCCAGGCCTGGAAGTAGGGCGAGCTCTGGGCGCTGCGGTCCATGCCCACGGTCGAAGGCACCGACTTGGGCGCCTCGGTCGCCAGCGCGATCACCATGCGCACGTCCCAGGCCTCGGGCGGGAGCAGCGGCTGCGCGGCGCCGCTTTCGGCCAGCTCCACGAAGCCGCCGAAGATCGAGCGCGCCGCCGAGCCCGAGCCGCGGCGCGCGAGCTGAGACAGGGCCGGTGCGGGCAGAGTCAGACCGGCCGCACGCGTGGCCGCGGCGGCCAGGGCCGCGAACGCAGAGGCCGACGAGGCCAGCCCGGATGCGGTCGGGAAACTGTTGGCCGAGCGCACCTCGGCGCGCCCGCGCAGGCCCGCCTGCGCGCGTACGAGATCGAGAAACTGCGCCACCCGCGCCCGTGCCGGGCCGCGGTCCAGGTGGCCGTTCAGCACCAGCACGTCCTCGCCCGGGTAGGTCTCGAAGCGGACCTGCGTGCGCGTGTGCAGGCCAGAAAGGGTCAGCGACAGCGACGGCACGGCGGGCAGATTCTGGGCCCGGTCGCGCTTGCCCCAGTACTTGACCAGGGCGATGTTGGTGTTGGCCTGGGCTACTGCGTGCACGGGATCCTCGCCAGAAAACCGTCGTAGCCGGCGCCCCGCCAGGCGTTCAGCACGGCCGCTTCGCGCCCCGGCGCTACTGCAATCACGGCGCCGCCGCCGCCGGCCCCGGTCAGCTTGGCGCCCAGCGCACCGGCCGCACATGCGTGCGTGCACAGCTCGTCGAGCTCGGGCGCGCCCACGCCCAGCTCGCCCAGGTGCGCGTGGTTGGCCTCGAAGAGGCGTCCCAGCTCGGCCCCGTCACCGCGCTCAAGGGCGGCCCGGCCGCGCTCGACGAGCGCGCTGATGGCGTCGAACAGGGCATGACCGCGGGCGGGCTCGCGCTCGATGAGCGCCCCCACGCGCGCCACCATCTCGCGGGTCGAGCGGGCCCGACCGGACAGGCCCACGCACAGGGTGAAGGGCTGCGCGTGCACATCGCGCCAGCCCGCCTGCCGCGTGAACCAGCCCACGCCGCCGCGCCGCGCCGCCTCCACGTCCACGCCCGAGGGCGCGCCATGGAAGATGCGCTCGGAAACCTGTGCCACCTCGAAGATGCGCTCCTCGGGCACGCCGAGCGCACGCGCGACTGCGACCGCGACGGCAGCCGAGCTGCCCAGGCCGGCGCTCACCGGCACATCGAAAAAGACCTGGACCCGGGCGGCCCGACCGGCCGCGTGGCAGAGCGCGCCGAAGGCGCGGCCGAGATCGCTGTCCACCGGGATCAGCGCGCCCTCGACGTGAAGGCCCGGCTCGCCGGGCACCACCTGCGCGCGCACGCCCCGCTCGAGGGCCGCCACCAGGGCCGGCCGCCCGTGCGCGACCGCATGATCGCCCAGCAGGATCACCTTGCCCCGAGCTGCGTGAGCCATTCCGAAAGCTCCCCCAAAATGACCTTGGGCCGCCCCGCCAGGTCGGCTGGGCGCAGGCAACCGGCCAGAAAGGTCGCGGTCTTGACCCCGTCGATGACATGCTCGAGCAGGGCCAGCGCGGCCGCCTGACCGCCCTCGCGCTGCGCGCGCAGGACCGGCTGGGCGAGCCCGCCCATGGTCGCGCCCAGCGCGAGCGCGCGCGCGATGTCGAGCCCAGTCCGGATGCCGCCCGAGGCCACCACCGCCAGGCCCTCGGCCGCCGCCAGCGCGGTCGCAGCCGCGGTCGGGATGCCCCAGTCCCAGAACTCCTCGCCCAACGCGCGCGCGGCCCCCTCGGCGCGCCGCGCCTCCACGCCCACCCAGGAGGTGCCACCCGCACCCGCGACGTCGACGTGCGTGACCCCGCAGGCGCGCAGGGCGGCCGCGACCTCACGCGACAGGCCGCAGCCGGTTTCCTTGACCAGAATAGGCAGGCCGAGCTCGCCGACCAGGCGCTTCAGAGTCTCGCGACCGGCCCGAAAATCGCGATCGCCGCCTGGCTGCACCAGCTCCATGGCCGGGTTCAGATGCACCGCCAGCGCGTTGGCGCCGACCGAGGCGGCCAGCTCGCGCACCGCGGGCGTGGTCATGTCGCGCGCCTGCTGCAGGCCCAGGTTTCCAATCAGAAACACGCGCGGCGCAGCGTCACGAACCTGGAAGGTGTGGGCCGACTCGGGGCGCACCAGCATCGCGCGCTGGCTGCCCAGGCCGAACGGCAGCCCGAGCAGCTCGGCCACCCGCGCCAGGTCGCGGTTGATGCGGCCGGCCTCCTCAGTGCCGCCGGTCATGCCCGTGATCATCACGGGGGCGGCGCAGATATGGCCCAGAAACGAGGTGCGCAGATCCACGTGGTCCACGTGCGCATCGGGCAGCGCATGGTGGACCAGGTGCACGTCCTCGAGCAGGGTCGAGCGGTCACGGAACGCCACCTCGCCTGATGCCGCCAGCGCCAGGTGATCCGCCTTGCGTTTCTGGATGGGCGCCTCGTCCGCCATCGACCTCGTAGAGTGTGATCTGTGCAACCTGGGGGCCCGCTCTAACCGATGGATTTTAATCGGAGGAGCGGGACAGCGCGGCTGCCCCGACACGCGCGCCGATATACCACGGCGCGGCCGGGTTGACACCTTCTTTTCTGGCCAGATCGCGGGGATGGGCGCGCCGCCCACAGGCAGATCAGCAAGCAAAGGCAAGCGCCCCCCGGGGCTCGACCCGCCACGGCGCATCCGCCTGCGATGCTGCCCGCGCTGGCGCCCAGCCCGCCGCCCGCGTCGCTGCCGGGTTTTGCGTCGGGCGCGCTGGCACCCGCGTCGCTCGATCCCGCGCCGCCCCCGCCATCGGGCGGCGCGGCGCCGCCCGCGAAGGTCAAGAGGTCGGTGAGCGTGCCGTTGAAGCGGTCGAGATCGGTCATGCTCGAGTTGGAAATGCCGGCGACGTTGCCGGTTGCGCTCGACTGCCAGAAGCGCCAATCGGTCCAGCCCATCGGAATGCTCGGGCAGGTGACGCCCCAGTTCGCCACCCACAGCGGATACTGCGAAAACCCCGCTGGGTTGCCGAATAGGGTCCACACGCGCGTCGACGTGTAGACGATGGGAGCCCGGCCGGTGGCCTGGGTCAGGCGGTCGAGCCACGCGTGGGCGCGGGCCACCACCGTCGCAATGGGCTGATTGTCGGCCGTCTCGAGATCCATAACCGGTGGCAGATCGCCGGGCTGGAAACCGCCCGCCTGCATGACCTGCGCGACCAAAAGGTCGGCCTGCGCGACCGGATCCTGGCCCGCCCGGAAGAATTGGTAGGGCGCCCGCATCACGCCGGCGGCACGCGTGCCGTTCCAGTTGGCCGCAAATTGAGGGTCGATGAAGCTCGTGCCGTCGCTGACGCGGATGATGGCGAACCGCTTACCGGCGCCGTAGACGGCGCTCCAGTCGATGCTGCCGTCGTAGTACGAAACATCGACGCCTTCGACCTCGGCTCCGGCCGGGCAGACGACGGTCGCCTCGTGGTGCTCTCCGGCCGGTGAGCCGCTGCACGCCGCCCAGATCAGGACAAGGCCGAGCCTGCTTGCGCCACTTCTTCGCCCGCGCGCCTGCGTCGGGTGCGTTGCCGCGTCCACCGCTGTCACTGCCAGAGGCGGACCCTATCATGAGGGTTGGAGCGTCGACAACCAGCGAGCAGGCCCGGTCCTGCCACCCGGGCTACTGCGACCACTCGGGCTTTTTGGGCACCTCGGCGAGCGCGTTCTTGGCGTACTCGACCGCGCTGGCCGCCTCGCCCAGCGGGGCCATCACCTGCTGCGCCTCGTCGCCCGAGTAGCACAGGTGAACCGCCCAGCCCACCGCCAGAAGGTGTCTGAGCGCCGCTTCCAGATGCTCGCGCGCCGCCTGCGGACCCCGCTCGCGCACCTCGGCGTCGATCTCGGCCAGGTACTCCTCCCAGCGAGCCCGCGTGTCGGGGTCGAGCGCGTCCAGCAGGCGGTGCAGCTCGTCGCGCGGCATATGCTGCAAGTATATGCTATTTGGCGAAGTAGATGATGAAGATGACGCAGCCCAACCAGAGCACGACGTTGCCCAGGAACAGTGGGTCACGCAGCATTTCCTCGGTCGGGCTCTCGGCGCGCGGCCGGCTCTGGACCAGGTGCAGAAAGCGCGTGATTCCGAACGCAATAAACGGCGTGGTCCACACCATTCGGTGGGTGCCGAACAGCGCCACCGTGTGATCGCTCTGCGTGTAGAAAATGTACGCGCCCACGGTCGCGGCGGCCAGGAGCTGCAGCGCGATCTGCAGATGCTCCATCTCGTAGCGCGCCAGCACGGAACGCCGTTCCTCGGCCCGCTCGCCCCCCTGGCCCAGCTCGTGCGCGCGTTTGCCAAAGCCCAGGAAGCAGGCGAGCAGGGCCGTGCAGGCCAGCAGCCAGCCCGACGCCTCGACCCGGTTGGCCAGCGCGCCCGCCAGGACGCGCAGCAGGAACCCGGCCGCGATCGACAGCACGTCGAGAAACGGCAGATGCTTGAGCCAGAACGAGTAGGCCAGGTTGAGCAGGAAATAGGCCAGCGCGGCGCCCGTGAAACCGACGCCGAGCGCGAGCCCGCCGCCAAACGCGATCGCGCACAGGACCGCGGCCGCCTGGCGCGCCTTGTGCGCGTCGAGAGCGCCCGACGCGATGGGCCGCATGCGCTTGCGCGGGTGCAAACGGTCTTTGTCGATGTCGACCAGGTCGTTGATGACGTAGACCGCGCCCGAGAGCAGGCAGAACAGCACGACCGCCGCCGCCGCGCGCGCGATCTGGGTCTCGTTACCGAGATTTTTCGAGAACAGCATGGGCGCGGCCACGAACAGGTTCTTGACCCATTGCTGGGGCCGCATGGTGATGAGCAGGGCGCGCACGAATCCCGGCTGCGCGGGTGCGACGAGATCGGGTTTGCGGTCCGGGTCCAGCATCGGCCTCAAGGCTGTTCAGGCTCGAGTGTAATCGGTTTTCAGAACCCTTCGAGCGGATCCTTGTACGCGTCCGGGGGGCTGGCCCGCTCGGGCGCCGCCCCGCCCGCACCCGGGCCAGGCTGGAGCGTGGTGCTTGCCGGGCCCGGCCGCCGATCCTTGGGCACCACGGTCAGCTTGGGCACGTAGGTCACGATCATGAGCGCCACCACCATGAGCAGGATGAACGGCACCACCGCACGGTAGAGCTGCGTGATGGGTCGATTGAAGCGGAAGGCCGCGATGAACAGATTCAGACCGGCCGGCGGCAAGAGGTACCCGATTTCCAGATTGAGCAGGAAGATGATGCCCAGGTGATAGGGATCGATCCCGAACTGGTTGGCGGCTGGAATGATGAGCGGCACCACCACCACGATGGCCGAGAAGATGTCCATCAGACACCCGACCACCAGAAGAAGCAGGTTCAGGATGAGCAGGAACTGCCACTTCTCGTGCACGTACTGCGACATCCATTCGAACAGCCGGGTCGGGATCTCGGCGTTGATGAGGTAGGCGGTCAGGACAGTCGCGCAGGCGATCTTGACGAAGATGGCGCCCACCAGCGTCATCGACTCGCGCGCCACCCGCAAAAGGTCGCGCCTGACCGAGACATCCTTGTAGATGAAGACCTCGACCACGAACACGTACAGCGCGGTCAGCGCGGCCGACTCGGGAATGGTCATCAGCCCCCGCGCCAGCCCGCCAATGATGACGAACGGGATCGGCACCTCCCACTTGGCCTCCCAGAGCGCGCGCCCGAACTCGCGCATGTCGAGGCGCCGACGCGGCGCCCGCGAGCGCATGCCCTCCCAGATGCAGTAGATGGAGAGGATGCCGAGCAGAATCAGCCCCGGCACGATGCCGGCGAACAGGAACTTCTCGATCGAGAACGGCTTCTTGTTCTCGAGATGGGCCGAGTTGAGCCCGTAGATGATGCCGTAGACGATGAGCGGCAGCGAGGGCGGGAAGAGCAGCCCGACCGCGCCCGATCCGGTCACCACCTCGAGGCTGAAGCGCTGTCCGTAGCGCGACTTGAGCAGCGCCGGCAGGATGAGGCCGCCCACCGCCACGATGGTGACGCCCGAGGCGCCGGTGAAGGTGGTGAAGAAGGCGCAGATCCAGAGCGTGACCAGCGCCAGCCCGCCCGGGATCCAACCCATCACGGCTTCGGCCATGCGCAGGAGGCGCTGCGCGGTCTTGGCCTGCGCCATCAGGTATCCGGCGAACGTGAACAGCGGAATGGTCGACAGCGAGACCGCTTCTGCGCCCGCCAGCCGGTACACGTTGTCGATTGCGCCCGGCAGCGGCGTGCCCGAGGTCAAAAAGCCCCCGACACCGACCACGGCCAGAATCGCAAACAGCGGCGCGCCCAGCACCGCCATCACCACCGCCAGCAGGATGACCAGGATCATGACGCCACTCGCTTAACCACAGAGAACAGAGAGAACACCGAGAAATGAACAGAAGCGGGGTCGAATTGCGATAGCCGAACGATGAGGAGTGGCGGCCTTGTGAGCTTTCCGCTCCTCTGTGTTCTCCGTGTTCTCGGTGGTGAGATCTTCGTCACAGATCCTCGCTCAGGACGGTGGCGGTCTCGAGCGCCTCGGCCTTCTCGTCGCCCGCGATGATCTCGCCGCCATGCGCCTCCGCCAGCCACTCGGCCGGCGGCTCGTCTCCGGTCACCACCCACGCCAGATCGAGCAGGATCTGCACCGCAAAGTGAAACAGGATGAGCGCGAAACCGACCGGCAAGGCGAGGGTGCCGCGGGCGGCGTCGATGAGCTCGTGCTCCTGCGATACGTCGGCGGCCTCGTTGGCCACGATGTCGGCGTGGAAGGTCCAGCCCGCCCGCATGAGGTAGACGCATACGACGGCCGCAAACGCGGTGGTCAGGATGCGTACGGAAAGGCGCAGCCGGACCGGCATCAGGCGCGACACCGCGTCGACCCGCAGATGCTTGACCACATGGGTTGCAAACGCGGCACCCAGAAACCCGATGAAGAACACCGCGTGCCGGATGACCGAGTCGATCCAGAGCGGCGCCGGCGGAACGTGCAGCGGCCGCAGGTTGCGCGCCACAAACTGCCAGCTCGCCAGCACCACCAGCGCACCCAGAAACAGCCCGATGCCTGCGCCCTCGGCCAGCGCCAGAAGGCGGCTTACGCGGGCCAGGATACGTAGAGGCAGCGGCGCCCGCGCCGGGCCCAGATAGGGCGCGCGCGAAGAACCGCCGCTCACGTGTGCGACTTGCGGTAATCGGCCACGATCTTCTTGACCCGCTCCAGCCACTCTTTGGAGTACATCTTGCCGGCCAGGTCGTCCCACACCTGCATGCTCTGCTTGCGGATGTCGTCGACCAGCGCCTGCGGGGTTGGCACCACCTGCAGACCCAGCGACTTCATCTTGCTGAGCGCACGCTCGTTGTCCTTGCGCACGGTCTCGATCACCTTGACCTGCAGGGTCTTGCCTTCCTCGACCAGCACCTTCTGGTCATCCTTGGACAGCGCGTCGAAGTCCTTCTTGAGCAGAACCGTCGCCCCCACGCCGACCGACATCGGTTGCGAGGTCATGTACTTGACCTTGGTGAACCACTGCAGCGCCACCAGGGCCAGCGGCGAGCCGTAACAGGCATCGATGAGACCGGTTTGCAAGGAGGGCAGGACGTCGGGCACACCCAGCGGAACGCCCTGCACGTTCAGATTCTTGAACAGCGCGCGCACGAGCGGATCGTCGGTCCAGGCCCAGATCTTGAGCTTCTGAATGTCCTCGCGCGACTTGACCGGGCTGTTCGAGTAAATGTAGATCCAGCCCACGTCGCCCCAACCCAGAAGCACGTACCCCTTCTCGTTGAACTTTTTCTGGAATTCGTCGGACAGCGTCGAGCGCACGAAGTCGAGCTCGGCGTCCGAGGTGAACAGGCCCGGCAGCTCGAGCAGGCGCACCTCGGCGTTGATGAGCCCCAGGCCGACCCCGGTCACGGCCGCGCCGTTGATGGTGCCGCCGCGCATCTTGCGCACGGCGTCCCGCTCGTCGCCCTGCACGCCGCCCGCGAAGATTTTGACCTTGACGCGGCCACCCGTCTTTTTCTCGACGCTGGCCTGCCACTCGTGGAACAGCTTCATCCAGGAGCTGCCCTCGGGCGCCAGGGTCGCAATTTTGAAAGTGGTCTGGGCGCGAGCGGCCGGCTCCGCGCCCAGCGCGCCCGCCACCAAGAGAGCGAATCCAAACGCGAACCTTTGCATGAGTCTCCTCGTCAAAAGAGATCATCCATCTTCTTGAGATAGCGCTGCGCCTTTTTGTGCGCGATCTCGTTGGCCAGGCGCTGCTCCGGCATCACATCAGCCGGCGTGCGCAAGACCTCCTCGAGCGTGTGCTGATACAGCGCCTTGTCCTGCACCGTCACTGCATAGATGTGGGCGAGCATGACTTTATTCAGCAGGAACTTGCCGCCGGTCAGCTTGATGGCCTCGTCCAGATGCTGCTTGCCCTCTTCGGGCTTGCCGCCCATCGCCTTGCCCTGGGCGGCGTAGAGCAGCCCGAGGGTCAGGTGGGCGCCCCCATTATAGAAACCCGGCTGCAGCGCCACCACCCGTTTCATCAGGACCTCGACCTTGGGCAGCTCGGCCACCAGGGTCAGATCGTCGCGGTTCAAGTTGATCTGCGAGGCCAGCGCCAGGCCGGCCCAGAACAGGCCCGGCACATCGTCCTCGTCGAGCTTGGCGACCGCAGCCCTCAGGGTCTCGACGTCCTTGTGCAGGGCGTCGGGGAAGGCTTCGTCGGACAGCCGCAGAAGCCGCGCCGCGTAATTCTCGCAGCGTTGGTAGAGGTTGGTCGTGCGCTTGCGCAGCGGCTCGAAGCGCGCGTCGCTCTCCTCGATGCCTTCGAGGTCGTCCTCGAGGAAGCCGAAGCTGTACGAGCAGTAGGCCTGCGCCGACAGCTCGAGCAACGTGCGATTTTCGGGCGAGACCACGACCATGCCGTCGATGGTCTTGATCAGGCCGGGCGCGGCCTCGCGCGCCAGCACGAGGTCGGACTCGGCGTCGAGCGACTTGCCGGCCAGCTTGAACATGCCCGCCGACTGGTTGGCCGTGAAGCGGGCCATGTTGCAGCCCAGCCCCAGCGTCGCCATTGTGACCCAGAGTATTCGCTGCCTCATCGAATGGTTCCCCTTTGCAAAGGAGGCGCGACCAGCAGCATTCTGTGGTGGGGACGCTATACCGGGATTCGGGGACAAGTCAAACCTGGAGGCGTGCTAGGATCGTGCGGATGCTCGCGCTTGTCGTGCTCGCTCTGGCCGGCCCGGCGCAAAATCCGCTCGAGCGCGACCTTGCGGCCGAGCTGGCCTCGGTGCGGCGGGCAGCCGGCCGACCCGACGCCATCGCCCCGCTGTATCGGCTGGCCGACCTCGACGAGTCGGTCGCGGTGGCGGCATACGGCCGCGCGCTTGCGGACGCGGCGGCGGCGATCACGCACCCGCTGGTACGGGCGCATGCCGAGTGGCTGCTGGCGGGGCTCGACGATCGCCGGGGCGATGCGCGCGCGGCCATCGAGAGGCGGGCCCGGCTGGGCGTGCTGACGCGCTTCTGGGTCGCGGGGCCGTTCGACAACGAGGGGCGCAAAGGATTTTCGGCGGTGTACCCGCCCGAGCAGGAAAAAGCGTTCGATCCGGCGCGGCGCTATCGGGGCAAGGAGCGCGAGGTGGGCTGGCGGCGTGCCGACCCGGTGGTGCGCCAGGGCCTGGTTCCGCTCGAGGGCCTGCTCAGGCCTGACGTCAATGGCGTGGCTTATGCGATGAGCTTCTTCGAGCTCGATCAGGGCGGCGAGGTGGCGGTGCGGTTGGCCTCGAGCGGCGCGGTCAAGGTCTGGATCGACGGGGCCGAGGTGCTGGCGCACGACGTGTACCGGCCGCTCCGGTTCGATCAGGATGCGGGCGGCGTGCGGCTTGCGCGCGGTCGCCACCGCCTGCTGGTCAAGATCGGGGTGACCGAGGGCGGCTGGTCGTTTGTCGTGCGGCTGACCCGCGCCGACGGCGGACCGCTCGCGTTCGCAAACGCCGAGCCGGGACCGGTTGCGTCGGGGCGGCCGCGCGCGGTCAAGGTGGCGCAGCTGGCGCCGCTTCTGCGCGGCCGTGCGCGCGCCGAATACCTGGCTCACGTGGCGCCCGATGATCCGGACGATCGCGGGGCCGAGCTGGGCATGCGCGCGGTGTGCGACGCCGAGCCGAGCGCCGAGTGCCTGCGCCGTCTGGCCGAGCTGTCGGCCGAGGCCAACGACCGTCGCGACCGGCTCGAGCGCGCGCTGGCGCTGGCGGCCCGGGCCGGCCAGCGGGACGCCGAGGCGCGGGCGGCCGCGGCGCTCGGCGATGCCGCCGCGGCTGCGCGGCGCGATCGTACGGCCGAGGCGCTCTGGCGGCGCGCGCTTGCCGCCGATCCCAACTTCTATCCACCGGCGCTGCGGCTGGCCGAGGAGCTGGCCGACCGGGGCCTTCTCGCCAGCGGCGAAGAGCTTCTGTCGAAGGTGGCGGCCCGACTGCCCGACGTGCCGCGGGTGGTGAGCGCCTATGCGCGTCTGCTCGAGCGGCGGTCCAAGCGGGCGCAGGCCGAGCAGGCCTTCGCGCCGCTTTACGCCGCCCTGCCGGCCGACGTGGCGCTCCTGCGCGAGCGCTACGGCTTTGCGCGCGGGCGCGGCGACGTCCCGGGCGCGCTGGCGGCGCTCACCGCGCTCGCGCACGCGCGGCCGGAATCGGTCACCATCGCGTTCGATCGGGCCGAGCTGCTGTCGGGCGCTGGCCGGTTCGGCGACGCCGAGGCTGCGCTGCGCCTTCTGGCCGAGCAGGTGCCCGACGAGCCGCGGGTGTGGGAGCGGCTGGGGCGGCTGCTGGTGCGCATGGGCCACCCGCAGGACGCGGTGCCGCTGCTCCGGCGCGCGCTCGATCTGAAGCCGCAGACGCCCGAGGTGCGAGAGCTTCTGGCACGCATCGCGCCGCAACCGGGCGCGGACGACCTCGTGCAGCGGTTCAGCCGCGACCCCCGCAAGCTGGCCGCGGCCGCGCGCACCCGCAAGTGGCCGGGCGAGCCCAGCTGTGTGCTGCTCGATCTCAAGGTCACGCGCGTCCACCAGAATGGTCTGTCGCAGGTCTTCGTGCAGCGCGTGATCGAGATCCTCGACCAGCGGGGCGCCCGCGAGGAGGCCGAGCAGACCGTGCGCTACACGCCCGAGACGCAGTCGGTCGAGGTGCGCGCGGCCCGGCTCATCAAGGCCTCGGGCGAAGTGATCGAGGCCGCCGCCCGCGACGACCGCGACCTGTCCGAGCCCTGGTACGGCCTTTATTACGATCTGCGGGGCCAGGTGGTGCGCTTCGATCGGCTCGAGCCGGGCGACGTGATCGATTTCGAGTACGTGCTCTCGGACGTCGGGCGGCGCAACCTGTTCGCGGACTATTTCGGCGACCTGCACTATTTCCAGGAAGACACGCCACGTCTGGAGAGCGCCTATTACCTGCTGGCGCCGGCGTCACGGCCCATCTATTTCAACCAGCCGCGCCTGTCCGGCGTGACCCATAGTGAGAAGGTCTCGGGCAGCGAGCGCATCTACGAGTGGCGCGCCCACGAGGTGCGCAAGGTGGAGCTGGAGCCGGGCATGCCGGGCTGGAGCGAGGTGGCGGCTTACCTGCATGTCTCGACCTACAAGACCTGGGACGAGGTGGCGGCCTGGTACTGGGGGCTGGTGCGCGATCAGATCGCGGTCGATGCCACCATGCGGGAGGCGGTGGCGCGGGCCACCTCCGGCCTTTCGAGCGAGCTCGACAAGGTGCGCGCCATCCACAACCTGGTGGTGAGGCAGACCCGCTACGTCGGGCTCGAGTTTGGCATTCACGGCTACCAGCCTTACCGGACCACGCTCGTGTTCGCGCGCAAGTTCGGCGATTGCAAGGACAAGGCGTCGCTTTTGGTCGCGCTGCTCAAGGAGATCGGGGTCGACGCAACCCTTGTTATCGTACGCACGCGGCGGGGTGGCGATCTCGACGAGTTCCCGGCCAGCCTGGCCATCTTCGACCACGCCATCACGTATGTGCCCAAGTACGACCTCTGGCTCGACGGCACGGCCGAGTACGCCGGTACCGGCGAGCTACCCGCGCCCGACCAGGGCGTTCTGGTGCTGCTCATCGAGCGCGGGCATGGGCGCCTGGTGCGCACGCCGGTCTATCCCTCGCAAAAAAACCGGGTCGAACGGCGCGAGCAGCTGCGCGTGGAGCAGGGCGGGGGGGCCCGGGTGAGCGAGCATCTGGCGATTTCCGGGCAGGCCGCGCCCGACTGGCGCGAGCACTACCAGGCGCCCGGCGAGCGGCGCGAGCGCTACGAGAAGGCATGGAACGCCCGCCAGCCGGGCTCGCACGTGCTGTCGGTGGAGATGCCGGCGATCGAGGATCTCGAGCGGCCGGTCGAGGTGCGCGCCCAGGTCGAGCTGCCGCGCCTGTCGCATCCGGCCGGCTCCGCGTGGGCCTTCCCCGCCACCGGACGCGAGAGCGAGCTGGCGCGCGCCTACGCCCGCTTGTCGGCGCGCAAGCACGACCTGCAGCTGGGCTATCCGTGGCAGCAGGACGAGCGCTACGAGTACGAGCTGCCGGCGGGCTGGAAGCCGCACAAGCTGCCCGAGCCGCGCAAGCTCGAGACCGCGTTCGGGCGGTTCGAGATCCAGGCCGAAGCCGACGGTGCGCGCGTGACCGTGCAGGCGCATCTCCAGGTGACGCGCAACCGCATCGCGCGCGTCGACTACTCGGCCTTCCGCCGCTTTCTGCTGGACGTCGACGCCGCCGCCAATCAGGAAGTCCTCGTCGGGCCATGAAACTGGTGAATCTGCTTGGGCTTGTGCTGGGCTGTGCGCACACCGTGCAGCCGCTGGCGGCCGGCGATCCGAGGGTTGCGCTGCTTCACGAAGCCATGAGCCTGCACGACGGCGCCCGCTATCGGGAGGCGCGTGAAAAGTGGCTGAGCCTGCTCGAGTCGGGCCAGCCCGCGCTCACGATCGTGGCCGCCGAGAAGATCGTGGCGCTCGACGGCGAGCTGGGCGGCGACCTGGCGCTGGCCGCGCGCCTGCGCGCCCTGGCAGCGCGGCTGCATCCAGAGGCGCGGCTGGCCGTGCTCGAGCAGGTGGCGCGCATCTTACGCCGCGGCGGCGACGAGGCGGGCGCGCGGGCGG
>DATFWX010000097.1:0-5293 GCA_035258845.1 Polyangia bacterium | reverse complement strand
AAGACCGCCGCTCCGTCGGAAGCGCAGGCGCCCGAGAGCGCCCAGCCCGCCCCCGCCCCCGCCCCCGAGCCCGCCCCGGCTCCCGAAGCGCCCTCGCTGTAAGACTCGCTCAGGATCGGCCTCGGCCCCGGCCCCGGGCCTCAGCCTCCGACCTCGCGCCTCAAGCCTGACGCCTCAAGCCTCACTCCTACAAATGCGGCGCCAGCTTCCGGGCGATGCCGTCCTCGAGCCTCATCAGCATCGTGGGCTGATACTCCCGGATGCGCTCGCTGCGCTCGATGTCGACGTCGAACACCTGGCTCGCCATCTGGTGCACGAGCTGCGCGTCGCGCACCCAGATGTTCGCCTCATGGTTGTGAACCAGGCTGCGCGCGTCGAGATTGCTCGACCCGATGGTCGCCACCTCATCGTCGAACAGCGCCACCTTCCCGTGGGACATCTGAGGCTGCTCGCGGTTGGGGCCGATGTACTCGTAGACCTCGGCGCCGCTCTCGATGAGCTCCTGGTAGTGCGAGCGCGCAGCCGCGGAGCCGAAGGTCTGGTCGTTCACATGGGGCACAATCACCACCACACGCACACCTCGGCGCGCCGCCGCCGCGAGGTGAGCGACGATGTCGGAATCCGACAGGTACGGGTTCTCGATCAGCACGCGCTTGCTGCAGGTGTCGATCGCGCGCAGATAGAGCAGCTTCTGGTTCTGGTCCGCCAGCCCATCGTGAAGCACCAGCCGGATGCCGGTCGATCCGGCCGACGGCCCAGCGGCCGAGCGCGCGGCTGCTCTCTGCTTGCGCAGCTCGGCACGCAGACCGCGTGGGATGTTGAGGCCGAGGGCTTTGTCTTCCCGGACCAGACTGTCCGTCATGTCGGCGACCACCGGGCCGGTCACCCGGCTCTGCACGTCGTGCCACCGGTCCCGGTAGGCGGTGCCCACGTTCATGCCGCCGATGAACCCCTCGCGCCCGTCGACGACGATCATCTTCCGGTGCTCGAGCTGGCCGGCCATAACGCGCTGTGACGCCCGGTCGATGTGATGCACCCCCTGCTCATCGAGATAGCGAAACAGCGAGCGATCGGTCGTCACCGACCCTACTTGATCGTTGACGTTGATCGTGTAGACGCCGCGCTGGGCGGCCGCGCCCAGCCGCTCTGCAACCTGCCATCCGGCGTCGTCGGAATGAAGCTCATACTGGACCGCCAATACGTATCGCGTGGCGGCGTCGATCGACTTCTCGATGGCCGGAAAGTACCGATGCCCGTCGATCAAAAGCTCGATGGTGCCCGCGCGCTCGGGCGCAGCGGTCGCGTCCTCGGCGAACTTGTGAAAAGCCGCCCAGTCGCCCGGCTGGGCGCGCAGCTGCGCCATCAGGGAAGAGAACTCCTTGGAGGCCGGGCCCGAAAGATGCTCGCTCGGCCCGTACTCGTCGAAGTAGCTGAGTCGCGAAAGCGCCGCCATGACCCGGCCCGGCGTGCGCCCGCGAGCGATCAGGACCCGAAGGAACTGCTGACCGGCCGCCCCCTGCTCATCGACCGCGCCATGCAGGAGGACCCCGGCCAGGTCGGCTTGCACGCCCGGCGGCAGGCGCGCCAGACGCTGGTCGGTCAGCGTGCTTGCGGTTCGGAGGGCGCGGGAGAAACCGCCGAACTTCGGCGTCAACGTTTCCTTGATCGAGTTGCCGAGGCCGCTCGAAAAAGTTCTGGGATAGCGCGCCGCGGTCTTGATCGAATTGACGAGCGGCCCCGAGGAGGGCGCGCGGCTGAGCGAGGCCGGGGCAGCCTTGGCTGCGCTGGACGCGCGCGCGCGGACCACGGGCGTGGCGGCTCTGGGAGCGGCCACGGCCACCCCACCAGAGATCAGAGCAGCAAGCGCGACCGCCCTGCGCAGCATTTGGGCCATGCTCAGCAAGGCCCGTGCCTCATTCTAAGGTACTGGATTCGCTGCGCCCTCATCCGATCGCGAATCGTCCACCAGGGTTGTCGCCGGCTAGCCGAGTTGCTCCACGCCGCTCGTACGTGTGTGACCGCGGCCGATTGTTGGTGGCATCCTATGTGGGATGGGTGAAGGGGCCGTGTCTTTGCCGCCTGGCTTCCACTTTTTTTCGGGCTGGATGAGCACAGCCCAGGCCGACGCGCTATTCGCGCGGGTGCTGGCAGAGGCGAGCTGGGAGGATCCGGTGATACGGATGGTCGGCCGGTCGGTAGCCATTCCGCGGCGCGTGGCTTTCTATGGACCCTTTGCCTATGCCTACTCGGGCGTGCTGCACCCAGCCCGCGCCCTGCCGCCGTGGCTTTCTGAGCTGCGCGGGCGCGTCGAGCAGACGGCGGGTCATCCGTTGAACACGGTTCTCCTGAACCTGTACCGGTCGGGCGCGGACAGCGTGTCGTGGCACAGCGACGACGATTACCCGCACGGCGGGCACCCGGCGGTGGCTTCGCTCAGCCTGGGCGCGATGCGCCGGTTCTTGATCGCGCACAAGCGTCAGCGGAGCGCTCGCTACGCGCTCGATCTCACGTCGGGCAGCCTTTTGGTCATGGAGGGCCGCAGCCAGATCGATTTCCGCCACGCCCTGCCCAAGAGCGCAACGGTCACGGAGGCGCGTGTCAACTTGACGTTCCGCTACATGGCCGCGTCGAACGCAGGGTGACCGTCGCTACCACTCCCCACCGTTCCACCAGCCCGCGTAGTCCGCCCCCTTCGTCCAGCCGAGGTAGTTGAATTCGTAGTATTTGGCAAGACCCGCCGTCCCTTTTCCGAAATTGAACCCGTCAAAGATGTTGCTCCCATAGCCCGCATAGCCCCCGAAACCAAGATCGCCGCCTCCCTCCACCCAGTCTCCGTCACCCCAGGCGCCGCCAGCGGCTCGGGCGAGCTCGCTGCCCGATAGCCGGCGCAGCGTCTCCGTGCGTAGGACCAGCCTGCGTTCATGCCTCGACGTCTTCATGGTCTTTCTTCCTCCACACCGAACGCGACCATCCACTGCACGCGCTGTGCCCGTCGGTGAACCTGCGCGTTTTCGTCGCTCCCCGCGTGCGAGCTGCCTCGACTGCCGTGTCGCTTGCTTCCTCAGGTGAGCAGCCGCTGCCCCGAGCCCTCGGCTTCGGTCGCGCGCGGTTGACAGCTTTTTGGTGGCGTGTCGCGCGCGAGGGACGAGTACACTGGGCACGTGTCCGAGCATGCCCACTGGCTCAGCTTCGCGCGCTGGACGCCGCTCGCCATCCTCACCGATCTCGATGGCACGCTGATCCCGTTCGCGGCCACGCCCGAGGGCGCGCGCCCGGGCCCCGAGCTGGTCGGCCTCTTGACCGAGCTCGCGAGCTCCCCGGGCCTTCTGGTTGCGGTCGTGAGCGGTCGGCCGCGCGAGTCGCTGGAGGCTTTTTTCCCGTCGAGCCCGGGTCTGCTCCTGGTGGCCGAGCATGGCGGCTGGCGCCGCGACGGTGCCTGGCAGCCCGCGGTCGAGGCCGCGCAGGAGGAAGTGGACGACCTGACTTTCGCGCTGCGCCGCCTGGCGGCCCTGCACCGGGGCGCGCTCGTGGAGCGCAAAACCTGGTCGGTGGCCTTTCACTTTCGCAACATCTCGGGCGAGAGCCGCGACGGCGCAGTGGTCGAGGTCGAGCACCTGGTCGCCGATTGGCTGCGCACGCATGCGCGATTCGAGGAGCTGCGCGGCGCTGAAGTCCTGGAGGTGCGACCCGCGCGCATGGACAAGGCCAGCGCGGTCGCGTGGCTGCGCGAGCGTACGAGTGCGCGCGCACGCCTGCTGGTGCTGGGCGACGACGTCACCGATGAGGACATGTTTCGCGACCTGCTGGCGGGCGACGAGTCGGTGATGGTGGGCGCCGAAGGGGGCCGCGCCACCGCCGCCGGCTGGCGCCTCGACGCGCCCGCCGACGCGGTCGGATTCTTGCGCTGGCTGCTGGCGGTGCGTCGGGGCGAGACCACAGACGAGGCGGCCACGCGTCCGCGCCGCATCGAGACCCACGCCGCCGATCCCGCCGCGCCCTCGCCGTACCGGCTGCTCGTGGTCTCCAACCGGCTGCCCGAGCTCCGCTCGGCCGCCGACTCGTTCGACGTGCGCAAGCAAAACGTGGGCGGCCTGGTGTCTGCCCTGGGCCCGGCGCTCAAAGCGCGTCACGGCTTGTGGCTGGGCTGGAGCGGCCGCATCCAGGCCCGTGCCGATCCGACTCGGTTCGGGCTCGACCAAGCGGCCGAGCCCGCGCGCGCCTGGGTCGACTTTCCCGAGGAGTGGCACAGCCGCTACTACAACGGGCTCTGCAACGGCGCGCTGTGGCCGGTTCTGCACTCGTTCCCGGGCCGGGTTCGCCTCTCGGACCAGGACTGGGAAGCCTATCGTCAGGTCAACCAGGCCTTCGCGTCCGTGGCCGTGCGGCTGGTCGGGCCCAAAGACACCATCTGGCTGCACGACTATCACCTGCTCCTGCTCGCTCAGCGGCTGCGCGAGCGGGGCCACGAAGGGCCCATCGGGTTGTTCATGCATGTGCCCTTCCCGGGGCCCGACGTCTTTTTCATTCTGCCCTGGGCGGAGGAGATCCTGACCGCTCTCTTGGCGCTCGATTTGATCGGATTTCACACTCCCGACTACGTCGCCAACCTGCGGCAGTGCCTGGCCACCCTGCCCGGAGTCGCGGTCGGCGATGACGCGGTCGAGCACCGGGGCCACCGCACTCACATCGGCGCCTTCCCGATCGGGATCATCCCCGAGGGCTTTCAGGAACCGGCTGCGCCGTCGGCGGCCGACGACGTGGCGAGCCTGATGCGCGCCATCTCGCCCAGCCGGCTGGTCCTGGGCGTGGACCGTCTCGACTACACGAAAGGCATCCCGGAGCGTCTGGAGGCCTTCGCGCGCCTGCTCGAGCTGTACCCGGAGTGGCGCCGCCAGGTGTCGCTGGTGCAGATCTCGGTGCCCTCGCGCAGCGACGTGCCCGCCTATGCCGAGCAGCGGCAGCGGGTCGAGGCCATCGTCGGGCACACCAACGGCTTGTTCGGCGATGGCGCCTGGGTGCCGATCCGGTACCTCTACCGGTCGTTCGGCACGGCGCAGCTCTCGCTGCTCTATCGCGCCTCCTCGATCGGGTATGTGACCCCGCTTCGCGACGGCATGAACCTGGTGGCCAAGGAATGGGTGGCCGCGCAGGACCCGGACGACCCGGGCGTGCTCGTGCTGTCCCGCTTCGCGGGCGCGGCGGTCGAGCTGACCGACGCCGTGCTCACCAACCCCTGGCACATCGATGGGCTGGCGCGCGATCTCGACCGGGCGCTGCGCATGGGACTCGAGGA
>DATFWX010000096.1:0-11699 GCA_035258845.1 Polyangia bacterium | reverse complement strand
GCCGCGCGCCCCCCGACCCCGCCGAGATCAACCGGCGCGTGCTGACTGCGGTCGACCGCGCGCTGGGCACGCGACTGGCGGACGACGTGACGCTGCTCGCGCTGGCGGCCGATTGACCGCCCTGCTACGCTGACCCCTCGCGGGGATGCGCGTCCTGGTCATCACCAAGATTTTTCCGAACGCGCTGGAGCCGCTGTCCAATCCATTCAACCGGCAGCAGTTCGCGGCCCTGGCGCGGCTCGACCAGGTCGAGGTGCTGGCAACCATCCCGTGGTTTCCGGGCGCGCGCGCCTTTGCCCGCGACTCGACGGCCGGGCGGCTGGGAGCGGTCCCGCGCGAGGACCGCATCGACGGCCTGACCGTGCACCACCCCCGCTTCCTGTACGTACCCAAGATCGGGCACGCGCTGGCAGGCCCGCTCTATGCAGCCTCGCTGGCACGCGCGGTGCTGCGCCGACGCGGGCAGGTCGACGTGGTCCTGGGCTCGTGGGCCTATCCCGATGGCTTCGCGGCCGTCGTGCTGGCGCGCTTGATCGGTGTGCCGGCGGTGATCAAGCTGCACGGCACCGACATGAACCTGGTGGCGCACATGGCGGGGCCGCGCGCCGGCCTGCGCTGGGCCTTGCCGCGCGCCAGCCGGGTGGTTGCGGTCAGCCGGCCGCTGGCCGAAGCGGCGGTGGCACTGGGCGTGCCGCGCGAGCGCATCGACGTGGTCGAAAACGGAGTCGACCGGGAGCTGTTCCATCCCCGTCCGCGCGCCCAGGCGCGCGCGGAGCTCGGGCAGGCGACCGGGGACCGCTGCGTGCTCTACGTGGGCCGGCTCGAGCCCCGGAAAGGGGTCCTGGACCTGATCGCCGCCGTCGAGCGGCTGGGGCGCGCGGATCTCAAGGTCGTGCTTTTGGGCGACGGCCCCCTGCGCGACGCCTGCGAGGCGGCCGCGCGGCGGCTGTCCGGGCGCCTGCTGGTGGCGGGCGCCCGGCCGCTCCCCGAGGTCGCGCTGTGGATGGCGGCCGCCGACGCGGTGGCGCTGCCCAGTCACGCCGAGGGCATGCCCAACGTGGTCCTGGAGGCGCTTTCCTGCGGGCGCCGCGTGGTGGGGACGCGGGTAGGAGGCATTCCCGATCTCATCGACGGGCCGCAGCTTGGCGAGCTGGTCGCGCCGCGAGACGTGGCGGCGCTGGCGGCTGCGCTCGCGCGCGCGGTCGATACGCCGTACGACGCCGAGGCGGTGGCGGCAGCGGGCGGGCGCAGCGGCTGGAACGAGAGCGCGGCGCGCCTGCACGAGGTGCTCCTGCGCGCGACTGGCGGCCTGCGGAGAGTGGCCTGATGCCGGGCTGGTTGAGCTCGGTCCGGCGCGTGGCCGCGGAGGCGCTGGTTCCGGCCTCGGTGCTGGTGCTGCGCGCCCGCACCCGGGAGCGGCGCGTCGCCCTCACCTTCGACGACGGCCCGGACGCGCTGACGCCGGCGTATCTGGACGTTCTCGACCGTTTCGGCGCGCTCGCCACCTTTTTTGTGCTGGGCCAGCACGCGGTCGCGCGCAAAGACGAGCTGCTGGCAATTGTGCGCCGCGGTCACCAGGTGGCCAGCCACGGCTACTCGCACCGGCGCTTCCCCACGCTCAAACGCGACGAGATCGAGGGCGAGCTGCGCGCGACGGCGGCTCTGTTGCCGCCCGCGGAGACCCAGCATCCGCTCCTGCGGCCGCCCCAGGGCGCCACCAGCCTGCGCTCGCTCCTCAGCTGCGCGCGCGCCGGCTACACGACCGTCCTGTGGTCGCTCGACTCGGACGATTGCCGGGTTCAAAGCGCTGACCAGGTGGCCGAGCGCGTGGCTCCCGAGCGCATCGAGCCGGGCGCGATCGTGCTGCTCCACGAGGGGCAGTCGTGGACCCTGGAGGCGCTGCCCCGCATCCTGAGCGGGCTGCGCGAGGCCTCCTATGCCATGGTCACGGTCGACAATCTGCTTACGCGCTAGCGCAGCGCTGGCGTTTGCGCTTGCGTTTGCGTGCAGCCGCGGGCCTGAGGTCGCGGTCGTCGGCGAGTCGGTCAAGCTCCGGCTCGGCGAGCGGCGGCCCAGCCATTCCGCGCTCTGGGACGGCCGCACCGTGCGGCTCCGGGGTGCGCGCGGCGAGACCCTGGGGCTGCAGGTGCTGCTTCGGCACCCGGCCCCGGTGACCCTCGAGCTCGTGGACGCGCCGGTTTCAGTGCAGGGTTTTTCCGTGCGCGCGCTCGATGTGCGCCAGCCCTCGAGCTCGATGTACGGCAAGAGCCGCGGTCCGGGCGTGTATCCGGACATCCTGGCGCCGGCGACGAGCCCGGTGGCGGCCGACAGCGCGGCTTTCTTCGACGTCGCGCTCGCAGGCAGCGCGCGTCCGGGCCGCTACCAGGGCCGGCTCGACGCGGGCGCGGCCCATTTTCCGGTCGAGCTCGTCATCGAGCCCGTCACCATCGACCTGCAGGCCGACCCGCTGGTGTGGGTGTTTTACCTGCCGCGCGAAATCGCGCGTGCGCACGGCGTCCCCGACGACGATGGAGCGGCCGAGCTGGCCTGGGAGGCGCGCTACCACGCGCTGTTTCGCGCGCACGGGGCCTATCTGGCCAGCGATCAGCCGCGGCGCCGCTTTCCGGCCCGGCGCGGCTTCGTGGACGGCATTCGCTACTGGCCGGTGGCGCTCGACCTGGCCAGCGACGGGCGGCTGGCCGCCGACGCGAGCGCGTGGCTCGAGGCGTTCCGCGATCTACCGGCGCAGCCGTTTGCCATCCCGGTCGACGAGCCGCACGGATCGGCGGCCCGGCGGCGCGTGCGCCACATCTTCGACCTCATCGGCAAGACGCGCCTCGTGCGCGCGGTCACCGATTCGCCGCACCCCGAGTACGGCGACGCCGTCGACGCCTATTTCTCGTCGCAGAACATCCCGGGCGGCCGGCGCCCGTTCTGGGCCGTCAACGGGGGCGGCACCACGGCCGGCGGCCTCCTCCTCGACGCCGAGGGGGTTGCCCTGCGCACGTGGGGCTGGATTGCATACCGGTACGGTATCGAGCTGTGGTACGCGTGGGAGGGCCTTTACTGGAGCGATCGCTATAATAAAGGGGGACCGACTGATCTCATGACCAATCCGGTGACGTTCGATCAGCGCCGCACGGGCGGCGATGATTGGGGCAACGGCGACGGCGTCCTGGCCTATCCGGGCCCGATGCCTTCGCTGCGCCTGAAAGCGCTGCGGCGCGGGCTCGCCGATCGCCGGCTGCTCATCAAGCTGGCCGCGTGCGGGGGCGCCGCCAAGGCCGACGCCATTGCGCGCCGTCTGATCCCGCGGGCCATGGGCGAGGCGCCGAAAGGTGACGAGCCGACCTGGCCGCGCGACGAAGCGGCCTGGGAGGCCGCGCGTTCGGCCGTCCTGGATGCCCTGGTCCGCCGGTGCCCCGATGTCGACTGACCCGGCCCCATCCTGGATCGACTCCGAGCCCGACCTCAAAACCGGGCCCATCCGCGAGCTGCGTCGCCTGGGCCGCCGCGCGCTCGCCCGGCCCGTCGCCACGCTCGGCACCACGCTCTTGCTGGCGCTTTGCGTGGTGGCCTGGCGCGTGCATCGCCCGCAGACCTACCCGGCGCGCGTTCTTTTGCGCGTGACCGAGGACAACATCGACCCGACCGTACAGCCGCCCCTGCAGCGTCAGCTTCGTCAGTATGTGAGCGAGGTGGTGTTCTCGAGCCTTCACCTGTGGAAGGTTTTGAAAACGCTCGAGCCCGGGCGCAATCTCGACGCCGCGCGCCAGGACCTCCAGGTCGAGGTCTACCGCAACGAGTTCATTGCCGAGCGCGAGCCCGATCAGCCGCCGCGCTCGGCGCGCATCGCGATCGGCTACCGCGCGACCGATCCGCAGGTGGCGGTCGAGGTCGTGCGGCGTCTGGGCCAGCTCGTGGTCGACGAGGAAACGCGTGTGCGCTCGGAGCAGGTGGAAGCGCTTCACCAGCAGTACGTCCAGGCCGCCCAAGAGGCCCAGTCCTCTCTCGACGAGTGCCGCGGCCAGCTTTCGGCCACCGAGCGCGCGCTGGCCGCGCCTGGTCTCGAGCCGGCCCAGCAGGCCCGGCTTCAGGTCGAGCGCGCCCAGCTCGTGCGCCGCGCGGAGGCGCTGCAGTGGCGCCTTCACGAAGCCGACCAGCGCAAAAACGTGGTCGATCTGCGGGCCAATCTGGAGGCGCAGCGGCTGGGTCTGCGCTTCGAGGTGGTCGATTTGACGCCGCCGGCGCGGGTGACCCTGGCCCGTCGGCTCGACCTCGGCGTCATCGGGCTGGTGGCATTCGTGATGCTTTTGCCGCTGGTCGTGATCGCAGTCGGCGCGCTCGACGATAGAATCTATGATCTCGAGGACGTACGTCGACTGGGTCTGGAGCCGGCCGGCCGCGTACCGGGCTTTTCCGGCGACGACATCGGGGCGCTCGACGCGCGCCCTGACGCGGCGCGTGGTATAACCTGAGGGAAAACGTGGCGACCAAGACGCCCATCCGCACCCCACGTGACGGCCTGGACCGGGCGCTCTCGCTCCTGCGACGCATGATGCGCTACGCGTGGGCGGCTGCGTTGGTGGTGCTGATCGACGGCATCGTCACGTTGCTGGTGGCCTATACCCGCAAGCCCATCTACCGGTCCGAGACCGTGATCCTGTTCCGCGAGGGCATCCGGTCGACCTACCTGGGCGGCTCCGAGACCGCCGATCCGGTGCGCAAGCTGGGCCTGCGGCTCAAGGAGATGGTGCTGTCACGGCCGCGCCTGCAGGCCATCATCGACCAATACAAGCTCTATCCCGACATCGTCGAGGATCGCGGCTACGTCGATGCGGTCGACGAGATGCGCAACCACATCCTGTTCCGCGTGCGCGATAGCGACACCTTCGGGCTCTCGTTCGAAGGTCAGAATCCGGAGCTGGTGCAGGCGGTGACCGCGCGCCTGGCCGAGACCCTGATCGAAGAGAACTCGCGCAACCGCTCTGAACAGGCTGAAGAAACCAAAGAGTTTCTGGACGCCGAGAAGAAGCGCACCGAGGACGAGCTCAAGGCCAAGCAGATGGAGATGGCCAAGTTCCTGGCCAAACATCCCGAGTTTGCGCTCGAGCCCGGGGCGGCAAGCGGTGCCGGTGCGTCGATCCGCGCGGCCTCCAAGAAGGAGGGCAGCAAACCGGGCGCCGACCCGACGCTGCTTGCGCTCGAGCGCGAGGCCGGGCGCCTGCGCGACCGGCTCGGCATGCCGCTCAAGAAGCGGCAAAGCGATCCGCGGCTGCTGGCCGCCCGGAACGACGCCGAGGCCGAGCTGACGGCGGCCCAGAAGGATCTGGCCGACAAGCAGTCGCGCTACACCGAGCAGCATCCCGATGTGCGTGCGGCCAAGCAGCGGGTCGCGTCCGCCGAGGCGCGGCTGCGACATGCCACCGAGTCGCTGGTCACGGCCGATACCAAGGCCGTGCAAAGCTGGGCCGAGCTGGAGAGCGAGGTCGACCGATCCGAGCTGCAGGGACAGCTCGACAAGGTGCAGCAGCAAATCGCGAGCTACAAGTCCAAGAAGCGGCACGAGGAGCAGGCAGCCGAGGGCGCGGAGAAGCAGGCGGCCGGAGGGAGCGGCGCTTCCTGGATCGTGGCGCTGGAGACCGAGTGGGCGCGCCTGACCCGCGAGCTCGACGAGGTGAGCAAGCGCACCCAGGATATCGAGGACAAACGCGCGCGCGCGGCCATCGCGGCCAGCGGGGTCCTGACCGGGCGTGCGGCTCAGATGGTGGTAGTCGATCCGGCCTACCGGCCCACGCGACCGGCCAAGGCCGGCCGCTGGACCATCGCGGGGCTGGGGCTTCTGGTCTCGCTCGGGCTGGGCGTGACGCTCGCGTTCGGGTGCGCGCTGTTCGACGACCGGGTCTACGATCGAATTGATCTGGAGCGACAGGACGTGGGGCACCTTCTGATCGTGGTCCCGCGCGCGGTCAGTGGGAGGCGAGGTGGCTGATCCGGTGCGTCCGGGCTCGCGACAGCCGCCGACCGCGATGGCGGGCGGCCCGCGCACGACGCGCCCCATGGCGCCCGCTGGGGCCGGAGCCCGCGAGACCTCGTTCGACGAGCGCATGACCGATCCGCACGCGGGCCGGCGCATGATGGACGCCAGCACCATCATCGACCCGCCGCCGGCCTCGGCGCAGCCGGTCATGGCAGCAGGCGCAGGTACGCCGGTCGGCGCAGCCACCATCCCCGCGACCACGCTGGCCGGGGCCAAGACGCAGATCTGGATCTCGACCCATCGGCGGCCGGCGGATCTGGATCCACGGTTGATCCTTCTGCGCCAGCCCGACTCGCCGCGGGCGGCCAGCTTCCGCGTGCTGCGCCACCGCTTGGGCGAGCTGGGCGAGCCGCGGACGCTGGCCGTGACCAGCCCCGAAGCGCGCGAGGGCAAGACGCTGTGCGCGGCCAATCTGGCGCTGGCGCTGAGCGAGTGCGGGCGCGCGCGCGTGCTGCTGGTGGAGGCCAACCTGCGCACGCCGGCCCTGGCCGCGCTGTTCGGCTTCATGCCGCCCGAGTGCTTTGGCGAGCAGCTCGTGCGCCACCGCGAGCGGCCGCTCGAGCCCTGGTCGGTGGTCGAGGTCTACTCGCCCTGGCTGCATGTGGCGGCGGTGCGCCCCAACGCCCCCGGGCGGCCCCTCCTCGACGGACCCGCGTTCGCGATCGCGATGGAGCGGCTGAAGCAGGCCGGTTACGACTACATCGTGCTCGACACGCCGCCCGTGGTCGGCAGCGCGGACGTCAACCTGATCGTGGATGCTGCCGACGGCGTGATCGTGACCGTGTGGGCGCGCAAGACGGCGGGGCGAGCGCTGCGGCGCGCGCATGACCAACTCTCCCCGGCCAAGATCCTGGGGCTGGTGCTGATCGACGCCTGATGCGCGGCCAGGTTCTGAAGAGCCGGCTGCTCTTCCTGTGGGTGCTCGTGCGTCAGTTCCGCTGGACGCTGTTTGCACTGACGGTCGCGGTTGGATTCGGTGGCGCGCTGTTCGCGGTCACGCCCCATGCCCAATTGGGCGGGCACCGGCCGCCGCTCATCACCGCGCTCTTCTGCGCCTGGATGGCGCTGTTTGCCCAGCCCATCCTGGCGCCGCCCGAGACCTGGTATCTGGCTCTTCTGGGTGTGGTGTATCCGCTTTTGGGCGTGATCCTGGTCGGCGAGGGCGTGGTGCGGCTCGCCCTGTTGATGATCTCGCGGGAGCATGGCGAAAAGGAGTGGATGAAGGTCATGGCTTCGACCTATCGCAAGCACGTGGTGCTGTGTGGGTTGGGACACTTGGGCTATCGAATCCTGGGCCAGCTGGTGGCAGCTCGGACTCCGGTGGTCGCGATCGAGAAGGATCCTGACTGCCGCTTTCTGGCCGAGTCCAAAGCCACCGGTGCACCGGTTCTGCTGCGGGACATGAAAGAGGATCAGGCGCTGGTGGATGCGGGCGTCCAGCATGCTCAGGTCATCATCATCGCGACCAACGATGACATGGCCAACCTCGAGGTGGCGCTGGATTCGCGCCGGATGAATCCCAAGATCCGGGTCATCATGCGGCTGTTCGATCAGCAGATTGCAGACAAGATCCGGGGCGCGTTCTTGATTGACGAGGCGTTTTCGTCGGCCGCGCTGGCGGCTCCGATCGTGGCGGCGATGGCCCAGGAGGCGGGCGTTCTGGCGTCGTTCAAGATCGGCCCGGTGCTGTATGTGACGGCCGAGGTGGCGGTGGCGCCGGGCAGCGTGCTGGCGGGCCGGCGGCTGGCCGATCTGGAGGCGGAGCGGGCGGCCCGCGTGCTGGCGCGGACTCCAGCGGGCACGGACGTGCCCGAGACTGCGCCCGCGGGCAGCGCGGTGGTCGGCGCGGGCGACCGCCTGGTCGTGCACATCCCGATTACGCGCATGGATGCGCTGGCGGCGGCCGCGCGCGCGGAGGGATGATTTTTGCAGCGCGGCCACTGGGGCGGCCGCGGATGCGGACACGGCCGGGGTCACGCACACGGACACGGACACAGCCACGGTCACGGTCACGGCCACGGCCACGGCCACGGCCACGGCCACGGCCACGGCCACGGATCACGCGAGCGGGCACGCGGCCGGCGCGCCAAGCGTATCGTGGGTCATTGACTGCCTTTGGACGCGCTTGGCACGCCTGCCGCACCCTCTCGTGAGAAGGAATTACAATCGTGGTCGGTCATTGCTCGCCTCCTTCTTGGCGGGCGAAAGGAGGCGAGCAATGACCGACGACAACGGTGGAAGGTACTTCTCGCACGAACGGCTGGCGGCGTATGACCTCGCGGTGGCGGCGGTACGGTTTGTGGCAGCTCGGAAGGCTAAGCTGCGCGGGTTGCCCGGGAAAGCGGGCGAGCAACTCGAGCGGGCCGTGGTCGGGGCGCAAACTGCGGTTTGTTCGGCGGCGGCGGCCGAAGGCGCCGAGCGGCGCCGGCTGTTTCGCGGCGCCTTGAGCGAGGCATCCGAGGCAGGTGGCGCTACGGACACGGCGCTCGCGTACGGCGCACTTGCGCAAGCGGAATACGAGCTGCTACGGCACACGCTGCTGCGCTTGTGCTCCTGTCTCTACCGCCTGGCGCATCGCTGACACAAGGCCGGGAGCGGTCCACGCTCCCGGCCTTACTCGCCTCCACGGCCACGGCCAACGGCCGCGGCCACCGTCACGGTCACGGATAAAGGCCGCTCAGGGCTCCTGCTCCGCGCCGGCTCTCAGCACCACCCAACGTGCGGCCGGGTGGTCGAACAGGCGCGCCTCCGCAACTCTTTGCGCGCCCGCGAACTCTCGCTTGGAGTCGCCCGGAACCACGATCACCGCCTCCGGCCCATACGGCGCGTCGAGCTCGCGGATGCCGAGCCCGTCCAGCCCATGCTCGCGCACTGCGGCCGGATCGAGCTGCCCCCAGAACTTGACGTAGATTCCGTCGCGCTGAAAAAAGTCGTCGGGCAGTCGCAGCGCCGCGCCCGGTGGGCGCGCTGCGAACGCGATCTGCAGGGTTTGGTCCATCGCGTCGTCGAACCAGGCCTGTGCGTGCGTGGGATAGTCGACGAAGTAGGTCTTTCCGAACGATCCCTCCTCGATCAACACGGCCGCCAGCCCGAGCGCCAGCAGCGCCCGCCCGCGACCGGCTTGTTGCAGCCAGTCGCTGATGCCCAGGCTGGCCACCACGAACGCCAGCGGCACCAGATGCAGCATGCGGGTCGCGTGCGGCAGCTCGAAGTCGCACAGCGCCACCGGTAACCCCGACAGCACGCCCAGCCCGAGCAAGAAGCGCGCGCTGCCCTCCCGCCGGCGCCGCCACAGCGCGACCAGCCCCAGCCCGAGCGGCACCAGCAGCCACACGGGCAGAAGGCCTCGCCCCACGTTGTGGCGCAGGTTCGGATCGCCGGTGCGGAACAGAAAGTTGAACGAAAGCATGTGCTCGCGGTAGTGCGAAAGGATGCGCCGCAGCGCGGTCCACGTGCTCGGGTGATCCCAGAACACCCACAGCGAATGAAATCGCCGATCCAGAGTGCCCGGGTGCAGGTGCAAGAACAGCCCGATCGGCGCCAGCGCGGCCAGCGCGCCCGCAACCAGCCAGGGCAGCTTTGGGCGCGCGCGCGGGTCGTGCAGCCAGGCCAGTGCGGCCAGCGCGACCATGAGCGGCGCCAGCAGGCGCGCGGTCGTGTAGGTGTAGGCGACCAGCCCGACGGCAAGGCCGGCGAGCAGGGCGCTGCGCGAGCTGGGGGCGTCCCCGAAGCGCACGAGCGCGAGCAGGGCCAGAACCAGCGCCAGCGGCAGCATGCTGGCTTCGCTGACCGCGTGCCGGGCATAAGTGAAGAGAGTGGGCGCAACCAGCGCCAGGAGCGCCATCCAGCGCGCCAGCGCGGGCCGTTCGGTCAGCCGTCGCACCAGGAAGAACATGGCAACCGCCATGCCGATTGCACAGAGCGCGCACGGGAGCCGCACCGCGAGAGCAGTCGGCCCCAGCAGCGCCTGCGACGGCACCATCGCGTACACGTGCAGCGGGCTCTTGTAGTCGTCGAGCGAGCGGAAGAACATCGGCCAGCGGCTGCCGTACTGGTCGCGCCCCGAGCGCAGCAGCGCGCTGGCATCGTAGCCGCCTGCCACCTCGTCGACGAACAGACCGGGCGGTAGCTGGCCCAAGCGGTAGAACAGCCCACCCAGCGCGAGCGCGCTTGCGAGCAGCCACACCGCCAGCTCGCCGCGGCCGCGAACGGTCACGGCCTCATCCGACCACCAGAGCGGTCCGTCCACTCGCGAGATCGATTGCGACCACGCGGTGGTTGTTGGTGTCGGCCACGTACAGCCGCCCGTCCGCAACCGAAACCCCCTCGGGCTCCCAGAACAGTGCCTGCTCGGGCCCGGCCTGCTCCGGCAGCGTGGGCTCGCGCGCGTCCGCAGCCAGATTGGCGCGCAGCGCCTGGCCGCTGCCGTACAAGGTGCGGACCGTACGTGCGCGGGGATCGAACGCTTTGATCTTGTGGTTGAAGGAGTCGGCCACGAAGAGTCGGCCGTCCGCCGGCGCGGCCGCGATGCCCATGGGATGCTGCAGCCGAACCGCGTCGGCCGCTCCGTCGACGTCGCCAAAATCGAACAGGTCCCCGCCTGCGACCGTGCGCACCTGCCCGCTGTCGAGCGCGACCTCGCGCAGCGCCGAGATTTCCGAATCGGCCACGTACAGACGGTCGCCGGAAAGGGCCAGGCCCGACGGCTGCGCGAACGCCGCCCGCTCGGGTGGTCCGTCCAGGCGCGCCTCGCGCCCCGATCCCGCGAGCACGCGCAAGCTCGGCGCAGCCGGATCGATCACGAACAGCTGGTGCGAGCCCGCCATCGCGACCAGAAGGCGCGCGCGCACCGGGTCCCAGGCCAGATCCCAGGGCGAGCGCAGCGCGACCGCGCGGTCGGTCACGACCTGGCCGGGCGGGATCAAAGAGCCCCGCTCGCCGTCTCCGAATTCGGTTGTGACCTGCCCGGTCGCCAGGGCGAGTCGTCGCACGGCGTGATTGCCGGTATCGGCCACCCACAGAACGCCCGCTGCCGCATCGAGCGCGAGCCCGTTCGGGTGCGAGAAAAGCGCCCGCTCGGCCGGCCCATCCAGAAGCCCGGGCGCACCCGCGCCGAAGCGGCGCAGCTCGCGCGCCGGCGTGCCCGCGAGCGAAAGCTCCACGATCTGGTGGTGCCCGGTGTCAGCGACGTAAAGCCGCTCGCCCGCCACCAGCAGCTTGCCCGGGTGCGCCAGCGCGCCCGCGGCCGGCGGCTCCGGGCGCACTGGCAGCGGCTCGGTGGCGAGCGGCGCGCCCTGGTCCCGGTACATCGCGAGCAGCTTCTCGAGCAGCTCCCTGAGCGGCTCGGCCTCGGCCTCGCCGGGCGCATCACCCAATACGTAGCCGAATGGATCGATCACGACCAGCGTGGGCCACGCGCGTACGCCGAACTCCTGCCAGATGCGGTGGCCCGAGTCGACGACCACCGGATGCGTCACCCCGTAGCGCCGCACGGCCTCGCGCACCATGGCCTCGTCGCGCTCGTTGGGGAACTTGGGCGAGTGCACGCCGATGAACAGAACCGGCTCGCCCGCCAGCTGCTTTTCGACGCGTGCCAGCACGGGCAGCGTGTGCAGGCAGTTGATTCAACAATAGGTCCAGAAGTCGAGCACCACGATGC
>DATFWX010000095.1:0-60561 GCA_035258845.1 Polyangia bacterium | reverse complement strand
AGCGCTTGCGATCCGACGGTAGACCCGAGCTGCGGTGGGGGCGGGTCAGGCGGAAGCGCTTGCGATCCGACGGTTGACCCGAGCTGCGGTGGGGGCGGGTCAGGCGGTGGCGGTTGCGATCCGGCCGTGGACCCGACTTGCGGCGGCGGGCCTGTGGCCGCACCCCTGTCCTGGTGGAGGAGCTTCTCCACTTCGCGCTAGGAACAGGATCACTCCCCGCCCGCCTTGCGCACGGTCAGAAACCCGGCCAGCGCGCGCGCTTCCTCGTTGAGAATCTTTTCCGCCTCGCCATAGATCAGCCGCTCGGCGATCTTGCCCAGCAGAAATACCTTGACCGTCAGCTCGCCCGCCACCGTGCGCTCGGTGCGCCCGCCGCCGAGGTCGCGAAACGAAATCGTGCCCTTGTTCACCAGCAGCTTGCGCAGCGTGGCCAGGTCCGGAATGTTCTCGAACTCGAGCCGCCGCGCCCGCTTGTCCAGCCGCGAGTCCTCGATGAACGCCATCGCGCCCGGCGGCACCTGCTTGGGCCCCACCCGCTTGATCAGCGGCACCGGCGTGTAGCGCGTGCGCCGGCGGATCGTGCCCTCATCCTCGGTGCGCTCGATGGGCTGGATGTCGTGGATGGTCGACATGTTCTTTTTCAGGTGGTCGAACAGACCGGGATCGAACATGGCTGCGAGCACGGCGTCGATGGGCGCGTCGAAAGTGTGCTTCAGCTCGAATCGCATGGTCGCCGAGGATACTACAGCTACAAGCGCTTGGCGGCCCTCACTTTGAGGATGGGGCCGCGCATGCTGATCGACATCGAGTCCTCGTCGACCTTACCCGATACCTCGACGCGCGCACCCTCGGCAAAGGGACCGTTGCCGTCCAGCTCGAACACCTCGCCGCCCTCCGTGTGCAGCTCCCAGCCGCCGCCGAACTCACTCTTCCGAACTGTTCCCTTATAGGTGGGCATAGCTCAAATGGTACCACTTGCCGTGGAACACGCACGAATCCGCGCCCGCCGCGCGGCACAGTGGATGCTCGAGCTGTGGGTTGGCGGCGCGCCTGCTCGGCCGGCAACTGTTCGAGGATGCGACGGAAGCCGTCGCGCCCCAGGTGGATCTCGGCCCCAGCTCCCGAGCGTCACCAGCGCGGCCCCCTTGATGCGCGGCTCCTCCCCGGCCACGGGACGATGTTACCGCAGTCCCGACACCAGGGCCCAGGGCGCGCCCGGCAGATCGCGCAGCACCGTCTTCTGCCAGCCGAATTCCGGATGCGCGCGCAGGAACGCGGCCGCATCGAAGCGCAGCCCACACGCATGCCCGGCCGCCACCCACAGCGCGAGCTGCGCCGCCAGATCGGAGTCGGTGGCCTTGGAGGTGACCGCGCCGGTGGGCTGGAAGGCCGCCTCGTGCCATTCCGGGCGCGGATCGGGGTCGAGGTCGCCATGGCCGCACAGCGTTCGGCTCGAGGGCCGCTCGGTCTGCGTGACCACGTCGAAGTGGTCGGCCAGAAAGTGCTTGGCCGCCTCCACGTCGATGTCGCCCTTGTTCTCGCGCATGAGGTCCATCCAACGGCGCCGCCGCGCCTCCATCGACGAGTCGGGTCGTGCGCGGTAGTTGGTCTCCTCGGCCACGAGCTTGGGGTCGGCGCCGAAGTTGGCGCCTACGAAGAAGCCATCGTGCAGGCGCACCGTGCGCTGGTTGTGCAGCCCGTTCGAAAGCTGCGCGATGTCGCCGCTTTTGCGGTCGCCGATCAGCCAATCGTTGGCGTAGGCGCCGTTGGAGTCGCGTGACATGGTTTCGACCCAGGCCTCGATGCTGTCTGCAAGCTGAATGGCGCGGCGCGCGCGCACGAACTCGGGCACGCCCAGCCGGTCGAACTGGTTGGCCTCCGCGATGGTGGTCTCGGTGATCATGAGGCCGGCATCGCTGATGTAGAAGTCGTCGCCTGAGTGGACGAGCCCGGGCAGACCGTCCATGACAAAGTGGTGGCCGCGCGCGGGCGCGAGATCGAACAGAACCGTCCACGCGCGCCCCAGCCAGTAGCCGACCCAGTTGTTGTGCCCCATGACCACCTTGCCGCCGCGAGTCCACGATCCGGTGGCGACAAAGGCGCTGCAGGAGCCGGGCGGGACCCGACGCACCGGCGGCCTGGGCACGGGAGCGCCGCGCTTGAGCGAGGGCACGTAGTACCAGGCGATCTCGAGGTAGGCATTCTCGGCCACCAGGTCCCACTCGTCGAGCCGCTTGCCGCGCGCGCGCAGCCCCGCCACCAGGCCCCGGATCTCGGCGCGCAGGTCGTCGGGGACGCGCGGCCAGAAGATGCGCTGCGCGGTCGCGCGAAAGAACTGCCAGTCGCGCTCGGTCTCGTAGCGGACGGTTGCGCGCATGCTGGCGACCACCCCGTCGATCTCGTCGGCCAGAAGGTAGCCGTGCTGAAACCCCATCCGCTCGGGCGTGCCCTCGAGGTGCACGAAGGTCCAGCCCTCGCGATCGCGCCGGCTCGCCCCGTGCAGGGTCTCGGGGTTGGCGGCCGGCCCCGCGGGCGCCGGCGTCCACGGTGTGCACGCACCCGCAAGCAGGGCGAGCGCGAGTGCGCAAGCAGCCGGCACGCCTGTCATGGCGCGAGTTTCTCAGTAATTGATTTCATTGTCGACGTATTTGGCGTCGACCGTGAGCGGCGGCTCGTACACCTTGTTCCCGTACAGATACAGGTAGTGCGCGTAGTTGTCGGTCACCAGCTTCATGTACTCGCGCGTCTGCGTGTACGCCACCAGCTCCACGAACTCGTCCAGGGGCCGCTTGCCGTGCTGACTGAGCCACTTCATCATCGGCTTGGGACCGGCATTGTAGGAGCCCGCCCCAATCGGGATCTGGAGCTTGAATTTGCGCAGCAGGTTGCCGATGTACCAGGAGCCGAACTCGACATTGCCCGCCGGATCGTAGAGCACGTCCTCGGTGTAGGGATGCGAGATCTGCTCGGCCACCCGGCGCGACGTGGGCGGGATCATCTGCAAAAGCCCAATCGCGTCGGCGTACGAGACGTCGTGCGGGTTGAAGCCCGACTCCTTGCGCATGATTGCAAAGAGGTAGTAGTCGGGGTTGCCGCCGCCCGGGCCCCATTTCTCGACCAGATCTCGGTAGGCGAGCGGGTAGGCCGCCTCCCACCACTTGCGCGCCTCCCCGAGGGGCGGCATCTTGAGCGCCCGCCCCGAGTAGGACTCGCCCAACAGATAGATCCGGTTGAAGTTGCCCGCACGCTGGTAGCGATCGAACAGCACCGGCAGCGCGCGCGCAGGGCTCAGCTTGTGAATCAGCGCGTACTCGGCGCGGTGCAGCTCCTCGCCCGCCTCGACCGGCAAACCAGCGGCCAGAAGCTCGTCGGCTTTGGCGAGGGCCGGCTCCGCGGCCAGCTTGGGCTCGGGTGGGCTCAGAGGGGGCGCGTCGCCGCGGCCAGCCAGGCCGAACGGTCCCAGCTCCACCCCCTGCTCGCGCAGCCGCGCCCGCGCCAGCAGCGCGTACCAGCTCAGTGGAAAATCGGTGACCAGGGCGCGGTACTGCTCCAGGGCCGGTTGGGTGACGCCGCGCCGCTCGAGCACGCGCGCCTTCCAGTAGCGCGCCTTGGCCTGCGTGTATTCGCCCGGCATCCGGGCCAGCCGCTCGAGATGCGAAAGCGTATCGTCAAGCTTGCCCAGAAGGTAGCACGAGAACGCCAGGTACCAGGTCGCGTCGTCCACGAACTCGCTCTTGGGGTAGCGCGCGATCAGCTCGGTCAGCCCGGGCGGGGCGGCCTCGTAGCGACCCCGGTTGAACTCGAGCCACCCAATCAGAAACTGCGCCTCCGTGGCCCAGCGCGAGCGTGGAAAGCGCCGGACCACTTCCTTGTAGTAGCTGATGGCACGGTCGTCCTGATCGGCACGCGACAGCGCGCGCGCGCCGTGGAAGAGCGCCATGGCCGCGCGGTCGGCCGGCAGGCGCTCGAACACGCGCAGGAGGGCCTCGGCGGCGCCGGGGTAGTCGTGGCGCGTGCGGTACTTGGTCATGCCGATGGCAAAGTCGGCCTCGTCGCGCTGGGCCTGCGGCGCGTCCGCGGGCACGCGGGCCAGCTCCTCGAGCGAGCGGTCCCACTCGCGAACCGCGGTCAGCGCGGCCGCTCGTCGGATGCGCTCGTCGGCCGTGATGACCGGGGGCTTGTCGGAAAGCTCGGTCATGCGGCGCAGGGCTTGTTCGGCCAGGGGATGGGTCGGATGCTCGACATAGACCCGACGGAACAGAGCCAGCGCCACGTCCTTGCGCCCGGCCGCGGCCGCCGCCTCGGCCATGTGATCCTTGGCCACCGCGGGCTCGCCGCCGGCGGTGCCGTGCTTGAGCAGGTTCTCGTAGCTTTTGGCGGCCTCGCTCCAGCGCGCGAGCGCATAGAGCATGTCGGCCTCGCGCCAGGCCGCCACCCCGGCCAGGCGGCTGTCCTTCCAGCCGGCCAGCCGGTGAAAGGCATCGAGCGCGACCGCGCGGTCGCCCGCGTAGGCGGCGGCCTGGCCCAGAAAATAGAGCACGTAGTCGTGGGCCGGGTCGCGCGCGTCGCGCACCGGCAGAAGCTCGCTCTTGGCGCCCTCGTAGTCGCCTTCTGCGTAATGCTTGGCACCCCGGGCCAGATGCGCGACCGGATCGAGCGTCGGCGCGACCAGCAGCAGCAGCGCTACAATCACCTGTAACGAGTATACTCCGCGCCCAGGAGGATTGAATGTTCGCTGGCGTCGACTACTACGGTCTCGACGAGCTGTACAGCGACGAGGAGCGGCTGGCGCGCGACACCATCCGCGGGTTCGTCGAGCAGCAGGTGATGCCCATCATCGGGCGCCATTTCCGCGACGGCACGTTTCCTGCGGACATCATCCAGAAGCTGGGCCGGCTGGGTGCGCTGGGGGCCAATCTCAAGGGCTACGGTTGTGCGGGCATGAACGCGGTCGCGTATGGTCTCATCATCCAGGAGCTGGAGCGGGGTGACTCGGGCATTCGCAGCTTCGCCTCGGTCCAGGGCTCGCTCGTGATGTATCCCATCTGGGCCTACGGCAGCGAGGTGCACAAGGAAAGATGGCTGCCGCGCATGGCGCGCGGCGAGGCGGTGGGCTGCTTCGGGCTGACCGAGCCCGACTTTGGCTCCAACCCGGCCGGCCTGCGCACGAGCGCGCGCAGGCGCGGCGACCAGTGGATCCTGAACGGTACCAAGCGCTGGATCACCAACGGCGGCATCGCCGACGTGGCGGTGGTGTGGGCCAAGACCGAGGACGGCGTCATCCGGGGCTTTCTGGTCGAGCGGGGCGCGCGCGGGTTTTCGACCACGGACATCCACGGCAAATTCTCGCTGCGCGCGAGCGTGACCAGCGAGCTGGTGTTCGAGGACTGCGAGGTTCCGGCCGACGCGGTCTTGCCCGGCGTGGAGGGTCTGAAAGGGCCGCTGGGATGCTTGAACCAGGCGCGCTACGGCATTGCGTGGGGCGCCATCGGCGCCGCCATGGCCTGCTACGACGAGGCGCTGCGCTATGCCAAGGAGCGCGTCCAATTCGCGCGCCCGATCGCGGGCTACCAGCTGGTGCAGGCCAAGCTGGTCGAGATGCTGACCGAGATCACGAAGATGCAGCTGGTGTGCCTGCGCCTGGGAAGGCTCAAGGACGCCGGCAAGGTGCGTCCGCAACAGGTTTCGCTGGCCAAGCGCAACAATGTCTATTGGGCGCTGCGCATTGCACGCACGGCGCGCGATATCCTGGGTGCAAGCGGCATCACCGACGAATACCAGTGCGGTCGCCACATGTGCAACCTCGAGAGCGTGTACACCTACGAGGGCACGCACGACATTCACACCTTGATCCTGGGACAGGACATCACGGGCCTGTCGGCGTTTGAATGAGCCGCCTGCGACCGGTCGTGCTGGTGATATCGGGGCTCGACCCCACGGGCGGGGCCGGTTTGCTGCTCGATGTGCGGGTGCTGGCCGAGCACGACGTGTACGCGGCCGGCGTGGTGAGCGCGCTGACCGATCAGGATACCAGCGGCGTGTACTCGGTGGGCACGGTGCCGCCGGCGGTGGTCGAGCAGCAGATCCAGCGCGTGCTCGCCGACCTCAAGGTGGCGGCAGTCAAGATCGGCATGTTGGGCAGCACGCAGGTGGCGGCCGCGGTGGCGCGGGCGCTCGCGGCCACGCAGGCCCCGCTGGTGCTCGATCCGGTTCTGCGGGCGACCGGCGGTGGCGCGGCGTTGCTCGACGACCCGGCGGCCCTCGATCCCCTGATCCGGCGCGCCACCCTGGTCACGCCCAACCTCGACGAGGCCAACTCGTTTGGCGGCCCGGCCGGCCTGCGCGCGCGGGGTGCGCGGGCGGTGCTGGTCAAGGGCGGCCACCGCACCGGCGGCGACCAGATCGTCGATCGCTTCATCGACGGCAAGCATGTGGTGGAGTCGGCGTTTCCACGCATCCCGGGCGGCGAGGTGCACGGCACCGGGTGCGCGCTGGCCTCTTCGATTGCCGCCCACCTGGCGCGCGGCGCCCGACTGGCCGAGGCGGTTGCGCTGGCGCAGGCGTACGTGCGCGACAAGATCGCGGGCGCGCAGAAGCTGGGCCGGGGCAGCCGCATCATCGTCTAGCCCAATTTACACAGGTTTCATGCCCCGTTAACGCCGCCGAAACAGAGTCATCCTAGGCTCGTGCGTGTGCGGGTTCTCCTCATCTCGCCCGAGGCCTCGATCGAGCACAGCGCGCCCGGCTCGGCGGCCGACGCGCTGGGCGAGCTCGGCTCGCGCTTCCTGGCGCTTGGGCTGGACCTCGAGGGCCTGGACGAGCAGGCCGAGCGCGCGCCCACGTTGATCGTGATCGACACGCCCGATCGCCTGGTGACCGCGGGCGGAGTGCTCAGGCGGCTGCGGGCGCACGGCAAGCTCGCGCGCACACCGGTCATGCTGGTGGTGAGCCCCAAGCAGATCGTGGAGCTGGATCCCGAGCTGGCTCCCGATGACGTGATGATGGCGCCCGTGCACCCGCACGAGCTGTACGCGCGCATGCGTCTGCTCGATTTCCGCCATGCCTCGTTCCAGCATCAGGCGCGCTTGCAGCGCGGCGATCTGGTGGTGGATTTCGAGGGCTACGAGGCGCGCCTGCGCGGCCGCTCGCTGCAGCTCACGCGCCGCGAGTTCGAGCTCCTGCGTTTTCTAGCCTCTCACCCTGGGCGCGCATTCACGCGCGAGCAGCTGCTGGCCCGGGCCTGGGACGGCGAGTACGCGGGCGGCGTGCGCACGGTCGACGTGCACGTGCGCAGGCTGCGCGCCAAGCTGGGGCGCGAGCACGAGAACCTCATCCAGACGGTGCGCCGCATGGGCTACCGCTTTCGGGCCGAAAGCGAGCACCCGGACGGCGGCCAGGACGAGGTGGCGCCGGTGGCCCGTCGCACGCGGGCTTGAGAGCCCGGGACCTGAACCTTCTCACGCCGCGGTGTCAGCGACCTCGGCCACGGTCTGGCCACGCGAGCGCGCGTCGGCGGCGCCGCGCCGCGCCACCGCGATCACGTCGGCCGCGTTGGCGACCTGGCTGTGCGGCACGGTCAAGTAGCCGAAACGCAGCGTCACCGCCACGTTTTGGTCATCCACGGCCACCGACGTGATGGCGCCCGCCAGACGCTCTACCGCGGTCGTAACCCCATCCTGATCGCTCGATGGGAAAAACAGCACGAACTCGGCCTCTCCGGCCAGGAACAGCGCGTCGCGACCGCGGATGTTCCGGCGCAGCCGCCGCGCCAGCCCGGCCAGCACGAGGGCTGCCTGGGCAGGGTCGTCGCGCCGCAGCTCGGCAAACCCGTCGACCGTGACCACCGAACAGCCAAACCGCTCGCCCCCCTTGGCGCGCGCCAGCAGGGCCTCGGTTTCCTTGCCCAGCACGTCGGGACCCGCCGCCACGCCGCCGTGGCCGGGCCGGTACGAGCCCACCTCGAGCGCGGTTCGGATGCGCGCCTGCAGGTCGAACACGCGAAACGGCTTGCGCACGTAGTCGACCGCGCCCAGTTGAAACGCCTTCTCCTCGCTGCGCGGATCGTTGACCGCGGTTACGAACACCACGGGCACCCACTTGAGCTCGGAATCGGCTTGCATGGAGGCCAGGAGCTCGAGCCCACCGGTGCCGGGCATCATGATGTCGAGCAGAACCACGTCCGGCTTGACCTCACGCGCGCGCGCCAGCCCCCGGTCGCCATCCTTCTCGGTCGCGACCGACCAGCCCGAGGACTCGCAAACGTCACGCAGAAGCTGCAGGTTGGACTCGTCGTCGTCGACTGCCAGGATGGTCGCCCCCATGCGCCCCTTAAGCCTACCCGCGCGCTTTGCGCTGATCCAGCTTGTACTTGGAGACCTTGCGGATCAGGTTGCGGCGGCTGATGCGCAGCTCGTGCGCCGCCTTGGTCTTGTTCCAGTGCGTCTTCTTCAGCACCTCGTAGATCATGTTGCGCTCGAGCGCGCTGACCGCGTCGGGCAGAGAGTTGGGCTCGTGCAGGCCCGCAATCTCGTCGCGAATCACCTGCTGCCGGATGCGCGCGGACAGCATCTCCTCGGCAATCACCTTGTCGTCGCCGGCCAGCACCACCAACCGCTCGATCTCGTTCTCGAGCTCGCGGATGTTGCCGGGCCAGTTGTACTCCATCATGCGGTCCAGGCAGCCCTTGGTCAGCTTCTTCATCTTGAGCCGCCGGCCTTTGGCGTACTTTTTCAGAAAGTGGTCGACCAGCGCCGGGATGTCCTCCTTGCGGTCGCGCAACGGCGGGATGGTCAGGTTGATCACGTTGACGCGATAGTACAGGTCCTCGCGGAACTCTGCACGCTCGACCATGCGCTTAAGATCGCGGTTGGTGGCCGCGATGACGCGCACGTCGACGCGCCGCACCTCGGTGCCGCCGACCGGGATGAAGGTGCCTTCCTGCAGCACCCGGAGCAGCTTGACCTGCAGCGAGGGCGACATGTCGCCGATCTCGTCGAGGAAAAAGGTTCCGCCGTCAGCCACTTCGAACAGGCCCTGCTTGTCGCTGACGGCGCCGGTGAAAGCGCCCTTCTTGTGGCCGAACAGCTCTGAGTCGAGCAGGTTGTCGTTGAAGGCCGAGCAGTTCTGCGCCACGAAGCGCTTGTGCTTGCGCAGCGAGTTGTAGTGGATGGCCTTGGCGATCAGCTCCTTGCCGGTGCCGTTTTCGCCCTGAATCAGAACCGTCGAGTCGGAGTCGATGATCTTATCGAGCAGCCGGTACAGCTCCTGCATGGGCCGCGAGCGCCCTACGATCTGCTCGTACGAGTAGCGCAGCAGAAGATCTTTCTGCATCTGATCGAGCCGCCGCTCCTTGCGCATGACCTCGGTCTGGAAGGCGACGATCTCCTCGGCCACCAGCTCCATCAGCTCGATCAGGTACGCCACGTCGCTTTGGGCCAGTCGGGGCTGGCGCGCCAGCGCGACCTGCTGATCGGCCGCCGGCAGGGCCAGATGGGCTACCCGCGCCGGGATCGCCGGCTCGCCGTTGCCCTCGCTCGGCAAAAAGCCGCCCGCGAGCACGGTGCCCACGTACAGGCCCTCGATCACAACCGGCACCGCGACTTCGCGCAGACCGGCGTGACAGGAATACTGGATGGCGTGACGCTCCTTGCCATTGGCGCTGAGGCCTTGCGCAGCCTCGGCGCCCGTGCGCTCGCAGCAGGCCAGCCCGGCCGGCTTGCTCTGGATGAGCTGGCACATCGCACGCACGGTCGCGTGCTCGTTCTGCTGCGGTGCGGTGACGTGGCTTCCGTCGCCACTGACGAATCCGAGGCCGAGGTTCCAGCGCCGGTTAATGATCTGCGCGAGCTTCTTGATCGCGTGCAGCTCGCGAATGTCATCCCAGTTGACCGAGTGTGGATCTGTCCATTCGTGCATCATCGTTGTGACAACCTGTCCTAGTGAGACAACAGGTAACAGGTCGCTGGTTGCGCCGTCAAGGGTCTAAAAATTGCTTTACATTTGAATGGTTGTATCGTCGCCGCCAGCCAGGTCTGCAATCCCGAGGGCGGCCCCCATGGCGCACGCGAGCGTCGAGACGGCTCCGGCCAGCCCGGCGCCGAAGGCATGCGCCCACCAGCCCCCGAGCAGGAGCCCGAGCGGCAGCCACAAAAGAGCCAGCGTGGCCCACAGGACCGCGCCGCCGCTGGTCCGGCTGGGCGCGACCGCGAGCAGGCCCAGCACGCACAGGAGCGCGGGCAGGACCAGGTAGGCCGCTCGCACCACGTTCTCGAACGCGACGTCGCCCTTGAAGTTGGACAGGATCGCGCGTGCCGGCGCGACGCCCTCATGCGGAACCAGATAGGCCACCACGACCACCGCCACTCCGGCCACCGCCACCAACCGGGCCAGCCGCGAGGTCGGATTCTTGGCGCGGATGAGCAGGGCGCCCGGCAGGAGCGCGAGAGCGAGCGTGACCAGAAGGCCCGAGAGGCGCCACAACGGAACCACGCCCGCGACCAGCGCGAGCGCGCCGCGGACCGTGCGCGGCAGCGGCATCAGACCCGACAGCGTGAGCCCCACTGCCGCCAGGATGGAGAGCCCGCTGCGGTCGTAGAGCAGCACGGTGCCCAGAAGCGCGAGACCGGCCGCGGCCAGCGAGGCCCGCTCGTTGCGGTTCCAGCTCGACAGGCGCGAAAGCACCGAGGGCTCGGCGCGCGGCGACCTGGTGCGCGCCTCCGCACCGCCGACGCCGTCCCCACCGCGCTTGGCCGAAGGCCGCTCGGGGATGGTGCCACGCTCGCGGCGCGGGGCTGGCGCGGGCTCGGACTGCGGCAACGCGGCCGCTGCCGAAACGCGGGCCGGGAGCGCCCCCGCGCGCTGCTCGCGCTCGATGGCCGCCACCGCCTCCGCGGGCGAAGCGCCCACCTGGATCCCCTTGACGGGCGTCGGATCGAGCCGCTCCTCCTCGCGCTGGCGGGCCTTGCAGAACACGCACACGAGCGCCTGGTCGGGCAGCTTCTTGCCGCACGCCACACAGACCTTCACGGGCCGGGATAATAGCCTACTGGCCGAGGAGACACCACTTTTTGGTGGGATCGCCGCGCTGGCAACGTGCGTATATACTAATGATATGCGGCGCAAGAAGTTCTGGCTGGTGGTGGGGCTGGTGGCGCTGGTGCTGGCCTGGTTCTGGTGGCGCGAGCATGGGACTGACACCGCCGGTCACGGCCTGCCTCAGTACAGCGACAACATCACAGGCCCAAGCGATCTCCTGATCGATCTGCGCGACGACGCCGATCACGCCGCCCTCGATGCCTTCGCGCGCCGGTTCGGCCTGACCCTGCGTCCCAACACGCCCATCGAGGAGCCGGTCGATCGCCTCGAGCGCGCGGCCGTGCCCGCGGGCGCCGACGCGCAGGCGCTCCTGTCCGCGCTACGCGCAGACCCGCTGGTCGAGGCCGCCGAGCCCGATCTGGTCTACGAGGCGTTCGGTCCCTTCAAGCCCAACGATCCGAAGTACAAGTACCAGTGGCACCTGCAGCAGATCCACATGCCCGACGCCTGGGCCACCTCGGCCGGCGAGGGCGTCATCGTGGCGGTCATCGACACCGGGGTGGCGCGCGTGCCCGATCTGGCCCAGACCGAGTTCGCGCCCGGTTACAACTTCGTCGACAAGAGCGCCGACGCGACCGATGACCACGGCCATGGCACGCACGTGGCCGGCACTATCGCACAGTCGACCAACAATGGCCTCGGCGTGGCCGGCATTGCGTTCCGCGCGCACATCATGCCGCTCAAGGTGCTGTCGGCGCGCGGCTCGGGCTCGGTGGGCGACATCGCGGACGCGGTGCGCTGGGCGGCCGATCATGGCGCCAAGGTGATCAATATGTCCCTGGGCGGGCGTGTGGCCTCGCGCGTGCTCGGCAACGCGGTCCGCTACGCGCACGATCATGGCGTGGTGGTGGTGTGCGCGGCCGGCAACGACGGCCGCGGGCAGGTCAGCTACCCGGCCGCCTATCCGGGTGCAATCGCAGTCGCGGCCACCCAGTTCGACGAGACCACCACGTTCTATTCCAACTGGGGCAAGGAAATCGATCTGGCCGCGCCCGGCGGCAACACGCGCGTGGACCAGAACGGGGATGGCTTCCCCGACGGGGTCTTGCAGAATACGATCGATCCGCGCACGGGCAAGGACGACTATCTGTGGTTCATGGGCACGTCCATGGCCTCGCCGCACGTGGCGGGCGTGGCCGCGCTGGTGGTGTCGCAGGGCGTGACCCAGCCCGATGCGGTCGAGCGTGTGCTCAAGTCGAGCGCGCGCCTGCCGGCCGGCAAGCAGGCCGACGTCCACTACGGCGCCGGCATTGTGGACGCATCGGCGGCGCTGTCCGCAGTCGGCTCGCGCCACGGCGCCTACGAGCTTGGGCTGGCCGGGCTGCTCGGCTTGGCGCTCCTTATGCGTCTGCGCGGGCGCGGTGTGCTTGGGATTCGCCCCGGTCTCGGCCTTTTGACGGCCGCGCTGGTCGGCTCGAGCGGGCTGTTCTTCCTGCCCCGCGCGGGTCTGTTCGCGCATGGCTTTCCGGCCTGGGACCTGGCGCTCTTGGGACCGTCGGGCCACGCCAACCCGCTCTTCTACAGCGCGCTGGCCCCGCTCGCGGCGGCGCTCCTGCTCTACGGTGTGCCACGGCTGCGCGGGCTTCTGGTCGGCTTTGCGGTCGGAGTGGCGGCGCACCTGCTGGTTACGTTCGCGGGCGGCCTGGTCGATGTTCGGTACGTGCCCAACCTGTTCTACCTGGACCAGATCTGGCTGACCGCCCACGCGCTGGCCTGCCTGGCGCTGGCGTACGTGATCGCCAAGAAGTAGGCGGCCGGCCGACTTCCTACACCAGCCCGGCCTCGCGGTACCACTTGACGGTGTCGATCACGGTCTCGCGGGCGGGCCGGTGCGTGTACCCGAGCGCAGTGCGGGCCTTCTCGATCGAGAAGAAGGTGGTCTCGGGGACCAGGGCCAGATAGAGCGCGGGCATCGGCAGCGGCAGCAGCTTCTCGAGCGCCTGCCCCAGGATCGCGCCCGCGCGCAGCGCGAGGCCGGGTACCGGGATGCGGGGCGGCGGCCGGCCGGCCGCCTCGCAAAACAGCTCGATAAGCTTCCGGTTCTCGAGATTCTCGCCGCCCAGGATGTAGCGTTGTCCCGAGCGCCCCTTCTGCCACGCCAGAAGGTGCCCCAGCGCCACGTCGCGCACGTCGACCACGTTGGTGCCGCCGGGCGGGTAGACCCATGGTGCGCCGCTCGAGACCAGCTTGACCAGCGGGCGCGCCTTCTGCGTCCACTCGCCCGGACCCAGCACCACCGATGGGTTGACGACCACCACCTCGATGCCTTCGGCACAAGCGGCCCAGCAGGCCAGCTCGCCGTCGCGCTTGCTCTCCATGTAGCGGAGGCCGCGCGGCCAGTTGTAGCCCAGCTCCTCGGTGGCCGGAACGCCGCCGATGGAGCGGCCGATCGCGCCCACGCTCGAGGTCACGACCGCGCGCCGCACCCCCTGCTCGCGCGCGGCCCGCAAGATGTTGCGCGTGCCCTCGACGTTGACCCGGCGCTGCCGCTCGGCGTCCCGGCGCAGCATGCTGGTGTCGCCGGCCACGTGGAACAGCCCTCCCACGCGCGCGCTCGAGAAAATGCGCGCCAGCGAGCCCGGCTCGGTCACGTCGGCAGTGGCGTAGGAGACCTGGAGGCCTTCGAGCGCGCGCAGGTCGGAGGATTGTCGCCGCAGCACCGTGACCCGATGGCCCCGCTCGGTCAGCAGCCGCGTCAGGTGCGAGCCCAGGAACCCGGTTGCGCCCGTGACCAGGAAATGCATGCTCGCGGCAACAGTAAACAGGCCCCCTCGAAAGCGGAAGCCCCGGGTCATTGCCCGGGGCCGGCCCCCAACACCAGCTTGTCAGTCCGAGAGGTTAAGCTACCCTTATCTAAGCTACTCAATACCTAAGCTACGAACCCTCGTATTCTATCTGCCAGCTTCACGGGCGGGCTTAAGAACATAGCGCCCGCGAAGCGCCGTGAAAGTTCACAGCGGCCGAAGCCGCTGTGGGGAGGAGGAGGAGGTCAGAAAGGGCGATAAGTGTAAGGGAACTGCGTACCCTTTTTGTGCCTCCGCCAGCGTATGGGAGCAACCGAAGTGCCAGCGTTTGACACGTCGCCGAAGAGCTTGAAATGGCTTCGGTCTTATGATACCCGGAAGCTATCGCGCACAGGCCAGGCCCTGCCTCCCATGACAATGATGTCAGGCTGAGCAGCCGAGCTTGAACTTTTTGCGTAGTCCGAGGCGGTCGTCGTGGCGGGAAACACACTCGTGGTCAATGCAGAAGGCCCCGAAATCCGGGTCGCCCTGATCGAAAAGGGGATCCTGTCGGAGGTCTACATCGAGCGCAAGCGCGAGCGCGGGCTGGTCGGCAACATCTACATGGGACGGGTGTCGCGGGTCCTGCCCGGCATGCAGGCGGCGTTCGTGGACATCGGGGTCGAGAAGGCCGCCTTCCTGTACGTGGCCGACGTGCGCGGCAGCGAGAAGGACATGAAGGCCATGTTCCTCGAGGACGAGGACGAGCGGGCCGAAGAGGACGACCTCCCGCGCGACGAGCTGGCGCGCCAGGTGCGCAATCAGAAGATCGAGGACCTGCTCAAAGAGGGCCAGCAGGTGATGGTGCAGGTGGCCAAGGATCCCATTGGCACCAAGGGCGCGCGCTCGACCACGTACATCGCGCTGCCGGGCCGCCACCTGGTCTACATGCCGACCGTGGACCATGTCGGCATCTCGCGGCGCATCACAAGCGAAAAAGAGCGGCGGCGCCTGCGCGAAATCGTGGACTCGATGCGGCCGCGCGGCACCGGCTTCATCGTGCGTACGGTGGCCGAGGGGGTGCCGGAGGTCGACCTGCGCGCCGACATGGAATTCCTGATCAAGCTGTGGGGCGACATCGGGGCGCGGGCGCAGGGCATCAAGGCGCCCAAGCTCTTGTACAAGGATCTCGACCTGCTGCTGCGCACCGTGCGCGACACCTTTACCGAGGACGTCGACAAGCTCATCATCGACGAGCGCCCCGAGTACGACCGGGTGCTCAAGTTCGTCAAGGCCTTCATGCCTCAGTTCCAGCACAAGGTGGAGCTGTATGCCGGTCGCGAGCCCATCTTCGACGGCTACGGCATCGAGGCCGAGATCGATCGTGCGCTCGAGCGCAAGGTATGGCTCAAGTCGGGCGGCTATCTCATCATCGACCAGGCCGAGGCCGCCACGGTCATCGACGTCAACACCGGCAAGTTCGTCGGCAAGCGCAAGTCGACGCTCGAGGAGACGCTGACCAAAAACAATCTGGAGGCAGCCCGGGAAGTGGCCGAGCAGCTTAGGCTGCGCAACCTGGGCGGCATCATCATCGTCGACTTCATCGACATGGACCACGAGAAGAACCGCCGCAAGGTGACGCAGGCATTCGAGGAGGCTCTGCGCGCCGACCGCGCCAAGACTTCGACCACCAAGATCAGCGAGTTCGGGCTGGTCGAGATGACGCGCAAGCGTACCCGGGAGTCGCTGGGGCGGCTTCTGACCGAGCCCTGCTTCTATTGCGAGGGCAAGGGTTATCTGAAATCCAAGATGACCATCTGCTACGAGATCCTGCGCGAGCTGCGCCGAAACGGCGACAGCTTCGACGCCGACACGCTGGTCGTGACTGCGCATCCGGACATTGCACATCTTCTGGCCACCCACGATGGGGAGTACGTCGACGAGCTGGAGAAGCGGCTGCAGAAGCGGATCACGGTGCGGGCCAAGCCGGGCCTGCATCTGGAGGAGTACGAGATCGGACCGGCCAAGAAGGAAAGGGAACAGAGGCGCGAGCGGCGGGAGGGCGGTGATGGGCGCCCGGATGCGCCCGCGGCGTCGGCTTCCCCAGCGGCCGCGGAGGCGGAGGCGGAGTCGGAGTCGGAGAAGGTGGAGCCGTGACCACGCCGCGAAGGCCGGCCGCCGGCCCGCCGCGCGTGCCGCGCGCCGACCGCATCGAGATCAACCACGAGTTCCGCTCGGTCGACGAGTTCATCCACGAGTACGTGACCAACGTGTCGCGCTCGGGAGTGTTCATCAGGTCCAAGGATCCGCTGGCTGTGGGCACGCGGGTGGCACTCAAGTTTTCGATTATCATGGAGGACATCGAGACCGTCGAAGGCATCGGTGAGGTAGTCCGGGTGTCGCGCCATCCGCGCGGGATGGGCGTGGTGTTCACCAACCTGACCGATCACTCGATGGATCTGCTGGCCAAGCTTTTGACGCGGCGGGGCGCGCGCGGGCGGAACGGTTGAGCGCGCGATGAGCATCACCAAGCGATTGATCGATCTGGCGCGCTCCAACCTGAACTCGCTGCTCGATCGGGTGGCAGGCGAGGAGCACGACGGTCGAGCGGTCGACGATCTGAGCGACCAGGAGCTGGAGGCCGAGCTCGAGCGGCGCCGGCTCGAGCGCGAGCGCGAGCAGGGCGAGCAGGCAGCGCGCCAGGCGGCCGATGACCGGGAGCGGGAGCGGCGCCGCGAGCGCGTGGCCGGCACGCGCGAGAACAAGATCGCGCAATACTATGCTCAGCTCGAGGTGCCGTACGGCTCCAACCTGGATACGGTCAAGCAGGCCTACCGCCGGCTCATGCGCAAGTACCATCCCGATCTGCATTCGGGTGATCCCGAGAAGCAGAAGGTGGCGACCGAGCTCGCGCAGGCGCTATCGCGGGCGTACAATGAGCTGGAGGTGGCGCTCAAGGGGAATCGGGGACCGTGAAGCGGGACGATCTGTACCAGCGGCTCGACGAACGGCTGCGCGATCCGGCGCGCGCGCAGACAATTGACGACGCGCTCTGGCGTGAGCTGGGAGCCGAGCGGGCGGTCCTGGTGTCGGATCTGTCGGGCTTCACGCGCCTGACCAAGCAGAAGGGCATCTTGCACTTCCTGTGCGCGTTCCGGCGCGTGTGCCTCGAAGCCGAGGAGGTGTTCCGGCGCAACGGGGTTCTGTTCTGGAAGACCGATGCCGACAACCTGATGGCTGCGTTCGCCGAGGTCGAGCCGGCCGTGCAGGCGGCGGCCGCGCTGGCGCGCACCGATTTCGGCGACGTGCGCTGCTGCCTGGGCATCGGTTGGGGGCGAATTCTGCAGCTCGAGGATGACCTGTTCGGCGATCAGGTCAACGTGGCCTACAAGCTGGGCGAGGACATTGCCGATCCAGGCCAGGTGCTGCTGAGCGCCCAGGCGGCTGCGCTCGTGGACGCCGCCCGGCTCGACGGGCCCGACACGGCAACCGTGGGCGGGCTCGAGCTGCCCTATTTCCGGCTCCAGCTCTAGCTTGGACATTAGGACCCCGGCAGCACCTCGAGCAGTTGCTCGGGCACTACGTCGCCGACCAGCAGCTCGAGATCCTTGAACTCATCCAGCCAGGCGCGGCGGCCGCCGGGCCCGCTGTAGCGCCAGAAGCGGCACTTGTCGGTCGAGCGCGCGCCCACGTCGCCGTGGCGGCCCGCGCGCCCGCTCCCGACGTCTCTGAGCCGGAAGGTCTCGCCGCCCAGGACCAGCGTGTCGGGTGGCGGCGTGGGCGGGGTCTCGGAGGCATCCGGCTTGAGCAGAACCAGCTCCTTCTCATCCGCCAGCAGCCACAACACGTCGTCGCGGTCGACCAGCCGGGCCAGCCGCCGCCGGTGGCTGCCGTCCTCAAGCTGCACCACGCCCTCGACCAGGAAGTCGCGACCCAGGTGCGTGACCACATCGCCCGTGCGAAGATGCCGCGGCCCGCGCTCGCGCAACGCCCCCAGCTGGGGCGCCGGGTGCCCTTTCTGGCGGCGCCGCCGGGCCCAGTAGGCCGCGCCGCCGCCCACCAGAGCCAGCACGACCAGGGTGGTCAGCACGCCTCATTCTATGCCATTTCGAGCGCTTCGCATTCGACGCAGTGCGTAAGGATGACGCATACTTGGCGCTGCGCGTCAGCTTGACATCAGAGCGTGAAACCGCTACATGCGAGATGCTTACGGGAGGAGCGGAGCCAGTGACGAACGAGGTCTTTTCGGTCCTCGACGACGACGGGAATGTGCTGCATCCGGAGCACGAGCCCACGATTGCGCCCGAGGATCTGCTCCGTATCTACCGGGGCATGCTGTTGGTGCGCCTGATGGACGAGCGCATGCTGCGCCTGCAGCGCCAGGGGCGGCTGGGCTTTTACATGACCTCGACCGGCGAGGAGGCGACCCACTTCGGCGGGGCCTACCCGCTGCGTGATTCGGATTGGATCTTCCCGTCGTACCGCGAGCCCGGCGCCGCCTTCTGGCGCGGCTACGGCCTGCGCGAGTTCATCTGCCAGCTCATGGGCAACGCCGAGGATCCCATCAAGGGCCGCCAGATGCCCGTGCACCACTCGGTCCGGCGCATCAACTACGTTTCGATCTCGTCGCCCGTGGGCACCCAGATCCCGCAGGCGGTCGGGGTTGCGCACGCGGCCAAGATCCGCAAGCGCGACGACGTGGCGCTGGTCTACTTCGGCGAGGGCGGCACCTCGACCGGCGCGTTCCACGTTGCTCTGAACTTTGCGGGCGTGTTCAAGCTGCCGGTCATCTTTTTCTGCCGCAACAACGGCTGGGCCATCTCGACCGCGCGCGAGCGCCAGACCGCGGCCCGGACCTTCGCGGCCAAGGCGGTGGCCTATGGGCTGCCCGGCGTACGCGTCGACGGCAACGACGTGCTGGCCATCGTATCGGTCATGAACCAGGCGCTTGCGCGCGCGCGCGGCGGCGCGGGCGCCACCCTGATCGAGGCGGTCACGTACCGGCGCGGCGCCCATTCGTCGTCGGACGATCCGTCGGTGTATCGGGATCCGAGCGAGCCCAAGAAGTGGGAGCACCACGATCCGATCGGGCGCTTCCAGCGCTACCTGGAGCGGCGCGGGCTCATGACCGCCCAGCTGCAGAAGCAGCTGCAGGAGGAGATTGGCGGCCAGATCACGGCCGCCCTCAAGTCGGCCGAGGCGGTGCCGGGAAAGCCGCCCATCGAGACCATGTTTGCCGACGTGTTCGCGCACGTGCCGCCGCACCTCCTCGAGCAGCTCGAGCAGTTGCAGCAGGCGCCGCGCTCGGAATCGACGCATCATTAGCTGAAGGAGCAGGAGCCAGAGCCGAATGCCCGTGATGAACATGATCCAGGCCGTCAACGATGCGCTCAAGCTCGAGATGCGCCGCGACGATCGCGTGGTGGTGCTGGGTGAGGACATCGGCAAGTTCGGCGGCGTGTTCCGAGCCACCAGCGGCCTGTACGAGGAATTTGGCGCCGACCGGGTCATCGACACCCCGCTCGCGGAGGCCGGCATCATCGGCAGCGCGATCGGAATGGCGCTGTACGGCCTGCGCCCGGTACCCGAGATCCAGTTCGCCGACTTCATCTACCCGGCCTACGACCAGATCGTCAATGAGCTGGCCAAGTTCCGGTATCGGTCGGGCGGGCAGTACGCAGCGCCGGTGGTCATCCGCACGCCCTACGGCGGCGGCATCCGCGGCGGCCACTACCACTCGCAGTCGCCCGAGGCCTACTTCGTGCACACGCCCGGGCTGAAGGTCGTGATCCCGTCCAACCCGTACGATGCCAAGGGGCTGCTCCTGTCGGCCATCCGCGACGAGGATCCAATCCTGTTCATGGAGCCCAAGCGCATTTACCGGGCCGCGCGCGGCGAGGTGCCCGAGGACGACTACACGGTCCCGCTGGGCAAGGCCCACCTGGTGCGGGCGGGCACGCAGGTGACCGTGCTGGCCTACGGCGCCATGCTGCATGTGGTGGGCGAGGCCACCGAGAAGCTGGTCGAGCAGGGCCTCGATCCGGAGGTCATCGATCTGCGCACCCTGCTCCCGCTCGATACCGAAACCGTGATCGAGTCGGTGAAGAAGACCGGCCGCGCGGTGGTGGTGCACGAGGCGCCACGCACGTGCGGCTTCGGCGCCGAGCTGTCGGCGCTCATCATGGAGAAGGCGTTCTTGCATCTGGAGGCGCCGGTCGCGCGCGTGACCGGATTCGATACGCCGTTCCCGTATACGCTCGAGAACGAGTATCTGCCCGATGCCGCCCGGATCGCGGACGCGATTCGGCGCACGGTGGAGTACTGACCGTGGCCTTCGAGTTCAAGCTGCCCGACATCGGCGAGGGCGTGGTCGAGGGCGAGGTCGTCAAGTGGCTGGTCAAAGAGGGCGAGCACATTCGCGAGGACCAGCCCATGGTCGAGGTCATGACCGACAAGGCGACGGTCGAGATCCCATCGCCGCGCGCGGGCGTGGTGGCGCGCATCCTGGTCGGCGAGGGCAAGATCTGCAAGGTCGGGCAGGCGATGCTCGCCATCGACGAGGCCAACGGCAAGCCAGCGCCGGCCGAAAAAGCGCCCCCGGCGGAATCGGCGGCGCCCCCGTCGGCAAAGTCGAGCCCGAGCGCGCAGCCGAGCCCGGGCGCGAGCGCAAGTACGGGCACCGCCGCGCCCGCGACCCCGGCCGGCAAGGTCCTGGCCACCCCGGCCACCCGCAAGCTGGCGCGCGATCTCGGGGTCGACATCGCCGGGGTGCGCGGGACCGGTGCGGGCGGCCGCGTGACCGCCGACGATGTGCGGGCGCTACAGTCGGGCGGTGCGCCCGCGCCGGCAGCTCACGCTGCGGCCGCGCCCATCGCAATCCGGCCCGCCCAGGGCGACGAGAGAGTGCCCCTGCGCGGCCTGCGCAAGCGCATTGCCGAGAACATGGCGCTCTCGAAGCGGACGGCGGCGCACTTCACCTATGTCGAGGAATGCGACGTCACCGATCTGATGGCGCTGCGCGCCCGGGCCGCCGCGCGCGCGCAGGAGCGCGGCACCAGGCTGACCTACCTGCCGTTCATCGTCAAGGCGGTATGCGCGGGCCTCAAGAAGTTCCCCATGTGCAACGCCTCGCTCGACGAGGCCAAGCAGGAAGTCATCTACCGCAAGAGCTATCACATCGGTATCGGCACCGCGACCAGGGACGGCCTCCTGGTGGTGGTGGTGCGCGACGCCGACCGGCGCTCCATCTTCGAGCTGGCGCAGGAGATCGAACGCCTGGTCAAGAGCGCGCGTGAGGGCAAAGCGCGGCGCGAGGAGCTTTCCGGCTCGACCTTCACCATCACGTCGCTGGGCATGCTGGGCGGCGTTCTGGCTACGCCCATCATCAACTACCCGGAGGTCGCCATCCTGGGCGTGCACGCGTTCCGCGAGCAGCCGCGCGTGCGCGCCGGCCAGATCGTGATCCGCCAGGTCGGCAACTTCTCGATCTCGTTCGACCACCGGGTGGTCGACGGATACGAGGGCGCGATGTTCCTGCAGGAGGTCGTCAGGTACCTCCAGGATCCGACGCTGATGTTTTTGGAGATGGTGTGATGGGGCCCATGCGGGCAGCCCGCAAGACGCCGGTCGTGATCCCGCCGCACCTCAGGGTGCCCGGCGTCAGCGACGAGGAGCTGGCGCCGGCGCTGGGTCTTTACCAGATCCTTTTACCCGAGGGCGAGCTGGCGGTGCCCGAGCGCGAGCTGCCCGCGCTCGAGCCGGCGCAGCTTATCGAGATGTACCGGGGCCTTTTGCTGATCCGTACCACCGACGAGCGCATGATGGCCCTGCAGCGGCAGGGGCGCATCGGCTTTTACGGTGAAGCGCGCGGGCAGGAAGCGGCCGTCATCGGCAGCGCCTACGCGCTCGAGCCCGAGGACTACGTGGTGCCGGCGCTGCGCGAGGCGGGCGCGGCGCTCTTGCGCGGGCTGCCGCTGCGGGCCTACGTGGCCCAGATCTTCGGCAACGCCAACGACGTCGCGCACGGTCGGCAGCTGCCCTGCCATCCCGGCTCGCGGGCGTCGCGCTATGTGACCATGTCGTCGTGCGTGGCCTCGCAGCTTCCGCATGCAACCGGCATGGCGTGGGCGGCCAAGATCCGGGGCCATAAGACCGTGGTCATGGGCTACCTGGGCGACGGTGCGACGAGCGAAGAAGATTTCCACGTTGCCTTGAACTTCGCGGGCGTGTTCGAGGTGCCGGTCGTGTTCTTCTGCCAGAACAACCAGTGGGCCATCTCGGTGCCGGTCACGCAGCAGACCGCGTCGGATACCATTGCGGTCAAGGCGCTGGCCTACGGCCTGCCCGGGGTGCGCGTCGACGGCAACGACATCCTGGGCATCTACAAGGTGACCAAGGAGGCGGTCGATCGAGCGCGTGCGGGCGGCGGGCCCACGCTCATCGAGGCCCTGACCTACCGCGTGAGCGCGCACTCGTCGTCGGACGATCCAAGCCGCTACCGCGACGAGTCGGTGACCGCCGAGTGGAAGCAGAAGGATCCCATCGCCCGGTTCCGCAAGTACCTTCTGGCGCGGCATGTGCTCGACGAGGGGGCCGACGAGAGGCTGCGTGAGCACGTGGCAGGCGAGGTGCGGGACGCCATCGCGGCCGAGGAGAATGTGCCGCCGCCGCCGATCGACACGCTGATCCAGGACGTCTATGCGGAGGTGCCGGCGCATCTGCGCGAGCAGTTGGAAGAGCACAAAAAGTCTAGGAGCTGACCAAAACAAATGGACACAGTCAAGACGCAGGCGCTGGTCATCGGTGCCGGGCCGGGCGGTTATCCGTGCGCGATCCGCCTGGGCCAGCTCAAGGTGCCCACCATCGTGGTCGAAAAGTACAAACCGGGCGGCGTGTGCCTGAACGTGGGTTGCATCCCGTCCAAGGCGCTCATCAACGCCGCCAAGCTGTTCGACAAGATGCGCCACGGCGCCGACATGGGGCTGCTGGTCGACAATGCGCGCGTCGACATGGGGAGGCTCGTCGACTGGAAAGACGACGTGGTGGGCAAGCTCACCGGCGGCGTCAAGCAGCTGCTCAAGGCCAACGGCGCCGAGTACCGGCAGGGCGAGGTGCGCCTGGTCAGCAAGAACGAGGTCGAGGTTCGCGACCCCAAGGGCGCGAGCTACCACATCCAGGCCCGCTCGATCGTGATTGCGACCGGATCACGGCCCATCGAGATCCCGGGCTTCAAGGTCGATGAAAAGCGGATCCTGTCGTCGACGGGGGCGCTGGCGCTGCGCGAGGTGCCGGGGCGGCTGGTCGTGATCGGGGGCGGTTACATCGGGCTCGAGCTGGGCATGATGTACGCCAAGCTGGGCAGCAAGGTGGCCGTGATCGAGATGACGCCCACTCTTTTGCCGGGCACCGACCCGGAGCTGGTGCAGGTGGTCGCGCGCAAGATGAAGAAGCTGGGCATGGAGACGCACCTGGAGGCGCGCGCCAAGAGCGACGACGGCAAGGCGGTCACGATCGAGAGCAAGGACGGCGCTTCGCTCAAGCTGGATGCCGACAGCGTGTTGGTCACCGTGGGGCGCCGGCCCAACTCCGACGGGCTGGGGCTGGCCGAGGTCGGCGTCGCCATCGACGCCAAGGGATTTGTCAAGGTCGACCAGCGCATGCGCACCAACGTCGAGGGCATCTACGCGATCGGCGACGTGGCCGGACAGCCCATGCTGGCGCACAAGGCGACCAAGGAGGGTGAGGTGGCGGCCGAGGTCATCGCCGGGCGCGCGTCGGCGATGGACGTGCGGGCGATTCCCGCCGTCATCTTCACGGACCCCGAGATTGCGACTTGCGGCCTCTCCGACGCCGAGGCGCGCGCCAGCGGGCGCGAGGTCGCGATTGGCAAGTTTCCGATGGTCGCGCTCGGGCGTGCGCTGGCGCTGGCGGAGCCGGATGGGTTCGTCAAGATCGTGCTCGACAAGGCAAGCAAAGAAGTGCTGGGCGTCCATGTCGTGGGCTCGAGCGCGTCCGATGTGATCAGCGAGGCCGCTCTGGCGCTCGAGATGGGCGCGATGGCCGAGGACATCGGCCTGACCATCCACCCGCATCCGACCATCCCCGAGGCCATCATGGAGGCCTCGAAGGCCGCTCTGGGCGAGGCGATCCATATTGTAAATCGGTGAGCTCGCTAACAGCCCAGCCACCTGGCATGAACTTATCAACACCCGCCTCGGATGCCACCATGCCATCATGGTGGCAGGCCGGGGCACCGCCCTGCGGAAGTGGTGGCATGGTGGCATGATGGCGCGGTTTTGGGAAAGCGGGCCGGGGGGCGCGGGAGGCGCGGGAACGGGCGGCGCGGCAGGCGCAGGAACGGGCGCCGCAGCAGCGGCGGCCCCCGCAGCCTGGTTGCTCAATCTCGGGCACCGCGAGTACACGGCAGTGTGGCAGCTGCAGAAGCGACTGGTATCCGAGCGCCAGCGCGACCTGATCCCCGATCTCCTCATCCTGGTCGAGCACCCGCACGTGATCACGCTCGGGCGCGGGGCGCGTGCGGCGCAAAACGTGCTGGCGCCCGGCGACATGCCCATCTTCGAAATCGAGCGCGGAGGAGACGTGACCTATCACGGGCCCGGCCAGCTGGTCGGCTACCCGGTGCTCAAGCTCGAGGGCGCCGAGCGGGATCTGCACCGCTACCTGCGCGGGCTCGAGGAATGCCTGATCCGGGCGCTGAAAAGCTACGGCATCACGGGCGAGCGCAGGCCCGGGCTCACGGGGGTGTGGGCGGCCGGGCGCAAGCTGGCCTCGATTGGGGTCGCGGTGCGGCGCTGGGTCACGCTGCACGGTTTCGCGCTCAACGTGAGCACGGATCTGGCGCGCTTTCAGGCCATCCACCCGTGCGGGCTCGAGGCCTCGCTGATGGGCTCGATCAAATCGTTGACGGGTCGCGCGCCGCCCATACCCGAGGTGGGGCGCGAGGTGGCGCTGCGGTTTGGCGAGGTGTTCGGACGCGCGTTGGCTCCGGCCCCGAGCGAGCTTTGGGAGCTGGACCGGGCGCTGGCCCTGGACCCGTCCGGGCCCCAGCCCGGCAAGGTAGACCCATGAGCGGGTCGCGGCCGCCGCGTCGACGGCGCCGACGCTCGAGCGGCGTGGTGCCGACCGTCCCGGGCAACGAGCTGTTCACGCGCGTGCGCGAGGAGCTCGAGCTGTATTTGTCGCCGCGCCGGGCCGGCGAGGTGCTCGAGCAAGCCCTGCGTGCGGTGGGCTCAAGCCCGCGCCAGGTCGAGCTCGGTCACATGGTGCGAATCGTCGACGTGCACCTTTTGCGCGCCCTCGAGACCGCCTGCACCCCCGACGAGGCCGACGAGCTGCACCGACGCGTGTGCCAGGTGCTCGACGAGCTGGCCGGTCGGTTTTTTCACCCGTCTGGCTAGCCCACTCGCACCGTGAACTCGCGAATGGCCAGCACCTTGTGGGTCGACACGTCGACCAGCAGCGACTTTCCGCGTCCCATCGTGCCGTCGAACGCGGTCAGGTACCACACGTCGAGCGTCCACACCTCGAGATCGCTCTCGCAGGGTGGGCACCAACCCACCACCTCCAGGTCGCCCAGATGGGGCGGCCGGTCCGCGGTTTCGGCCCGCAGCTTGCGAAACTCGTCGGAGCGTCGCGCCACCTCGACCGCGGCGTCGGCGTCGTTGTCCGAGATGTCGCGCCGCCAGGTGCTGGTCAGGCGAGCCCGCGAAAGCTCGCCCTCCAGGCTCACGTCGCAGTCGTAGGCTTCGTCGGCCGGCAGGCCATCGAAGTCGGGGACGTCGAATTCTGGGAACTTGTCACGGCGCCCGATCTCCTCGACCCGCCCCTCATACGCCCTCTCGCCGCGCCGGAGCGCGTCGTCGGAGGTGAAGCAGTTCAGACGCAGGATCATGGTGCGCGAGGGCAGCCGATGATCCCAATCGAGCACCGCGATGACGCCGCAGTACTTGGCGCCGCCGAACGGCTCCAGGTCGGGCAGCTGCTGGGCCAGCTTCTCGCGCCGCTCGGCGCTACACAGCTTCTGATAGGCGACGCGGGGATGCAGGCGCAGATGTTTTTGCACTGCCTCGCGCGGTCTCATGCCACCACCCGCTCCAGCCGGGCCAGCAGGCCGTCGATGGCCGCCCGCTTGAGCTTCCAGGCCGCCCGGTTGACCACCAGCCGGGCCGACACGTCCATGATGGTCTCGACCTCACGGAGCCGGTTCTGCTTGAGCGTCTCGCCGGTCTGCACCAGGTCGACGATCCGGTCGGCCAGCCCGGTCAGCGGCGAGAGCTCGATCGAGCCGTACAGCTTGATCACCTCGGCCGTGATTCCGCGCGCCTCCAGGTGCCGACGGGTCAGGTTGGGCAGCTTGGTGGCGTAGCGCAGGTGGATGTGGGCGCCGTCGTGAGTGGGCCGGTCGATGGGCTCCGCGACCGCGAGCCGGCACCGGCCGATCCCAAGATCGAGCGGCTCGTACAGATCGCGGCCCTGCTCTTCCAGCACGTCGCGCCCTGCGATGCCGACATCGGCCGCGCCATACTCGACGAAGGTCGGCACGTCCATGTCGCGGATCACCAGCACGCGCAGGCCTTGAGAATCGAGCTCGTGTAGCAGCTTGCGTCCCCCGCCCGCGAGCGCCTGCAGATCGAGGCCCGCCCGTCCGAACAGCTCGATCGCCTCGTCGAGCACGCGGCCCTTGGGTGCCGCCAGGGTGAGCAGGCCGTCCCGCTTCAGAATGTTCCTCTCTCCCGTCTGATGTCGGCGCCGAGCGCCCGCAGCTTCTTGTCGAGCCGCTCGTAGCCGCGGTCCAAATGATACACCCTCCGAATCTCGGTGCGACCTTCCGCCACCAGGCCGGCCAGAACCAGGCACGCCGACGCGCGCAGGTCGGTCGCCATGACAGTGGCCCCGGTCAGCTTGCGCACCCCCCGGATGATGGCGGAACGGCCGCCGATGTGGATGTCGGCGCCCATGCGTACGAGCTCGGACACGTGCATGAACCGGTTCTCGAAGATGGTCTCGGTGATGACGCTCTGGCCGCGCGCGCGCGCCGCCAGCACCATGAACTGCGCCTGCATGTCGGTTGGAAAGCCCGGGTAGGGCTGGGTCGTGATGTCGATGGGCAGGAGGTCGCCCCGCCCGCGCACGCGCAGCCCGCCGTCCTCGGCCAAAACCTCAGCGCCGGCCGAGCGCAGCTTGGCCACCATGGCATCCAGATGCTCGGGTAGGCAGTCGCTCACGAACACGTCGCCACGCGTCAGCGCGGCCGCTACCATCAGGGTGCCCGCTTCGATGCGGTCGGGGATGATGGCGTGCTCGACCGGATGCAGCTCGTCGACCCCCTGGATCGAAATCACCGAGGTGCCCGCGCCCTGCACGCGGGCCCCCATCTTGTTGAGAACGCGCGCCAGCTCTTCCACCTCGGGCTCGCGCGCCGCGTTCTCGATGATCGTGCGACCTTTGGCCAGCGCGGCCGCCATCATGAGGTTCTCGGTCCCGGTTACCGTCGGGATGTCGCACACGATGTGGGCGCCGCGCAGCCTGCGTGCACGCGCCTCCACGTAGCCGTGCTGGAGCTCGATCCGGGCGCCCATCGCCTCCAGCCCCTTTAGGTGCTGGTCGATGGGCCGGGCGCCAATCGCGCAGCCGCCCGGCAACGAGACTCGCGCCTGGCCGAAACGCGCGACCAGCGGGCACAGGACGAGCACGCTCGCGCGCATGGTCTTGACCAGGTCGTAGGGCGCCTCGAAGCGGCGCAGGGTGCTCGTGGTCACCCGGACCGCTCGCTCGCCGTCCACCTGCGCGCCCATGCCACGCAGAAGCTTCTTCATGGTGGCGATGTCGTTCAGAAGGGGAACGTTCTTGAAGATGCAGGTGCCGTCGGTCAGGATGGCGGCGGCGAGCAGCGGAAGCGCGGCGTTCTTGGCCCCGCTGACGTGGGCCTCGCCAGCGAGCCGGCGCCCTCCGCGGATGACAATGGAGTCCATCTGGGGGGCTCTCTACTCGATCCAGGAATCCTACGGCGCCGCGGCTCCGGCCTCGGCGCCGCGGGCCTTGAAGTGCTCCTCGCACAGGCCCCGCCGCACCATCGGCTTGCGGCAACCCTCCTTGCTGCAAATCTTGTAGCGCTGCTTCTTGCCCAGCTTGTGTTGGCGCCACAGGCGATAGTGCTTGACACAGTAGCCTTTGGCCCGGTAGTGGGCCACCTTGCAGCCCTCGACCTGACAGGTCTTGGCCTTGCGCGGCGGTTCGGTGCTGAGACCGCTCTGATTCTTTTTTTCGGTTTTTTCTGCCACGGTGAGGCAAGAGCTTTAGCCGGGCGGGCGGGCTTGTCAAGCCGCACAGCCTCTCAGTGTCCCAGGGTGGCTCGCAGCACGATCGTGACCCCGAACCCGGTCACGATGCCGATGGTGGCCGGCACCTCGCCACCGTGCCCGTGCGTCTCCGGGATGATCTCATTCGAGGTCAAGGTGATGAGCGCGCCTGCGGCCAACGCCAACACCGCCGGCAGCGCAGCCCCCAGCTCCGCTGAAAACAGGTACCCGACCGCGGCCGCCGCCGGCACCGGCAGCCCGGTCAGCGTCACCACGCCCACCACACGGGGCCTCCGCATGCCGCCGTGGAGCAGCGGAGCGGCCATCACCAGCCCCTCGCACACGTTCTGGAACCCGACCGCCAGCGCGAGCAGCATGCCCAGCCCGCGCGCAACCCCTCCGCTGGCGGCGAAGGCAGCGCCGACCGCAAAGCCCTCGGGCAGGCGATGCAGGGCCATCGCGCCCGTGAGCAGGAAGCCGCGCCGCACGTGCTCGTGCGCGGCATCGTGTGGGTGACCGGCCGCGTGCAGGTGAGGCACCAGCCGGTCGGCTGCCACAATCAGGGCCGCGCCCGCCCCCAGACCCAGGACCACCTGGAAAAGCCGCGTGCCGTCAATCGGCGGTTCCAGCGCGTGCCCGAGCAGACCGAGGGTGGCGGCCGACAGCATGAGCCCGGCGCCGGTGGCCAGAATGCCATCGTACAGGCGGCGCGGGAGCTTTGGGGTCAGCAGGAGCGGAAGCACGCCCAGCCCGGTCGCGAGACCGCTTGCCAGCGCGGCCACCAGGGCTACAAGCATGGCCGCGGATTGTAGTATATTGAACCGCACGTGCGCGAGCAGATCACCGCGTACATTGGGCTCGGCGGCAATCTGGGTGACCGGGCCGATGCGCTCAGACGGGCCGTACGGGCGCTCGCGCAGAGAGACGGGATCAAGGTGACCAAGCGCTCAGCCTTGTACGAGACGGAGCCGGTCGGGCCTCCGCAGCCGCGTTTCCTCAATGCGGCGGTCGAGGTCGAGACCACGCTGGCCCCGCGCGAGCTCTTGGTGGCGTGCCTCGACATCGAGGAGGCAGTGGGACGGGCGCGCCGAGCCGGCACGCCCAAGGACAGCCCACGCGTCATCGATCTGGACATCCTGCTGTACGGCGACGAAGTGGTGGCCGATCCAGACCTGATCGTCCCGCACCCGCACCTGCACACACGCGCATTCGCACTGGCGCCCCTGGTCGACATCGCCGGCCAGGTCATGCACCCGGCGCTGGGGCGCAAGCTGAGCGACCTTCTGCGCGAAGTGGGCTGGGACGGGGTCTCACGAATCGAGGACACGCTTTGAGCGAACCCCAGCACACCCATACTCTGCTTTACACCGATGACGAGCGAACGCTCTGGATCCGCCGGTGCCGGGTCGAGGTCCTGTCGGGGCCCTCGGCCGGGCGCACGTGCACGCTCGAGCACGGCTCGGTCTGGGTCGGTGCCGCGCTCGACAATGATCTGACCATCGAGGGCGACAAGACGGTTTCGCGCCGCCACGTCGAGATCCAGATGCGCGACGACGGCATCCTGGTCAAGGATCTGGGCTCGACCAACGGAACCTTTTTCCAGAATGCGCGCATCCGGGAGATCTACGTGCAGCCGGGTGCCGAGCTCAAGGTTGGTCAGACCATGGTCCGCATCGTCGGGGAGGATCAGCGGGTGCCGGTGCGGCCGGCGCCCGATTTCCAGTTCGAGGGGCTGATCGGGCGCTCGTCGCGCATGCGCGAAATCTTCGACCTTTTGGGGCGGGTCGCGCCCACGCGCGCCACCGTGCTGCTCGAGGGTGAGACCGGCACCGGCAAGGAGCTGATCGCGGAGGCCATCCACCAGCGCTCGCCGCGCCGCGACGGGCCCTTCGTGGTGTTCGATGCGGGCGCGGTGGCGGCCAATCTGCTCGAGAGCGAGCTGTTCGGCCACGTCAAAGGCGCCTTTACCGGGGCCACCAACACCCGGCGGGGCGCGTTCGAACGCTCGCACATGGGCACCATCTTCCTGGACGAGATCGGCGAGCTGTCGCTGGAGCTGCAGCCCAAGCTGCTGCGCGCGCTCGAGAGCCAGGAGGTGCGGCGCGTGGGCGACGATGTCACGCACCGGATCGACGTGCGCGTGGTGGCCGCGACCAACAAGGACCTCAAGGCGGAGGTGGGGGTCAACCGCTTCCGCGCCGACCTCTATTTCCGGCTGGCCGTGGTGCGCATCAACGTGCCCCCGCTGCGCGAGCGGCGCGAGGACATTGCCCTTTTGACCGACCACTTCATGGGGGCGTCGCCCAAGCGGCCCCTGCCGGAGGTGATCTCGCTGCTCGAGCACTACGCGTGGCCGGGCAACGTGCGCGAGCTGCGCAACCTGCTCGAGCGCGTCAAGGCGTTCGGCTGGCAGGATGCGCTCGACGCGACCGGGATCATGGAGGCGGCGCAGGCCGAGATTGCCGGTCCAGGCGGGCCCGGCGGCGCCGGCGGGGGCGCGGCGGCGTCGAACGTTCCCTTCAAGGAGGCCAAGGGCAAGGTGGTGGAGGCGTTCGAGCGCGACTATCTGATCGATCTCATCAAGCGCACCAAGGGCAACATCTCGGCGGCCGCGCGCGAGGCCGGCATCGACCGCAACCACCTGACCAAGCTTTTGCAGAAGTACGGGATCGGGACCAAGCGCTACTGAAGGCAGAACTCGCCACTGCGGGTCAGATCGCACACCATGCGGTTGCTGACGCAGCAGACGAAATTTAGCCCGAATAGCTGATCGCACTCAGCCGAGGATTGGCAGCGGCACCACTCGGTGTAGAAGCCGCCCGAATGAGTGTTCACATCGCTGGAGCAGGTGCCCGGGCTCAGATCGGGGGCCGTGTTCTGGTTGGACACGCAGCAGAACACTGGAGCCAGCGCCAGGCATTCGGACGTGTTGATGCACTGGCACTGCTTGGGGTTGGTGGGCGGGACGCACATGTTCTGCGGGCTCTGGCGCTGGCAGCAGTGCGTGCTCGTGCACTCGGATGAGGTCGAGCACGAGGAGGCCGGGCACATCTCGCAGACGTACGAGCTGAGGTTGCAGCAGGTGCGGCCCGGCTTGTTGGCGCAATCCGCGTTGGACTGGCACTCGCGGTTGCAGGTGGCCATGCCATCGCAGTTGCGGTCGCCCGTACACGGGTCTTCGGTTGCCCCCGGGTACACGCGCGCGTCGTTGTCGTTGCAGTCCGGGCCCTGCCGGTGCGTGCCGTCGGGGAAGTTGAACTGACCAATCCAGCCGTCCCCGTCGTTGTCGTTCACGCTGATCATTTCCACCATGACCTTGACGCTGCCCTGCGCGGGCGGCGTGATGTCCTGGCAGCCGGCCGCGAGCACCTTGCCCGGCCCCGGGGTGGCGTAAGCCTCGACGTAGAGCGTGGTGCAGTCGCCGGAGAAGTTGGTGGGCACCCAGTGGAGGTACGAGCCGGGCTGGAAGTACGGTGTCTCCTCGACCGGGCCCAGCGAGGGGTCATGCGGCGACCGGGCCATCTTCAAGAGCTGGTCGCAGGCCGTGCCGGCCTTGCAATACAGGGAGAGCTTGATGCTCTGGATGCCGTTCGTGTCGACGTTGGAGGCGGCCCGCAGCCCGACCGACATCCCACCGTTGGTCACGTCCGACGAGCAGGCGGCACCGAGGAGCGCGCCTGCGAGCAGAAGCCTCAGGGACATGGCTTGTTTCGAAACCCTATGCAAACGTCCAATCCCGGCCCGCCTGCGGAGCTGTCCCCGCGCGTTCCGAAGTATATGCCGGCGCCCAGGCTGGCGGCAACCGCTCCCCCGACGATGCCCCAGAACCACCAGCGCTTGTAAACTGGCGGTTCCTCCGGCTGGCTGCCCGGCTGCAGGCCTTCGGCCACCCCGTCCCGGCGCTGCGGGATGATTTTGGCGCGTAGCGGAGCCGCCTCGGTGCCCACCAGCGCAACCGGCGCGCCCTGGGCGTCGCGCGCCTCCAGCCAGTACTCGAATGCGCGCGGCGAGCCATCGGCCAGCAGCACGCCGGGCAGGGTCGCTCGCAGAAGCCCGCCCTGTCGATCCAGCCTCCGCATGGCATAGGCACCCGCGCCCTCGGTCCGGTAATGCAGGAGCACGCGCTCGACCCGACTGACCGTGCCGGCCAGGCGGGCTTCCACCAGGAATGGCTTGCCCTCGGGGACCTCCTTGAGCGGCGCCGGATCGAGCTCGATCGAGGCCGCGTCGAGCCGCACCCGCTCGAAGAAGCTGCGCAACTTTGGCGAGGCCTCGTCGGGCGGCCGCGCTTCGGCCTCGAGCGCGAACAGCTGCACCCAGGCCGCGCGCGCGTGGGTCTCGTCGCCCAGCAGAAAGTAGGCGGTGCCGAGCAGCCGGTACACGATGGCCACACGGTGCGGGTCGCGCGGGCTGGCCTCGCGCAGGGCCCGCAGGCCGCGCTGGATGGCCTCCTCGTAGCGCAAATCGCGCATCATGCGGGTCATGGCCTGGACGTCGTCGGGTACCTGGATCTGCGCCTGGGCGGACCGCACGGGTACCGCCAGGCACACAAACCCGGCGAGCGCCAAAAGTCCACAGCGCCGCACGGGGCATATTATAGCCTCGCGCGTGCGCGAAATGACGCTCAATTGAGGCAGATCCGCTAGAATACAGTCGTGCCGAACGAGGTGCCCTTCGGCCGGTACGCGCTACTGACCAAGATCGCCTCGGGCGGGATGGCCGAGCTGTTCCTGGCCCGCCAGCGCGGCCCCGAGGGGTTCGAGAAGCTGGTCGCCATCAAGCGCATCCTGCCCGAGCGCTCGGGTGACGCCCATTTCGTCGAGCTGTTCCTGGAGGAGGCGCGGCTGGCGGCCCGGCTGTCGCATCCCAACATTGCCCAGATCTACGACCTCGGCATCGAGGGCGACAGCTACTTCCTGGCCATGGAGTACGTGTCGGGCGAGAACCTGGGCACGCTCGACGCGCGCGCACGCGAGCAGGGCTTCCGGGTGCCGCTGCCGCTCATCGTCAAGATCGCGATCGACGTGTGTGAGGGGCTCTATTACGCGCACCACCTGACCGACCCGCTGGGCCGGCCGCTGCGCGTCGTGCACTGCGACATCTCGCCGCAGAACGTTTTGATCGGCTACGACGGCAGCGTGAAGATCGTCGATTTCGGAATCGCGCGCGCGGCCGCCGACACGCGCCGGCAGGCGGCCGAGGTGCGCGGCAAGGCGGCCTACATGTCGCCCGAGCAGGTGCTGGGGCAGCCGCTCGATCACTCATCCGACCTGTTTTCGCTCGGCATCATCCTGTACGAGCTGCTCGCGCAGCGGCGCCTGTTTGCGCGGGACGAGCTGGCGGCGACCACGCATGCGGTGCGCGAAGAGCCCATCCCCTCCTTGCGTCGGTTTACGCCCGAGATCCCGCCGGGCCTGGAGGCCGGCGTGATGCGGTCGCTCGAGCGCAATCGCGAGCGGCGCTATCCGGATGCGCGCGCGCTGCAGCGCGACCTGGAGTCAGTGCTGGCCGATCGGGGCGGCGTGCCCTCCAACGCGGCCCTGAGCGAGTTCATGTCGCTGCTGTTCAAGGAGACGCTCGAGAAACGCATCTTCGTCGAGAGCACGATGACCGCGGTGATCCCGATGACGGGGACGCAGGTGCGGGCTGCACCGACGGTCGTGGAGGCGCCGCCGCCGGCCGAGCGCACCGGCGGCCCAGGCCCCTGGAGCGCGGCCGGAACCACGCAGGTAGCGGCGCCGCGGGCGGGCGCGATGGGCATTCTGGGGGTGGCGCTGGGACTGGTCGTGGGCGTGATGGCGACGGTCTGGTACTCGCGCTCGCACACCGTGCGGCCGGCCGCCATCGCGCAAGATCAGGGCGCACAGCCCTCGTTCGTAATGACTCCGGTGCAGCCGCCGGAGGTGATGGAGCTGGGCCCGATACCGGATGGCGCCTCGCCGAAGGGCCCGCAGGCTCCGAGCACACCCGAGACCGGGGTCGAGCGGCGGCTGGACCCGATGGCGATCCGGCACGCCCGCGTGCAGCGCAGCGTCAAGTTCGGATACGTGGCCATCAACACCGAGCCCTGGTCGAACGTGCGCATCGGGGGCCGCCTCCTGGGCGCGACGCCGGTGCGCGAGGTGAAGCTGCCGGTGGGGCGGCACAAGTTCACCTTCGAGAATGCGAGCTTGAAGCTACGGGTGACCGTGCCGGTCGACGTGCAGGAAGGCAAGCACGTGCAGCACCGCTTCATGCTGCAGCGTGCGGGCAGTGGCTGGACGGTGGCCCGTCACCTGCAGCTCTGAGCCGCCGCGTTCGAGTCGGTCACTCCGCAAATCCGCCCACCCAGGAGGGGCTTCTCGCGCCGCTCCTGCGCTCGTCGGCGAAGGCGCGCGAAAGCGAGCTGGAGCCGGAGCGGCGCACTCTGCGGTGACGGGACGGGGCCCGGCGCACGACCGGGGCCGGCGCCAGCTCCGGGTCGTCGTCCTCGAGCGGGTGCTCGATCACGGGCTCGTCCGGCAGCTCGGGCTGGCGCGCGGTGGCAACGAACGGGGGCGGCTCGACCGGCTGGGCCGGCTGTGCGCGCCCCGTCGGGTCGGCGGTCGGAGCGGGCGGCGGAAGGGGCGCGCCCGGGGCCGGCTGCGGCGGCACCAGCGCGGCCGTGGGAGCAGGCGGAGCCGACGGCGCGGGCGCGGCTGCCGGCGCGGGCGCGGGCGCGGCTGCCAGGGCGGGTGCGGACGCGGTTGCGGCCAGCGGAGCCGGTGCCGCCACCGGTGGCACATTCGGCCGCAGGATGAGCACGGTCACCGTGGCCGACAGCGCAGCCGTCCCCACCAACGCGCCCACGAGCGTGCTCAGGGAGATGATGAGCTGCCGGGGCGAGTGGTCCGGCGGCTGCGCCAGCACGGGCGGCGATTCAAGAACCGCCAGCTCCTGCACCGGCTCGCGATGCGGCGGTCGCGCGCCATACGCCGGCCGCCGGGCGTACCCGGGCGGCGGGCCGTACCCGAGCGGGTCGTCGTCGTCCACCGGTGGCTCGTCGTACCTCGCGCCGTGCGCGCTCAAGGTGGGCTCGAGGCGCTCCTGCAGGGGCATCGAATTGGCCCGCGTAATGAAGTTGTCCAGCTCCTGTTCCACATCGTGCGAGGCTCTCACAGGTTGTTGTCATAAGCAACCCGCGCGCCAGCCCAATTCACTGAAATCACTGATGTTCAGACCCGGATTGGGCGTGACTCACTGCCGCAGGTGGGGGGCCTGGGCACCACGGCGTCAGGGCGCCTCCAGCGCGGCCAGGTGCCGCCGCGCATCCTCCCCGTAGGCGGCCTGGCCGGTGGCCTGCGCGAGGCGCGCCACTGTGCTCCACTCCACACGCGCGCGCGTACGGTCGCCGCGTCCCTGGTACAGCACGCCCAGATTCTTGTGCGCGGAAATGTGATCGGGGTTGAGCGAGAGCGCTTGCCGATAGGCGCGCTCGGCGGCCTCGGGCTGCGCCTGCACGTGGTAGGCGTAGCCGAGCTTGAAGTATTCATCGTCGAGCGGCTTGGGCAGCTTGGGTGCCAACGCGAGCGCACACGCGGGCACGAGCGCGGCCCCGCCGAGCGCGAGTCGGCGCCAGGCCCGGGCGGCCCAGGCCGCGCGCAGTCGCTCGAGGCATGCCACCGCCGCCAGCAGCAGGCTCGGCACGGCCACCAGTCGGTAACGCGCGAGCATGAAGAAGGCGGCGATGGAAAGACAGATGACGAGGTTGGTCAGACCCAGGTAGCGCTCGGCCGGGCGGCGGCTGGCCAGCAGCGCGAGCGTGCCCACGAGCGCAAGCGGCAGGATCCAGGCCGCCTGCACGAGCGGCAGCGCCAGCACCGGGTTGAGCCTGCGCATGAAGCTGTAGTCCTCGGAGTTGGGGATCTCGCGCGCGTTCCAGAACAACCACACCTTTTCGGCCTCGATGCGCAGCCAGTGGGCGGGCGCGGCCGCAATCGAAGCGAGCGCTCGGCGCGTCCAGAAGGCATCGACCTGGCGCGCCAGCAACGGGCGCCCGCTCGCCTTCTCGGCGGCGGCCCGGAACAGCTTGAACTGCTCGTCGGCGTTGACGGCGCCGGGCAGCTCGGGCGGCACGCGAAAGGTGCCGTTGGCCCCGGGGCCGTTGCCGATGTAGAAGTTGAGCCCGCCCGAATCGGTGATGGGGATGAGCTCGCCGGCGGCCAGCCGATTGCGCAGCGCGACTGGAAGGATGACGGCTGCGACCCCGCCCGCGAGCAGGAGCGCGCTCTGCCAGCGCGGGCGGAAAGGAGCCCAGAAAATGGCGAGCCAGACCGGCAGGACCAGCGCGCTTGCACGCGTGACCGCGCACAGACCCCAAAAAAGGCCCAGAAGCAGCCAGGTCCGACGGGTGGGCTGCGCAAGCACGCGCACGACGCCGAGGAGCACGAGCGCGTGCAGAAACGTGGCCAGCCCGTCGGACAGGAGCTGGCCGTCGTAGAAGATGAGAGGGCCGTACAGGGCGGCCGCCAGCCCGCACGCAAGCGCCCAGCTTTCGCCAAACAGCATGCGGGCGAGCTGGTATATGAGCGCCACCGTGCCCAGCCCGATCAGCAGCTGCACGATGCGGATGGGCCAGGGCCCGGAGCCGAACCCGAAATACACCACGCCGAGCAGGCACGTGTAGAGCGGGCTCAGGTGAAACGGCTGGCCGCCCAGCCCGAGGTCCCCGGCGGCCAGCGCGCGCGCCAGTCGATCGTAAAACAGGGAGTCGAGCCGGTAATGGCTGAACAGCGGGAGCCGCGCGTCGCAGGCCAGCGCGGCCACACGCACGGCCGCCGCCACTGCCAGCACGACGCCGAGCGCCCACCGCCCTGGCATCAGAGCTTTTGCTCCGCTCGCTTCCAGATGCGCGCCACGTTGCCGCGGTGCTTCCAGACGATGAGGACCAGGACGAGCAGCGCGCACACCGCAAATGCCGACGGTGCGCGGGTCAGCCACAGCGCCACCGGAAACACCAGCACCGCACCCAGCGACGCGATCGAGACGATGCGCCAGGGCAGGAACAGCGCCACCCACACCGCCAGCGCGAGCGCGGTCGCGAGCGGCGCCATGGCCAAGAAGATGCCGGCCGCTGTGGCCACGCCCTTGCCGCCGCGCAGGCCCAGGTAGATCGGAAACAGGTGGCCCACGAACGCCGCGAAGCCAATCACCGCCACGGCTGGAGCGGGCAGGCCGAGCGCGACGCGCGCCAGCAGAACCGGAAGGAAGCCCTTGAGCGCGTCGCCCACTAGGACCACGACGCCCAGCTTCTTGCCCAGCGCGCGGGCGACGTTGGTGGCCCCGATGTTGCCCGAGCCGACCGCACGCAGATCGATCCCGCGGGCAGACGCCAGCAAGGGGCCGGTCGGGATGCTGCCGACGAGATAGGAGGCGCATGCAGCCAGCGCCGTCGTGACTATGACTGACGCCACCACGCTTGCACCTCGGCGAGGTCGTTCGACTGCGGGCACTCGGGCGGCAGGCTGCGCAGAAAGATGCGCCCGTAGCCGCGCGTGAGCAGGCGCCGGTCGAGCACGGCCACGATGCCGCGATCCTCGCGATGCCGGATCAGGCGGCCGAAGCCCTGCTTGAGCATGAGCGCGGCTTGCGGCACCTGGTAGTCGCGGAACGGGTCGCGACCCTGCGCGCGCAAAAGCTCGATGCGGGCCGCCCCGATGGGGTCGTCGGGCGGCGCAAACGGCAGCTTGTCGATCACGACCAGCTGCAGCGCCTCGCCGATGACGTCGACGCCTTCCCAGAACGACGCGGTGGCGACAAGCACGCTGCCGATCTGCTTGCGAAACGCGTCGAGCAGAACACCACGCGGTCGCTCGCCCTGCACGAGCAGCGGATAGGGCAGCTGGGCCGCCCGCAGAACCTGCTCGGCCGCCCGCAGATTGCGATAGCTGGTAAACAGGAGAAAGGCGCGCCCGTGCGTGATGGCGAGCAGCTCCACCATGCGTCGGGCGGCGGCAGCGATGAAATCCGCGGCCTGCGGATCGGGCAGGTCGCGCGGGACGTACAGCATGGCCTGACGCGCGTAGTCGAACGGCGAGCGCAGCTGGAGGCATGCCGTGTCGTCGGCCTGATCGAGCCCCACGCGCTCGCGAAAGTAATCGAAGCGGCTGCCGACCGAAAGCGTGGCCGAGGTGAAAACGAGCGGAGAGACCTGCGCGACCAGATTTTCGCGCAGGATGGGCCCGACCTCGACCGGCGAGGCGTGCAGGAAGGTGCCGCGGCCCCGGGTCTCCATCCAGTAGACGTAGCTGCGGCTTTTCTGCTCGGCCAGGAGAGCCAGCTCGTTGCGGATGAGCTGTGCGCGGGTGCCGAGGGCGACCGCGACGTCGTCGGGATACTGGCCAAAATGGGCAGCTGCCTGGTCGAGCACGTTGTCGAGCGTGTGGTAGGCCGCCAGCGTCTCGCCGTGCCACAGCTCGGCGGGCACGCGTCCGCGCGCCTCCGGGCCCACCGCGCGCCGGACCCGATCGAACAGCGCCTGCGCGGCCGCGTCGATGCGGTGGGCCAACTGAGCCTGGGCCGGCTCGCGGTGCGCGAGGTCGCGCGCGAGCGTCTGCAGCCGGTACGAGGACACCTGCACACCGAAATACTCGGTCGCCACCTCCTCGAGCCCGTGGGCTTCGTCGAAGATAGCGGCCTCGTAGGTGGGCAAAACCTGCGCCTGCGGCCAGGTGGCGCGCAGCGCGAGGTCGGCGAAGAAGAGGTGATGGTTGACGATGACCAGGTTGGCCTGCTGGGCGCGCCGCCGCATCCGGGTGACGAAGCAGTCCTCGAACAGCATGCAGCGCAGGCCCAGGCGGGTCTCGGGCGTCGATTGGATCTGCTCCCAGATCGGCGCATCCTCGGGCAGATCGGCAAGCTCGGCGCGATCGCCGGTCTCGGTGCGCGCTGCCCACTCGACGATGCGGGCATCGGTCACGCCGGCTTCTTTGAAGCGGCGCAGGCACAGGTAGTTGGTGATCCCCTTCATGTAGGCGGCCGTGAAGGGAACCGGCAGCATTTTTTGCAAGAGCGGGATGTCCTTGCAGTAGATCTGCTCCTGCAGGGTCTTGGTTCCGGTCGAGATGATGATCTTGAGGCCAGACAGGATGGCCGGCACCAGGTACGCGATGGTCTTGCCGGTGCCGGTGCCGGCCTCGACCACGGTCGGGCGCTGCTCGCGCAGAGCCGCGAGCACGGCCTGCGCCATCGCCAGCTGCTGCGGCCGCGGCTCGTAGCCGGGAAGGGCCCGCGCGAGCACGCCGCCGTCGCCGAAGATCTCGCGGATCACTTCTTTTTCTTGCCGCGCGGGTGCGCTTTGGCGACGCGCTGCACGCGCCGCTTTTTCTCGGTCAGGCCGGAGGTGCCGAAGCGCCGCGCGAGCTCGACCAGCACGGCTGCCGGCTCGACGTCGCGCGCGCCCAGACCGACCAGGACGTGGTAGAGCAGGTCGGCGCACTCGTGCACGATGGCCTCGCGGCTGCCATCGCCCAGCTCGGCGCACAGCTCGCCGCACTCCTCGACGATCTTGCCGATGATCTTGACTGGACCGGCATCGAGCAGCTTGCGCGTGTACGACTCGGTCGCCGGCGGATCCCGCTTGCGATCCTGGATGATTCGGTAGACCGCGTCGAGCATGGACGCGGGCGCGCCGCCGTCACCGTCGGTGAAGAAGCAGGTGGCATGGCCGGTGTGGCAGACCGCGCCCGCCGGCTCGGCGCGCACCAGCAGGCAGTCGTTGTCGCAGTCGAGACGCAGCTCGACCAGGCGCAGCGTGTTGCCGCTCTGCTCGCCCTTTTTCCAGAGCCGCTTGCGCGAGCGCGACCAGAAGTGGACGAAGCCGGTGTCACGGGTCAGGCGCAGGGCCTCGTCGTTCATGTAGGCGACCATGAGCACCTGACCGGTGGCGTGGTGCTGCACGACGGCGGGGATCAGTTCCATGGCCGTACGCAAAGCCCATGCGCGGCCAGATAGCGCTTGGCCTCGGGCACCGTGAACTGGCCGAAGTGAAAGATGGAGGCGGCAAGAACCGCGTCGGCGCCGCCGTCGGTGAGGCCGGCTCGCAAGTGCTCGAGCGTGCCCACGCCGCCGGAGGCGATGACCGGGATCGACAACACCTGTGTGACCGCGCGCAGGAGATCGAGGTCGTAGCCGGTGCCGGTGCCGTCGCGGTCCATGCTGGTCAGCAGGATCTCGCCGGCGCCGAGCGCGGCTGCGCGCTCGCACCAGGCCACCGCATCGAGGCCAGTTGGGGTGCGGCCGCCGTGTGTATAGACCTCCCAGCCTCCGCCGGCCCGGCTGCGTGCGTCGACCGCGACCACGATCGCCTGTGCGCCGAACTTGTCGGAGGCGCGGCGCAAAAGCTCGGGATCGCCAACTGCGGCCGTGTTGAGCGAGACCTTGTCGGCGCCAGCCCGGAGCAGCCGCCGTACGTCCTCGACCGAGCGCACGCCGCCGCCCACGGTCAAGGGCAGGAACACCCGGTCGGCCGTGCGTGCGACCACCTCCAGGATGGTGTCGCGCTGGTCGGAAGAAGCGGTGATGTCGAGAAAGGTCAGCTCGTCGGCGCCCTGGTCGTCGTAAGCGGCCGCGCACTCGACCGGATCGCCGGCGTCGCGCAGCTCGACGAAGCGCACGCCCTTGACCACGCGGCCGCGATCGACGTCGAGGCACGGGATAATGCGCTTGGCGAGCACGCTCGTAGTGTAGCCTATTGGCGGGCGGCCGTGATGGCCTCGGGCAGCGTGAAGCTGCCGTCGTAAAGGGCCCGGCCGACCACGCACAGGGGCACGCCGGCGGCGGCGAGCGCGCGTAGATCGTCGAGCGACGCCACCCCACCGGAGGCGATCACCGGCACCGGCGCCAGCGCGCGCGCCAGCTCGGCCGTGGCCTCGAGCGCGGGGCCGCTCTTGAGCCCGTCGCGCTCGATGTCCGTGTACAGGACGGCCGCCGCGCCCGCAGCCACCACCTGGGCGGCCAGCGCGGCCGCGTCGAGATCGGTCTCCTGGGCCCAGCCTTCGACGGCGACGCGGCCCGCCCGGGCATCGACCGCCACCACCACCCGCCCGGGCCAGCGCGCACACGCGGCCCGCACAAGCTCCGGGGACTTCACGGCCGCCGTTCCCAGCACCACCGCGGCCGCGCCCACCTGGCCCAGCAGGGTCTCGCAGGCGAGAAGGTCTCGCACCCCGCCGCCGACCTGAACCGACACGCGGGGGCCCACGGCCGCGCAGATCCCGGCCACGGCCGCGCGGTTTGCGGAGGCGGCTCCCCCTGCGAACGCGCCGTCGAGATCGACCACGTGCAGCCTCTGGGCGCCCTGGGCGGCGAAGGCGCGCGCCACGGCGGCTGGCTGGTCGCTGTACACGGTTGCGCGCTCGGCGCGTCCCTGCTCGAGCCGGACCACGCGGCCGGCCAGTAGGTCGAGCGCCGGGATCACGAGCATGCGAACCACCGCAACAGCTCGAGCCCGGCGCGCTGGCTCTTTTCCGGGTGAAACTGGGTCGCCAGCAGGTTGCCGCGCCGCACGGCCGCGCAAAAGCGGAGGCCGGCGTACTCGCTCTCGAGCGCCACCAGCGACCGATCGGCCGGCTCCACATAGTACGAGTGCACGAAATAGAAGTGCTGGCCCTCTTGGACCGCAGCGTCGCCGAGCGCAGGGCCGGCCTCGACCTGGTTCCAACCCATGTGCGGCACCTTGAGCCCGGAGCGGTGGGGGAAGCGCACCACACGCCCGCGCAGGAGGCCCAGGCCCGCGCACGGCCCCTGCTCCTCACTCTCGTCGAACAGGATCTGCAGGCCCAGGCAGATGCCGAGATAAGGCCGGCCGGCCACAATGTGGGCCCGCACGGCCTCGCCGAGGCCGCCCGCGAGCCCGCGCATGCAATCGCGGAAGGCACCCTGGCCCGGTACCACCAGCCGCGAGGCGGCCGCCACGCGCTCGGGATCCGAGGTCAAAACCGGCGCGCCGCCGGCAGCGGCCAGCGCCTTCTCGACGCTGCGCAGGTTGCCGCATCCGGCGTCGACGACCGCGATCATGCCTACCGGGTCAGCGTGCCCTTGGTCGACGGCACGTCAGTGCGGCGAGGATCGAGGCGCACCGCGGCCGCGCACGCACGCGCCAGCGCCTTGAACAGGGCCTCGATGATGTGGTGCGCGTTCTCGCCATAGTGCAGCCGCAGGTGCAGGTTGCAACGGGCATTCTCCGCGAACGCGGCGAAAAACTGCTGGGCCAGCTCGCAGTCGAAGCCGCCCACCCACTTGCCGGCCAGGCCCGCCACCTGCCACACGAATGCGCTGCGACCCGACAGGTCGATCACGCACTGCGCGAGCGTCTCGTCCATGGGAATGGTGGCCTCGCCATAGCGCACGATGCCGCGCCGGTCGCCGAGCGCGTTCAGGACGGCCTGGCCGAGCACGATGCCCACGTCCTCGACCGTGTGATGGGCGTCGACCTCGACGTCGCCGCGCGCGCGCACCTCCAGATCGAACAGGCCGTGCTTGGCCAGTGCTTCCAGCATGTGGTTGAAAAACGGCAGCGGGGTCTCGATGTCGCCGCGGCCCGACCCGTCGAGCCCGAGGCGCACGCGCACCTGGGTCTCCTTGGTTTCGCGCACGACGACCGCGCTGCGCCCGGCCGCGGGAGCGCCACTGGGAGCGTCGGCGGGCGCGCTCATCGCTTGAACCCTCCCAGCTGCATGACCTCGGCCATCGCCTGCTGGACCAGGGCGTTGTCGGGCTCGAGCGCCTCGGCCATCTTGAGCGCGAGCAGAGCGCCCTGGGCGTTGCCGGTCTTGAGGGCGGCCTGTGCGTCCAGATACAGCTTGCGCGCGCGGATGTTGCGGATCGACATCTCGGGATCCTTGGGGATGTCCTTGAGCGTGTCGGCCTGGTAGCGCTTGCGGCCGCGCGCGAGCTGCTGGTCATACTCGCGCCGGGTCTCGCCGATCCCGAGCACGCGGTAGGCCTCGGCCACGCGCTTATACACGAGGTACAGCTTCTCGCGCAGATCGGTATCGACGAGGTTGTAGTGGCGGTCGGGGTGCATGAGCTCGGCGCGGTCGTAGAAGGCGCGTCGGATGGCCTCCCCGTCGACGTTTTGCTCGACGCCCAGCACCGCGTAGTAGTCGAGCCCCTCGAGATTTTCGAACAGTTGATCGAGCAGCAGGCGGAGCTGGAGATCCATGCTTCGCTTACCGGTGCACCGCCGTCGGCGCGTCCTCGTCGACTTGCGAGGCGATCTTGCGATCGCGGTTGGCCATCATCGCGCGCTTGATCTCCTCCTCGGTCATGGTACCGAGGACTTGGATCTTGGCCGACTGCGCCTTGCCGGTGGCCTGATCGCGCGCGCGCACGCTGAGGATGCCGTCGGTGTTGATTTCGAACGTGACCCCGATCGTGACCTCGCCGCGCGGGCGCGCCTGCAGGCCCGACAGGCTCAGCTCACCGAGCGGCGTATTGTCCTCGAACCGGCGCGACTCGCCCTGGCACACCTGGATCTTGACGGTGGTCTGGTTCTCGTACGAAGTCGTGAACAGGCGGGTCTGCTCGGTCGGGATCTGCGCGTTGCGCTGAATGATGGTCTCGGCGTAGCCGCCCAGCGTGCCGATGCCGAGCGCGCGCGGCGTCACGTCGAGCAGCAGCGTCTTGACCGGGATCTGGCCGGGGCCGATGACATCCTGCATCAGCGCGGCCGCCTGAATGGCCGCGCCCACCGCAACCACCTCGTCGGGATTGATGTCGATGCGCGGATCGCGGCCGTAATAGGTGGCCACGCGCTCGCGCACCAGAGGCATCTTGGTGGTGCCGCCCACCAGCACGATGTCGTCGATCTCGGCCGCGTTGTGACCGGCCAGGCGCAGCGCCTCGTCGCACACGATGAACGTGCGGTCGATGATGTCGACGATCTTCTGGTTCAGGCCATCGCGCGTGATCGAGAACGACAGATCGATGGCGCGCCCATCGACGCCATGCGCGATCTCCTGGATCTGGACCACGGCCTTCGAGCGCGCAGACAGCTGGCACTTGACCTGCTCGGCCACCGAGCGCAAGCGCTCCATGGCCAGGCCATCCGAGCGCAGATCGACCCTGTGCATGCGCAGAAAAGCCTGCACCATGTAGTCGACCAGGCGCAGGTCGATGTCGTCGCCGCCCAGATAGGTATCGCCCGCAGTCGACAGCACCTCGAAGATGCGGTCGCGCAGGAGCAGCACCGTGATGTCGAAGGTGCCGCCGCCGAAGTCGTAGATGGCCAGCTTGCGGTCGAGGCCCTTGCCATAGCCGTAGGCGAGCGCAGCCGCCGTGGGCTCGTTCAGGATGCGCACGACCTCGAGCTGGGCCAAGCGGCCGGCGGCCTTGGTGGCCTCGCGCTGGGCGTCGTTGAAGTTGGCCGGCACCGTGACCACCGCTCGCCCGACCGGGCGGCCCAGAAAGTGCTCGGCGATGGTCTTCATGTGCGTCAGCACCATCGCAGAGACCTCGGGGATGGTGTAGGCCTTGCCGCGCGCTTCCACGATGGGCTGCTGATTGGGCCCTTCCTTGATGGTGTAGGGCATGCGCGCAACCGCGGTCCGCACTTCGGCCGACAGAAAGCGGCGGCCGATCAGGCGCTTGGCCGAGAACACGGTGTTTCGCGGGTCGATGATGCGGCGCCGCTTGGCCTTCTCCCCGACCAGAATGGTGCCGTTGGAGTGGAACGAGACCACCGATGGGTGCACGCGCCGGCCCTCGCCGTCCGGGATGACGACGACCTTGCCGTCCTGGACCACCGCCACCACCGAGTTGGAGGTGCCGAGGTCGATGCCGATTACCGGGTCTTGCGCCCCCATGTGCGTGCTTATCCTAGCACATCGTCGTACCATCTCTCGACGCAGCGCCGGAACGGCCACATCCACCCGTAGGCGGGCCCGGTGAACTGCGCGACCACGCGCGCGCGTTCGTCGGAATCGCGCACGTACGAATCACCGTACAGGGCCCGCGCGGCCCGCAGCCCCTCCGCGTAGGCTTCCCACTCCAGCCGCGCGCGCACGTAGGCCAGGCCCATGGGCAGCGGCAAGAGCAGGTAGCCCAGCGCCATCGGAAGCCAGCCGTAGCGGCGGAACTGGCGCAGATGGACCCGCTCGTGGCACAGGGTGAGGTAGCGGTCGCCGGGGCTGCGGGCCTCCCAGCCCCGATTGACGTAGATGGTGCGGCCGATCGTGGTCACGTAGTGATCGAGGTAGGCGCGCTGGCCGCCCAGCGTGAGGATCCCGAGCGCGCCCCCGATCAGCCGCTGCAGCCGGGACGACTGCTTGGGCAGCAGGCGGAAGCCCGGGAACTCGGCGCGGATCTCGTCGAGCAGCTCGCGGACGCGCTTCTCGTCGCACATACGCCGGGCTATGCTAGCACTCCCGAGTCGAGCCATGCTTGCGGTCACCCCGGCCGGCCTCTATTGCGCGCGCGGCGGCTTCCACATCGATCCCTGGCAGCCGGTCGAGCGGGCTCTGATCACGCACGCGCATGCCGATCATGCCCGCCCGGGCAGCGTAAGCTACCTGTGTGCGGCCCCGTGCGCGCCGCTTCTGGCCGCCCGCGTCGGCGCCGGCGCAGAGGTCCGCAGCTTAGCATACGGCGAGACTCTGACACTCGATGGACCCGGCCCCGGCTCTGGGGGCGTCGGCGGCGGCATCGCCGTCTCTTTCCATCCGTCGGGACACATCCTGGGCGCCGCCCAGATCCGGCTCCAGGCCGAGGGCGCGGTGTGGGTGGTTTCGGGCGACTACAAGCGCGCGCCCGACCCCACCTGCCCGCCCTTCGAGCCGCTGCGCTGCGACGTCTTCGTCAGCGAGGCCAGCTATGCGCTGCCGATCTATCGCTGGGACGAGCCCGCCGCCGTGATCGACGAGATCGTGGCCTGGTGGGACGCAGCCGCCGCCGCTGCTCGCGCGGCCGTGCTGTTCTGCTACGCGCTCGGCAAGGGCCAGCGCATCCTGGCCGAGCTGGCGTTGCGGCGCCCCGAGCGCACCGTGTTCGTGCACGGGGCGCTGGCGTCCTGGCTCGCGCTCTACCGGGCGGCCGGCGTGCGCCTGCCGCCGACCGAGCTGGTGGTGGAGACGCAAAAGGGACGCGCGTTCGCGGGCGAGCTGGTGCTGGCGCCGCCCTCGGCGCGCGGCAGCGTGTGGATGCGCCGCTTCGGCGAGCACGAGACCGGGTTCGCCTCGGGCTGGATGCGGGTGCGCGGGACCCGGCGGCGGCAGGGGTACGATCGCGGCTTCGCGCTGTCCGACCACGCCGACTGGCCGAGCCTTCTGCAGACGGTACGCGAGACCGGTGCGCGCCGGGTGCTGACCATGCACGGGTTCGCGGAGCCGCTGGCCCGTCACCTGCGCGAGCAGGGAGTCGAGGCGAGCGCGCTTTCGACGCCCGCTCTCACCGACGAGGATTGAGGGGCGGTCGTGGAGCGCTTCGCGGACCTTTTCGACGCGCTCGATCGCACCACCTCGACCAACGACAAGGTGGCCGCGCTGTCGGCGTATTTCCGGTCGGCGCCGGCGGCGGACGCGGCCTGGGCGCTCTACTTTCTGACCGGCCGGCGCATCAAGCGGCTGCTGGTGGCGCGCGCGCTGGTCGAGTGGGCGCTGCGCGAGAGCGGCCTACCGGGTTGGCTGTTCGAGGAGTCGTTCTCGGCGGTGGGCGACCTGGCCGAGACCATCTCCCTGCTGCTCGACACGCGCAGCGGCGGAACGCCCGAGCGGCTGCCGCTCTCCGAGTGGATCGAGCGCCGCCTCCTGCCCCTGCGGGGCCTCGATCCGGCCATGCAGGGCCGCATGATTGCCACCTTCTGGAATGGGCTCGATCGGCGCGGCCGCTTCCTGTTCAACAAGCTCGTGACCGGGGAGTTTCGGGTCGGCGTCTCGCACACGCTGGTCGTGCGCGCGCTGGCGCAGGCGGCCGGCCTCGACGCACCGACCATCGAGCATCGGCTCATGGGCAGCTGGGAGCCTTCGGCCGGCTTCTTCGAGCAGCTCATGGCGCCCGAGAGCGCGGGCGATCGTTCGCGGCCCTATCCGTTTTACCTGGCCTCGCCGCTCACCGAGCCGCCCGAGAGCCTGGGGCCGATCGAGGACTGGCTTTGCGAGTGGAAGTGGGACGGCATCCGCGCGCAGATCGTGCGCCGGGGCGGCCAGACTTTTCTATGGTCGCGCGGCGACGAGCTACTGACCGACCGCTTCCCCGAGGTGCGCACGGCCGCGGACGCGCTGCCCGACGGCCTGGTCGTCGACGGCGAGATCCTGGCCTTCCGCGATACGGCCCCGCTCGCGTTCTCGGTTCTGCAGCGCCGCATCGGCCGCCAGAAGCTGAGCGAGGACATCCTGGCCGCCGCGCCGGTCGCGTTCGTGGCCTTCGACCTGCTCGAGCAGGCGGGCGCCGATGTGCGCACGCTTCCGCTCCGCGAGCGGCGGTCGCGGCTGGAGCAGCTGCTTTCCGGTTGCGGCCCCCATCTGCGGGTCTCGCCGACGGTTGCGGCGTCCGACTGGGCGGAGCTGGCGCAGAAGCGCACGCAGGCGCGCGACCGCGGGGTCGAGGGGCTCATGCTCAAGCGGCTCGAATCGCCCTACAAGACCGGACGCCGCCGCGGCGACTGGTGGAAGTGGAAGATCGATCCCTTCACCATCGATGCGGTGCTGGTGTATGCGCAGCCGGGTCACGGGCGGCGGGCCGCGTTGCTCACCGATTACACGTTTGCGGTCTGGCGCGGCAACGAGCTGGTGCCCATCGCCAAGGCCTACTCGGGCCTTTCCAACGACGAAATCGCGGAGCTCGACAAGTGGATCCGCCAGCACACGGTCGAGCGGTTCGGGCCCGTACGCTCGGTCGAGCCCGTGCGCGTCTTCGAGCTGCACTTCGAGGCCATCGCGCGCTCGAGTCGCCACAAGTCGGGCCTGGCCGTGCGGTTTCCGCGCATCGCACGCTGGCGCAGCGACAAGAGCCCACGCGACGCGGACACCATCGAACGGGTGCTGGCTTTGCTCGACGCGCAGCGGTAAACTCGCCCAGTTCGACTTGGGAGGTTGTATGTGGCTTAAGCAGATCGTGTCACTTCTGTGTGTCATCGGATTGGGTCTCGCCGGCTGCACGAGCGGCGGTGGCGGCGGGGGCTCGGGCGGCTCCGACGGCGGCGCTGGCTCCGGGGGCTCCGGTGGGATGGCTGGCGCCGGCGGCGCGGGCGGCGCAGGGGGCACGGGCGGCTTCGGCGGCGGGGGCGGAAGCGGGGGCTCGGGCGGCCTCGGGGGCTCCGGTGGGGCGGGCGGGGCCGGCGGGGCCGGCGGAACCGGCGGTGGCAGCGGCGCGCCCGGCGAAATCAACTGTCGCTTCAATGGAAGCGGCGCGACCTGCACACCGGGCCAGATCTGCTGCGTGACGCTGCTCCCACAGACCAGCGGAACCTGCGTGTCTGGTAACTCGTGCCCCTCCGGGCAGTCGCCGTTCCGCTGCGATGGGCCCGAGGACTGCAGCGGTGGGCAGTGCTGCCTGAATTTCAACCCGGCCGAGGCCTCGTGCATGCCGACCTGCGGCGGCAACCTGTCGCAAGTGTGTCACTCGATGGCAAACTGCCCGCCGGGTATGCAGCATTGCTGCACGACCGCGGGAGTTCCGTCGGGCGTATGCGTGGCCAATCCCCCCGGCGGCGCCACCTGCAACTGATCTGCGTCCGGCGTTATTCCTCGCCGCGCGCCCGCGCGAACTCCTCGACCGCGGCGCTGGTTCCGGGATCCGCGAGCAGCGCGCGCGCCAGCTCGGGCTTGACCGTGATTGCGTAGGCGCCCGCGCGCAGGGACGCCACCGCCTGCTCGGGCGTGCGCAGGCTGGCCACCAGCACGCGTGCGCGCTGGCCGGTCGGCGTCATGCGCTCGAAGAAGCCGGCGGCGTCGCGCACCTCGCGCTCCGGATCGCCGCCCGCCTCGGCGATGCGATGCCAGAACGGGATGGCATAGAGCGCACCCGCGCGTGCGGCCAAAAGCGCCTGGGCGGCTTTGAACACGGCGGTGGCCGCGGTGGGGATCCGCTCGGCGGCCAGCTGCCGGATGGCCTCCAGCCCCGATGGGACCACCGGCACCTTGATCACGACCCGGCCGGGTGCGAGCTGCGCCAGCCGCGTGCCTTCCTCGGCGTCCCCGGCCTGGACGAAGAGTTCGCCGCCGATTGCCTCCGCGAGCGCGGGCACGATCTCGGCCGCGCGCACAGCCGCCCGGGCGAGCAAGAGCGGATTGGTGGTCACGCCGCTGAAGCAGCCCCAGCGCGCCAGCTCGCGAACGGCCGCCAGGTCGGCCGTGTCGAGAAAAATGCGCATGATGGGTCGAGTGTAGCGCGGGATCAGTCGTGCGTGGCAGCGCGCTCACCGGGCGCGGGCGGAGACGGCGAGGCAGGCGCAGCAGGAAGCTCGGCCGGTGCGGTCCGGCGTGCGCCCGCACGCACCGTGATCAAGAAGGTTTTGGCAAAACCTTCGGCGCTGGCCGTCAGCATGGCGATGCCGGGCGCGGTCGCGGTCACCGACGCGCAATTGCGGTCGCCGCTCACGCTGAGGCTGCCCGACGCCGAGAAGGAGAAATCCGCGCCCGCCACCAGGTCGCTGCCCGCGAGCGGGCGGAAGCAATAGAGCGCGCCCGCGCCGACCGCGATCGGCGTCTCGGGCCGCGGGCTCAGGGTCGTGGGCACGATGTCGGTCAGCGCGCTCGCCACCCGCACGGGGAAGGTATGACTCACCTGGTCGCCCGGCGTCGCGCGCAGCGTCACCGTGCCGGCCGCGGCCGCTGTCACCGCGGCCACGTTCCAGCTCAGCTGCACCGCGTCGCCACCCGCGTCCATCTGGAGGCGCAGCGTTTCGTCGGCCAGCCAGTGTCCGGAGGCGGCGAGAAGGTTCACGCGCAGGCTGGTGCGCTTGCCGGCCAGAAGCACCCAGGCGTCGCCGGGGTCGGTGTCGTCGAGCGGCAGCTCATCGGGCCGCACGGTGGCGCGCTGAATGGGCTGCGTCTCCAGCAGGATCCGATCGTAGAGCAGATTGGTGCCGCGCTCGAGGATGCGCAGGTAGGCGCCGCCGGCGGCGGCCGCCGCCACCGTGACCGAGGGCGGGCTCGTGCGCGCGATGACCAGCGCGGGCCCGCTGGAGACGGCGTCGAAGGGCGCGGTGAATCGCGCGGTGAATCGATCGCGGGTCGGCAAGAGCACCGTGATGGTCTGCGTGCCCCCGACCGCGGTCACGCCCGGCGGGTCGATCGCGTCGTCGCCCTGGAAGTAGAGCCCATCGGGGGTGACGTCCGAGCAGGTCTCGCCGACCGGGCACTGGTGCGGCTCGTAGGCTCGGTCGCCGGGCGCAACGCACGCGGCGAGCGAGAGTGTGAAAGTAGAGGCCATCAAGTATCTCATGCTGGATTGGGTATTCACGCGCCGTGCCAGCGGCCAAGTGCGCGGATTGCCGTTCGCCGAGGGGCACCGGCCGCGACCTGTGCGCCCTGTCAAAAATTCGACGGTGGGATGAGCGAAAAGGTGGGATTCTGGCGGCGCCTCCACACAAACCCGTCGAGCACGTAGTGCGTGATCTGGGGCACCGCAAGCAGCGGAACCAGAACCAGCTTGAGCGTGCCCACGTCCCAGCCGTGGCCGAACAACCAGGCCCGCTCGTGCCACACGCCGCGATCCCACAGCAGCTCCTCGACATAGGCGAGCGCCCACAGAACGCCCAGGAACGCGCCCGGTCCGGCCCGCGCCACCAGCGGCAGTTGGCGCGTGCGTGCGTACCAGTACACGAGCGCGAAATACGGAATGCCGTGAATGAGCACGTTGGTGACCGTGAACGCATAGTCACCATTGCAAGCCACGATGCCGACGTACCAGCAGACCGCGGTAGTGGCGACCACGATGTCCTTGCCCGGATGCGGGCGGCCACGTGCCCAGCGCGCGAGCGCGCGCACCGCGTATGCGGCCAGCGCGGCCCAGTACAGCGGCGCCGCAACGCGCGCGGCGGCGGCCGGCAGAGCGGCGAAGTCGCCGCGCAGAAACCACCAGAAGCGGCGCGGCAGATGCGTGTGCCAGTACAGGAGCGGGTACAGGGTGGCCGCGTAGATGGCCGCCGCGTCGAGCCAGCGGCCCAGACGGTCGCGCTCTCCCGCGCGCGCGCGATACAAGGCCACCCAGCCCGCCTGCTGCCGCACGAAGTGCAGGACCGCGAGGTAGGCCAGTGCACGCCAGAACCAGAGCTCGCCGGCCGCATACAGCGCAATGCCCACGCCCAGACCGGCGAGCGGCGTGAGCAGGTAGAGCAACGGGCGGCGTCGCCGCTCGACCGGATCGAGATACACGCGGAACCCAGTGGCCCACACGTGCGCGACGTCGACCAAAAGCACGAACGGCACCCACGCCCAGTCGGGCGTGCCCTGATCGAGCAGGCCCGCGCGCGCCCCGATCGCGAGCGCGAGCAGCGAGGCCAGCGCGCTGCCCAGAAACACCCCCACATCGACGCGCGCCGAGAACAGCCAGGGCCGGCCGGGCGCGGGAGCGACGGAGGTGGCGGTCATCCCCTCAGCGACTCGAATCGGAGCCCGCGCGCGGCCAGGACCTCCTCGGCCGCGCGCACACCCTGATCGAGCGCCTCCTCGAACAGCGCGACCCCGGACAGGTCCGAGTTCGCGAAATGGATGTTGCGAAACGGGCGCGCCCCGGCCGCCCGCGCGCCGCCCCAGACAAAGCCTGGGCGCGGCCGAATCATCGCGTGACCCCAGCGCATCACGTCGAGCCGCGTGGTCAGCGCGCGCACGTCCGGGTGTGCGCGCTCGAGGTCGGTGAGCGTCACCTCGGCCCAGCCCGACCAATCGGTGGCCAGAAGGCGCGCGCGGGCTGCGCGCGGCTCGCTGTCGGTGAGCGGGTAGTAATAGGTGAACACGGTGGGGCCGCGGTCCAGCCCGCGCTGATGCGTGGCCACCACGTAGCCGAGCGACGGGCTGTCGTAGAGCACATTGTCCCAGGCCAGCGGGAAGCCGCGGTTGGCTGGGCGCTCGCGCAAATGAAGGTTGGCAACCATCCAGGCGCTATATTGAAAGGCTGCCACGTGCGGCGGGGGCTCGGTGCGAAAGGGGCGGATGAGATAGGGCGTGAGAAACTGCGGGGCCGCGAAGATGACGCGAGTGGCCCGAAAACCGACCGGCCGGTCGGCCGCCAGCGCGACCACGTCGACGCCATCCGCGGTCGGGAGCAGATCGGCGGCGGCCAGGCCCAGGCGCACGCGCGCGCGCACTTTTTCGGCAAGATGCGCCACCAGGCGGCCGTTGCCCTCGGGCCAGGTCACCAGCGGGCGCGACTCGGCGCCCGCCCGCGGCACCCGCGAGGCGAAATAGAACAGGCCGGCCCACGCGCTCACGTCGGCAAGCGTGGAGCCGTAGTCGTCACGACAGGCATACTCGACCAGCCAGCGCAGCCGCGGCGAATCGAGCCCGCGGGCGCGCATCCACTCGGCCATGGACATGCGGTCGAGCGCGGTCACCTCGGCGTCGTCCGAGCCCTGCGCAACCGGAATCGCGAACGCACGCCGACCGCGGCCGTCGCGCCAGGCGACCCAACGCGCGATCTCGCTGAGAAAGCGATCGCGCTGCGCGAGGTCGGCGGCCGAAGCGCCCGCGCGCAGGTACAGCCCCTCGTACCAGCGGCCCCGGTAAAACAGTCGCTCCTCGGGGTCGCGGCACAGAAATTGTTCGGCCACCACGGGCTGGCCGTCGGGATCGTGGCCCTCGAGCACGCCCATCTCGTCGAGCAGCGTGCACAGCGCTCGGTTGTGCGCCATCGGCGCCGGGATGTAGTGCGCGCCCCAGGGATAGGCGGTCACGGCCGAACGGCCGCTGCGTGCGGTCCCGCCTGGCGCGGCCTCGAGCTCGAGCACCACGAAGTCGTCCAAGCCGGCGCGCGCGAGCCGCCAGGCTGCCGCCAGACCAGCCACCCCCGCGCCGACGATGACGACGCCGACCGGCTGCCAGCTCTGGGCCTGCGCGGGTGGCTGGTCGCGCAGCCGATGACCGATCCGATCCGAGGCCCCCACGATGGTGCCCTCGGGCAGCCGCGGCGGCACGCGTCGGCCGCGGCACGCGGCCACGAGCGCGGGCGCGCCCAGAAACGCGCGCAAGAGCTCGCGCCGCGTCAATCCCAATGCTTCCACTCCGACTCGTAGTAGCGGACCAGCACCTGGTTATCGAGCCGATTGATCTGGGCCGGCACCGGGCTCAGATCGGCCGGCAGCACGAACAGCGCGCCCAGTGCGTGGTCGTCGAGGAACCGCAGCCCGGGCAGGACGTGCGCGGGCGGCTCGAACGGCCGCTCCGAGGCCAGCACGAAGCCCCATTCGCCGAACGAGGGCACCGCGACGTGATAGGGCAGCGCAACAAAGCCCGCCGCCTCGATGGTGCGCACGATGCACCAGTACGAGGTACGCGCAAACAGCGGCGAGGTGGCCTGGATGGCGACCGCACCGCCCGGCTCCACGCGCGCCCGCAAGAGGCGGTAGAAGCGGGTCGTGTACAGCTTTCCGAGCGCGAACGAGTTGGGATCCGGAAAATCGACGATGGCGGCGTCGTAGCGCCGGGAAGCCGCCGCGCCGGCGGCCGCCTCCTCGAGCCAGACCATCGCGTCCTGGTTGATGACGTGCACGCGCGGATCGGCGAGCGCGCCCCGGTTGAGCTGGGCGAGCGGCGGAAAGCGCTCGGAAAGCCGGGTCATGTCGGGGTCGAGGTCGACCAGCGTGACCTCGGCGACCGACGGGTAGCGGAGGATTTCGCGCAGCGCCAGGCCGTCGCCGCCCCCGAGCACCAGCACGCGCCCGGGCGCACCGGGGCGCAGGGCGAGCGCGGGATGCACGAGCGCCTCGTGGTAGCGGTACTCGTCGGCCGAGCTGAACTGCAGGTTGCCGTTCAGGAACAATTGAAAGCCGGCCCGGCCCCGCGTCACCACGATGCGCTGGTAGGGCGAGGTCTTCGTGTACACGATCTCGTCGGCGAAGAGGTTGTCCTCGGCCAGCGCGGTCAGTGCATCGGCCTTGACGATGCCGATCGCCAGCAGCAGCATCACCAGAGCGCTGCGGCCCCGCAGCCCGGCCACGCTCCCCGACATGAGCGGCCTCAGGATCCAGGTCGCCCACAGCCCGACCGCGGCATTGATGAGGCCGAACGCGAGCGAGGTCCGGACCAGGCCCAGACGTGGCACCAGCAGCACCGGAAACAGGATCGACGCCACCAGCGCGCCCAGGTAGTCGAAGGTCAGCACGCGCGCCACCAGATCCTTGAAGTCGAGGTGGTCTTTCAAGATGCGCATGAGCAGGGGCAGCTCGAGGCCGACCAGCACGCCGACCGCGAACACCACCCCGTACAGGATCAGGTGAAAGGCCGCGCCGCGCGCGAAGCTCAGGAACAGGAGCGGCGCCGAGGCCCCGCCCAGAAGCGCCACGCCCAGCTCGACCTCGACGAAGCGGCGCGCGAGCCCCGACTCGATGCGCCGCGACAGCCACGCGCCCACGCCCAGCGCCGACAGATAGATGCCGATGACCAGCGAAAACTGCGTGACCGAATCGCCGAGCACATAGGAAGCGAGCGTGCCCGCGAGCAGCTCGTACACCAATCCGCACGTGGCGATGACCAGCACGTGCAGAAACAGGATCGGTGTACGCCACCTATCCATGCACTGCGGCGGCCACGATCATCGCGATTCCGATGATGACCGCGCCAATCAGGATGGCCAGCGAGGTGTTCTGGTCGTCCTCGATCTCCTTGCGAATCGAGAACGGCGTGATTTTGACGATCACGAAGAAGGCGAGCGCGAACAGCGCCATGCCGATGAGGCCGAACGCCAGCGTCGTCACGATCATGCGGAGGAACGGGTCTTGAGGCATCACTTCCCTCCTTGCCAACCGGCATGCCAGAAGTGGAACGAGCGGTAGCCGCCCGGCGACTGCCGCACATCGGCCGGGATGACCTGCTGGCGCGAGCCGGCAAACTGCCAGCCCTGCGCCTCGGCCAGCGTGTACACGGTCAGCGCCGCCACACCGAACGCGAGATAGAACCGCCGCATCAGCTGTCTCCTTGCTCGCGCGCCCACACGGGCGCGTAGTCGCTCTGGCTCCAACGCCGCTTCTCGAAGCGGAGCCGGTACAGGAGCCCCAGGATGGGGAACAGCGAGATCACCCCCAGCACCACCAGGAGGTGGGTCAGGTTGGTCACGCCCTGCTCGACCCGCGCGTCGACCGCGAGCGGCTGGTTCCAGTGCTCCCACTGGCACTCCAGGCGCATGGTGTAGGTGCCGGCCGGCAGGGGCCGGAGCAGCACGCGCGGTGCGCGGTCGCCCTCGCTCCAGGAGCCGTCGGAGTCGTGGCCGTGGTAGTACTCGACCGAGGACGTGAAGCTTTGCACCAGGCCGGTTGACTCATTGATGAGGTCGCCCTCGACGTACAGCCAGCTCTGATCGACCGGCGCCGTGAGCGTGACCGCGATGTTCCTGCGACCGTAGAGCTGGAAGGGCTCGCTGAACACGACCTGCGAGCCGTCGGAGCCGGTCAGGGGCGCCAGGTCGTAGCGGCTCGCGAACGCGTCCTTGTGGGGAAACGCGACCGATAGAGCGACGCGCGTAAGGAGGGCGGCCGCGAGCAGTCCCAGCCACATCTTGCCCAGGCCGCCGTGCCGGTAGGGCTGATGCGGCGCGACGCCGACCGGGGGTGGAAGCTTCTTCAGGCCAAAGGCACGCTGCACCTGCGCGGGCTCGAGGTAGCTGCCCAGCGACCAGTTGATCTCGCCCTCGCTCTCCTCGCGCGACAGCATCTCGGGCGGTGCGATGTAATCGGTCGAGGCCACGCTCTCGCCGGCCTCGATGCGCCAGTAGAACTCGCCCATCACGTAGTCGACCACAGCGTTGCCGAGCTGGAACACGCGGAACAGCTTGCCGTGGCAGCGCACGTTGCGGCCCAGCGGCTGCACATCGCCCGGCGCCACCGCCTCGACGAAGCTCCAGTGGCCGTCGGACTCGGTCAGCCACGAGAAGCCGGCGCGCGGCTCGTACAAAAGATACTCGTGCCACGGGTAGCGCACGCCGTCGGCGGTCACGCTGCGCTCGAGAAAGCCGAGCACGGTCCACTTGGTCTGCAAGAGCGTGCCCACCGAGCCCAGCGCGATGAGCGGCGGGATCTTGGGCGGCTCGAGCGCCTTGAGCCAGGCCAGGCGGCCGCCCGACACGTCGAGCAGGCCGCCGCAGTTGGGACAGGTGACGCGCTGCGACTGGTCGGGCGCGCGCAGCGTGAGCGGGCCGCGGCACTCGGGGCAGTAGAGCTCGGTGGCCTTGATCTGGCGCGCCTCGCGCTCGGGTGCGGCGGCGGCCGCCCCTGCGCCGGCGCCGGCCGCCGCGCTGGCCGTGATGCCGAGACCGTCGAGTGTGAGCTGGCGGCCCACGAACAGCAGCGGCGGATCCTGGCTGTAGTCGAGGGTCGCGAACGCACCGGCCGGGCCCGACAGATCGGCGTAATGGTAGGACGCGCCGGCATCGAGCACGTACGGCATCTCGCCGCGGCCCGACACGGCGCGCGCCATCGCCTTCTCGGCCACCACGAACTCGAGCGAGCCCGGCAGCACGACCGGCTGCCCGACCACGAGCGCGTCATAAGGCGGCAGCTCGGCCGACGTCTGCTTTTGCGCAAAAGTCAGATAGAAGCGGCCCTGGGCCTCGGCCAGCCAGCCCCAGTTGTCGTTCGTGAAGTGGGCGTACCACTCGTCCCACACGCCGCCCGATTCGTGCTGGAGCTGCGCGCGCCCGACCAGCTCGAAGCCGATGCCGCCGAAGCGGCCGCTCAGGCCCAGCTGGAGCGGCGAGCCGGTCTCGACCAGATCGGCGACCTTGCCGATGCTCTCGACCGTGCGATCGCCGCGCGCGACCACAGAGCCGCAGTATTCGCACACCAGCACCATCGAGGAGCCGGTTTTCCAGGTAATGGGGCCCCCGCAGGCCGGGCAATTGGCCGTCAGGGCGGTCATGGCTGCTCGCGCTGTCCGCGCAGCTGGCGCCGCACGAGCACGCGGGCGGCCCCCAGGAGATCGCCGAGCCGCCGAGCCCACGGCCAGTCGGGCCGCTCGCGGCAGCAGTACAGGTTGAAGGTGGCCAGTCCGGTTTCGGGATAGGTGTGACAGGTCAGGTGCGACTCGGTGAGCAGGAGCAGGCCGGTCACGCCGCCGGGTGGCGGAAATTTGTGCCAGCGCTGATCGAGCACGCGCAGATCCAGCTCGGCCGCGATACGCTCGGTGAGCTGGCGCAGCGTGGAAAGGTCGGCCAGCGGATCGGGCCGGCAGTCGTAGGCGTCGACCAGCCACTCGATGCCGGCACCGCTCATGCGTGTGAATCCGAAAACGCGTTCACCGCATCGCAGACGGCTTGTCGGGCCGGCGCCGGCAGCTCGGGGTAGATGGGCAGCGCCAGCGACTCGCGGGCCGCCGCTTCGGCCTGTGGGAAGCTGCCGGGACGGTGGCCGAGCTCAGCGAAACAGGGCTGCAGGTGGAGCGGAACCGGGTAGTAGATGGCGCTCTCGACGCCGACCGCCGACAGGTGGTCGCGGAGCGCGTCGCGACGGGGGCTGCGGATGACGAACTGGTTGTAGGTGTGGTAGTGACCGCTCTTTTCGCCGGGCAGGCCGACCCCGCGCAGGCCGGCCCGGTAGGCGGCCGCGTGCGCACGTCGCTCCTCGATCCAGCGGGCCAGGTGGGGCAGCTTCACGCGCAGCACGGCCGCCTGCAGTGCATCGAGCCGAAAATTGCCACCCACGATCGGGTGATGATACTTGGTCAGGCTGCCGTGCGTGCGCAGGGCACGGATCTTCTCGGCCAGCGCGCCGTCGTCGGTGACGACAGCGCCACCGTCGCCGTAGCCGCCCAGGTTCTTGGACGGGAAGAACGACAGACAGCCCGCGCGGCCCAGCGTGCCGGCGCGGCGCGTCCCGATGCGGGCGCCAATCGACTGGGCGGCGTCCTCGAGAATCGGGATCTCACCCAGGTCGGGCAGCGGGGCGCATTGGCCGAACAGGTGCACGAGCACGACCGCGCGCGAGCGGCTGGTGAGCGCGCGGCGGGCGGCTTCGGGGTCCAGGTTGAAGGTGGCCGGATCGATGTCGGCAAACACGGGCCGCGCGTGAAGGCGCGCGATGACGCCGGCGGACGCGAAAAAGCTGTACGGGCTGGTCAGCACTTCGTCGCCGGGCCCGATGCCGAGCGCCATCAAGCTGACCAACAGGGCGTCGGTCCCCGACGACACGCCGACCGCATGCGCGGCCCCGCAGTAGGCGGCCAGCTCGCGTTCGAAGGCCTCGACCTCGGGGCCCAGGATGAAACGCTGGCTCTCGAGCACGCGCTGGACCGCCGCCTGGACGTCCGCGCGGATGTGCGCGTACTGCGCTTTCAGGTCGAGGCTCGGGACGCGCACGGGACGGTGACGATAATACCTGGTATGCTGCTGAAGAAGATGGGCTATTTTGCTCATCCCACCGCCGCGGTGGACAGCGGCGCGCAGATTGGCGACGGCACGCGCATCTGGCACTTCTGTCACGTGTCGGCGGGCGCGCGCATCGGGCGCGACTGCGTGCTCGGGCAGAACGTCTATGTCGGCAACGTGCGGGTGGGCGATCGGGTCAAGATCCAGAACAACGTCAGCGTCTACGACGGCGTCGAGCTCGAGGATGGCGTGTTCTGCGGGCCCTCGTGCGTGTTCACCAACGTGTGGAATCCGCGCGCCGAGATCGGGCGCAAGCAGGAGTTTCGCGCGACCCGCGTGCGCCGCGGGGCCACCATCGGTGCCAACGCGACCATCCTGTGCGGCCTGACCATCGGCGAGTACGCGATGGTAGGCGCGGGCGCGGTGGTGACGCGCGACGTGCCGCCGTACGCGCTCGTGGTGGGGACGCCGGCTCGACCGGTCGGCTGGATGTGCGCGTGCGGGGGCAAGCTCGATCAGGCGTTCGCATGTCCGGCCTGCGGGCGGCGCTACCGAGAGGGCGATGCGGGTCTGGCTCCTTTATAGCCTTGGGCTTTTCGCCTGCGCGTCGTCGGGCGGCGCGGGCCGCGAGCCGACGCTCGAGTACGAGATCGCGTACGACGACAACCGCCCCGGTGAGGCATCCGCGCTGATCTCGTCGACGTTCGAGCAGATGGTTCGGTTCAAGCCGGCGGCCGCTTCGTTTCACCTGCTGCGGTTCCGGGCGCAGCTGGCTCAGGAGGGGCGCGTGCGCTGGACGGTGTACGGGCAGGATCCACTCGAGCAGCCGAGCAAGGAGCTGGCGAGCTGGGAGCGCGACTACCCGCACCAGATGGCAAGCGGCCCCACCGACGGGCGATGGGTGGTGGAGGACCTGGTCGCGCGCATCCCGGGCGGGCAGTCGGGCGCGATCTGGGTCGGGTTTCGCCGCCTGGCCGGCGACCCGCGCTTGTGGTCGAGCGCCATCGACTGCGAAAATGCGTTCGTGCGCGACAGCGATCCGGCCAAATTCTTGCGGCCGATGCCGATCCGCAAGACGCCGATGATTCGGCTGGACTGGGGGCCGTGAGCGCGGCCGCTCGCGCGCACGCGCGCGTCGGTGTGGTCGGAGCCGGCTATTGGGGCATCCACCACGTGCGCAACTTCGCGCGCCTGGGTGCCTTGGCAGCGGTCTGCGACGCGGACGCGCAGGTGCGCGCGCGGGTGGCGCGCGAGTATCCGGGCGCACGCCTTTTCGAGCGGCTCGAGGACCTGCTCGGCGACGCGGCCGTCGACGCAGTCGTGGTGGCGACGCCGGCGGCTGCGCACGCCGCCCAGGCGCTGGCTGCCCTCGCGGCCGGAAAGCACGTGCTGGTCGAAAAGCCGATGGCGCTCACGGTCGCCGACGCCGAGCGGATCACGCAGGCGGCCGCCGCGGCCGGGCAGCGTACGTTCATGGTCGGTCACTTGATGCTCTATCACCCGGCGGTCCATCAGCTGCGCGAGCTCATCCACTCAGGTGAGCTGGGCGAGATCTATTATCTGTACTCGCTGCGCGTGAATCTGGGCCGCCTGCGTCGTGACGAGAACGCGCTGTGGTCGCTGGCCCCGCACGACCTGTCGATGATTCTGCACCTCATCGACGAGCAGCCGAGCGAGGTGGCGGCGCGCGGCGAGTGCTACCTGCAGCCCGGGATCGAGGACGTGGTGTTCGTGAACCTGCGCTTTCCGGATCGCAAGATGGCGCAGGTGCAGCTGTCGTGGCTGGATCCGCGCAAGGAGCGCCGGCTCACCGTGGTCGGGTCCAAGAAGATGGTCGAGTTCGACGACGTGCACCCGATCGAGAAGCTGCGCATCTACGACAAGGGGTTCGATCGGCCGCCCGCCTTCCGCGGATTCGGCGAGTACCTGACGCTGCGCCACGGCGACGTCCACATTCCGCG
>DATFWX010000094.1:0-28269 GCA_035258845.1 Polyangia bacterium | reverse complement strand
CGCGCCCGAGCGGGCATGCCTTCATGGGCGGCTGACATGGCGCGCGAGCCGCGTCCGCACCAACCGGGCCTGGTGGTCACGCTGATCGCAACCGCGCTCGGCGCCGGCTTCGTCCCGGTCGCGCCGGGCACGGCCGGCACCGCGGTGGCGGTTCCCCTGGCCTGGGCGGCGGCCCGGCTGGGCGAGGCGGGCTACCTTTTGATCCTGGTCGCGGTGACCGCGTTCGGCATCTGGGCGGCCGACTGCTACGAGGAGGCGACCGGGACCAAGGACAACCAGCGCATCGTCATCGACGAGGTGGCGGGTTACCTTCTGACGCTGGCGGCGGTCCCGCGCGGGCCCTTCAACCTGGTGGTCGGCTTCGGCTTGTTCCGGCTGTTCGACGTCTGGAAACCGTGGCCGGTCCGCTGGCTCGACGAGAAAGTGGGCGGAGGCCTGGGTGTGGTGGCCGATGATCTGGGCGCCGGCCTGTACGGCGGGCTTATTCTATGGGTGCTCGATCGGCTGGATGTAGTGCGCATGCTGTCGTCGTCGCTGGGGGCGCAACTGTGAGCGCGCAGCCCTTTCCGTGGCCGCTTTTGCCGCGGCTCTCGAGGTCCGAGGTGGCGCTCGTGCGGACTCTGTTGGCCCAGCTGCCCGGGCTCTCGACCTGGCGCCTGGGCGGCGAGTCGGCGACGCTGCGGCTGGGCGCGCCCCGAGCGATCGAAGCCGGCCAGCTGGCGGCTGTGCTGGGCGAGGATACGGTCGTGATCGTACAGGCGCAGGTAAGCGAGCGCATGCTCGCGATCGCGCTGCCGACCGAGCTGGCGGTGCGGCTGTGCCTGCGCGCGCTGGGCGCGCCCGAGGAGGAAGCCCTGGCGCCGCGGGCGCTCACACCCGCCGAGCGGGGCGTACTGGCCTACCTGGCCCTGAGCGCGCTCACGCAGCAGGGCTGGGAGGCGCGTGTAGAAATGGTGGCTCCGGCGGCACAGGCGGCCCCGCGACTCGAGGGTGGCCGAACGCTCGTGGTTCCGGCCGCCGTGCGGTCGGGCGCGCTGACTGGGGAGCTGCGCGTGTGCATGCCGGAGGCGCAGCTCGTGCGCGCGCAGCCGGCCCGGGCGCCATCTGCCCACGAGCTCGACCTTCTGGCGCGGCTCCCGGTCGAGCTTTTCGTCGAGCTGGCCGCAACCACACTGGCGCGCGGCGAGCTTTTCGCGCTCGAGCGCGGCGATGTGGTCATCGCGGGGCCGCGGCGGGCCCGACTGCGCAGCGGCCGCGGTGGCTTCCCCCTTTTCGAGACGCCGTCGGGTCTTGCGGTGGCAGCGGATTATGAACCGGGAGAAAGCATGAGCAAGGACATGGTGCTCGAGGACCTGCCGGTCGAGCTCACGGTCGAGCTGGGGCGGGTCAAGCTGAGCGCGCGCGATGTGCTGGAGCTGCGTCCGGGCGCGGTTTTGGAGCTGGACCGGCCGCTGGGCGGGCCGGTCGAGCTGTACGCGGGTGGCCGCTTGGTGGCGCGCGGCGAGCTGGTCGACGTCGAGGGCCAGCTCGGGGTGCGGGTGACCGAGCTCCCCGGGCCCGAGTAGCCCGGCTCAGCGCGGCCGCTCGCGCAGCACCTGCTCGTACAGGTCGGCATACTGGCGGGCGCTGTTGCGCCAGGAGAAATCCTGCTGCATCGCGCGTAGTGAAAGCTCACGCCAGGCTGCGCGATCGCGCCAGGCGTCGAGAGCGCGCCGCAGCGCATGCAGAAGCGCGGCCTCGCTATGCTCCTCGAACTTGAAGCCGGTGCCGCTGCGCGTGCGGGCGTCCCAGTCGACCACCGTGTCGTCCAGCCCGCCCACCGCGCGCACCAGGGGCACGGTTCCGTAGCGGAGCGCGTACATCTGCGCCAGCCCGCACGGCTCGAACCGCGACGGCATGATGAGCAGATCGGCGCCCGCCTGGATCTGATGGGCCAGCGTGTCGTCGTAGGCGATGCGGACCGCGAATCGACTGGGGTGGCGTGCCGCCAGCTGCGCGAGCGCCTCCTCGAGCGCGCGCTCGCCGTTGCCGAGCACGCACAGCTGCAGCTCCATGCGCGCGAGCTCGTCGGCCGCCTGAACGATAAGGTCGAAGCCCTTCTGCTCGGTGAGCCGCGAGACCGCACCCAAGAGCGGCACGTCGGCCCGCTGGGGCAGATTGAGCCGTTTTTGCAGGTCCAGCTTGCACACCGCTTTGCCGCTCGGATCGGCGACCGAGTAGCGCTTGGCGATCCGGCTGTCGCGCGCCGGATCCCAGGTCTCGTAGTCGACCCCGTTCAAGATCCCGACCACCCGATCGGCGCGTGCACGCAGAAGGCCGTCGAGCCCGCAGCCCAGCGCCTCGGTCTGGATCTCGCGGGCATAGCGGGGCGACACGGTGGTCACGCGATCGGCCGACAGGATGCCGGCCTTGAGCAGGCTCACCTGCCCGAAGAACTCGATGCCGTGCGGTGTGAAGGCGTCCCAGCCCAGCCCGAGCTGGTCGATGACGGCGGGCGGATAGAGGCCCTGGAAGGCCAGGTTGTGGATGGTGAGCACGGTCCCGGTCGGCGGCGCGCCCGCGAGCGCACCCCGACCCAGGTAATAGAGCGCCAGCGACCCTTCCCAGTCGTGCGCGTGCACGAGGTCGGGCCAGCGGGCGAGCGAGCGCGCAACCTCGAGCGCGGCGCGGCCGAGCAGCGCGAACCGGCGCGCGTTGTCCGGATAGTCGTGGCCACCCTCTCCGTACAGGCCCGGCCGCGCAAACGACGGCTCGTGGTCGATGAGATAGACCGGCACCGCGCTGCCGGGCAGCCGGCCCTCGTAGATGCCGACCTCGACCGCTTCCGGACCCAGCGGGACCAAAAGCTTGCGCAGTCGGCGCGCCAGCGCCCAGCGCTCGGTGTCGATCCCTGCGTAGCGAGGCGCGACCACGGTCGGGTGCAGGCCCAGGGTGGCCAGCGCGCGCGGCAGGGCGCCCACGACGTCGCCCAGGCCCCCGGTCTTGCAAAGCGGCGCCACCTCGCTGGCGACGTGCAAAAGGTTCATCGGTCGGTCACGTCGCGCAGGAACTTGGCAGCATCCTCGGGCGGCGTCGGGTTGATGTAAAAGCCCGAGCCCCACTCGAATCCGGCCACTTTGGTCAGGGTCGGCATGATCTCGAAGTGCCAGTGATAGTGCGGGTTGAACATTTCCTGGAAGGGCGAGGTGTGGAGGATGAAGTTGTAGGGCGGGTTGTCGAGCGCGCGGTGGAGCTTGCGCAGAGTGACCCGCAGCGCGCCCGCGAGATTGGCATATTCGTTCTTGTGGCAATCCTCGAATGAGCTGTCGTGGGCCTTGGGCAGCAGCCAGGTTTCGAAGGGAAACTTGGGCGCGAACGGCTCCAGCACCAAGAAGTCGCTGTTCTCGTACACCACGCGCCGTCCGTCGTTGATCTCCTGGCGCACGATGTCGCAGTACACGCAGCGCTCCTTGTAGTTGTAGTAGTCGAGCGCGCCCTTCATCTCCTCGGCCACGTTCTTGGGCACGATCGGCAGCGCGATCAGCTGCGAGTGCGCGTGATCGAGGGTGGCGCCGGCGGCCGCGCCGTGATTCTTGAAGATCATGATGTAGCGGAAGCGCGAGTCTTTCTTGAGATCGAGGATGCGGTCGCGATAGGCCCACAGCACGTTCTCGACCTGCGGCTCCTCGAGATCGGCCAGTTGCTTTTCGTGATCGGGGGTCTCGATCACGACCTCGTGCGCGCCCACACCGTTCATCTTGTCGTACAGCCCCTCGCCCTCGCGGCCCAGCGAGCCCTCGATCATGAGCGCCGGAAACTTGTTGGGCACCACGCGCACGGTCCAGCCCGCGGTGTCGCGCGGCGTGCCGGTGGGGCGGTAGGCCAGGGTCTCGTGCGGGGTCAGATCCTCGTGGCCCGGGCACAGCGGGCATAGGCCGTCCTGCAGCTCGATGCGTTCGGCGCGCAGGTCCATGGGCCGCTTGGCGCGCTCGGTGGAAATGATCACCCAGCGGCCCACGATGGGGTCGCGGCGCAGCTCAGGCATCGCGGATCTCCAGCTCCAGCTCGGGCTCGAACGCGGCGCCGGGAGCCAGCGTGTGCCGAAACAGCGGCGCGAACACGGTGCCCTGGTAGGTGCGCTCGAAGCCGCCCTCCGACTGCGACGCGGCCAAAAGGGGAAAGCGCCACCAGGTGGTCGCGGGTGCGCAGCGCAGGCTTAACTGGAGCGACAGCCAGTCGTGGTGCAGCGTCAGCTCGGATCGGGTGTCGAGCTGGGCCGGTCCGGCCGTGCGCTCGGCCTCGGTGTCGAGGAATAGTGGTAGCTCGGGCAGAAACGCCAGCTCGGCCCCACCCTCGATCTCGATGTGATAGCGCACCGAAAGCTTGCGCCCTTCGAGTCGGTAGCGCTTGCGGAGACGCGCTGGGCGCCCGTAGGCCAGGCCCGCGCGCACAAGCTCGACCTCGGCACCCTGCGCGCGCAGCACCTGGTAGGGCGCGCTCGCAAAGTCACCGGCCTCGTCGAAACGCTCGCCCGCGAACGCCTCCAGCGTGATGCCGGGGGCCACGAAGTGATCGAGAAAAGCCAGCCGCAGATGGCGGTCGACCACCAGCAGATTCTCGAGCCCCGCCTCCTTGACCTGGCTGAAATCGTGAATCGATTGCGGCTCCGCGGGCGCGCCTTCGCCTTTCGCCTCGGCAGCGGCCTGTCGCAGCTTGCCGTGGTAGCCCTCGTCGCGGCGCGCGAGCACGTTGAGAAGATTGAACCGGCGCGGGCGATCGTCGAGCTCGCACAGCGCGCCCCCGTCGGCCGGCCGCACGTAGGCCGACAGGGCCGGCCCCTCCATCAAGAGCTCCTCCTGCAGATCGGCGTCGTAGTCGCGCCGCACGACGCGCGGCTCGGCGATCGCCTCGGCCAGCACCTCGGCCCCGATGAGGTGGGTGTAGACCGCGTGGCGGAGGTAGCCCAGATAGAGCCCGCCAAACAGGCCATGCCAGTACGAGCAGTTGCACTGGGCGCGGTAAAGCTCGCGCACGGCCTCGGGCGGGCCGCCCGCCGCCGCCACCTTGTCCGAGACATAGACCATCTTCTTGTGCATGAAGTTGGCCTCGTCGTACTTGGCCAGGAAATTTTGCCAGATGCCGCCGCGAAAGAACGGCTGCGCGAGCTCGAGCTGGCCGCGCTGCTCGAGATCGTGGCGCAGGGCGAGGTAGCGCCGCTGGGCGTCGGCGGGCAGCGCCCATTCGCCCATTTCTTCGTACGAGGCGGTGGGCAGATACACCCGCCCGGTCGGCGGATTTTTGGCCATGTACTCGGAAAAGGTGACGGTCTCGACCACGTCCGTGCGCTCGGACAAGAGCTGGAAGAACTCGCGCAGCCAGCCCTTTTCCCACACCCATTTGTGCGTGCCCGGCCACACGCCGAATTTCTCGCCGTCGTCGCCGTAGGTGTAGGCGCCGTCGGGCAGCGCGGCGATTTTTTCGATGACCTCGGGCGCGAGCCGGAACGGGATCGAGTAGCGCAGCTCTTTGTCGCTCGGGAAGATGCCGAGCGGCGTGCCCGCGCTCTCGGTCGTATAGTAGCCCTGCAGGTGCCCTTCCATGCCCGCGTAGCGGAAGTGGCCGTCGTCGAGGATGGTGTAGCGCAGGCCGGCCGCGGCCAGAAGGCGCGGCAGACCAGGCTCCCACACCCGCTCGGCCAGCCACATGCCGCGCGGGCGCGCGCCGAAGTTGTGCTCGAGATAGTCGGACATCATGCCGAGCTGGCCGCGCGCGTCGCGCTCGGGCAAGACCGCCAGCATGGGCTCGTAAAACCCGCCGCCCAAAAGCTCGACCTGGCCGCGCTCGGCCAGCGCGCGCAGCTTGCCGAAAAAGTCCTTGCGATGCGACTCGATCCACTCGTAGAGCGGGCCCGTGAAGTGGAGCGCGCAGCGCACCCGCGGAAACTCGAGCAGAAGATCAATCACCGGCCGATAGCAGGCTTCGTAGCTCGAGACAAAGACCTTTTCGAAGTTGCCGTCGGGCTGGTGATTGTGAAACGCAAGCAGCAGCGTCCGCTTTGCCATGTAGCGGGGCGATGTTAGGCAGCTTGCCACATTTTGTCGAGCGTGTTACTCGGGGGCGTGCCGATTTACGAGTACGAATGCGGTCGCTGCGGACGCCGCTTCGAGTACATGCAGAAGATGAGCGATCCGCCCAAAAGCAAGTGCGAGGCCTGCGGCGGCAAGCTTACGCGACTCATCTCGCCGGCCGGTTTCCAGCTCAAGGGAACCGGCTGGTACAAGACCGATTACGCGCAAAAGAGCGAGCGCAAGAAGGACGACAAAGAGAAAGAGAGGGAGAAAGAGAAGACGACAGAGACATCGAAAGCGGTCGGAAATCCCAAGGAAGCCAAGGAGAAGAAGGAGTAGAGGGAGAACCGTGAGCGCACGCATCATCGACGGCAAGGCAATCGCGGCCAGCGTGCGCGCGCAGGCGGCAGCGGCCGCTGCCAAGCTGACCGCGCAGGGCCGTAAGCCCGGGCTGGCGGTGGTGCTGGTGGGCGACGATCCGGCTTCACAGATCTATGTGCGCGGAAAGAGCAAGGCAGCCCTGGAGGCGGGCCTGCGCCTTTTCGATCACAAGCTCGAAGCGGGGACGCGCCAGGATCAGCTGGAGGCGCTGGTTCAAAAGCTCAACGCCGACCCAACCGTACATGCGATCCTGGTCCAGCTCCCGCTGCCCCCGCACCTCGACTCCACCCGCGTGCTGGAAGCCATTGCGCCCGCCAAGGACGTCGACGGGTTTCATCCGGTCAACGTGGGCCGGCTGTGGAGCGGCCGGCCGATCCAAGTGCCGTGCACGCCGGCTGGCATCATGCGCCTGCTCGAAGAAACGCATATCCCGGTCCAGGGCGCACAGGCGGTCGTGATCGGGCGCTCGAACATCGTCGGCAAGCCGATGGCGGCGCTGCTGCTGGCGGCCAACGCCACCGTGACCCTGTGTCACTCGAAGACGCGCGACCTGCCGGCCGTCGTGGGGCGCGCCGACATCGTGGTGGCGGCTCTAGGCAAGCCCGCGTTCGTGCGCGGCCAGTGGATCCGGCCGGGCGCGACCGTGATCGACGTCGGAATGAACCGGGACGCTGGCGGCAAGCTGTGCGGGGACGTCGAGTTTGCGGCGGCGGCCGAGCGCGCGGGCGCCATCACGCCGGTGCCGGGCGGCGTGGGCCCGATGACCATCGCGATGCTGGTGGCCGCGACCGTCGAGGCTGCGGGCCGCGCCGCTGACTGACTTTCACCGGTGTATAATGGCCTCGGCGGAGCCATGGCCAAGGGCGGCAGTGGAAAACGGGGAGCGGACGCCGACCCCCTGATCGGACAGGTCATCGCGAACCGGTATCGGGTGGTTCGTCGCATCGGCCGCGGCGGCATGGGCGCGATCTACGAGGTGCAGCACCTGCGCCTGCGTCGCACGTTCGCGCTCAAGCGGCTCTCGCAAAGCTACGCCGAGGACCCGGTCGCGCTCACGCGCTTCCAGCGCGAGGCCGACGTGGTGGCTCGACTGCGCCATCCCAATGTGGTCGAGATCGTCGACTGGGAAACCCTCAGCGACGGCTCGCCTTGCATGATCATGGAGCTTTTGCGAGGCGAGGATCTGGGCCAGCGACTGCGCCGCGCGGGCCCGCTGCCGTGGCATCTGATTGCGCGCTTGGGCGACCAGATGCTGTCGGCGCTCCAGGTGGCGCATCGCGCCGGCATCGTGCACCGGGACTTGAAGCCCCAGAACATCTTCATCGCACAGGACGACGCGGGCGACGAGCACGCCAAGCTGCTCGATTTCGGCGTGTCCAAGATCCGGCACTCGGACAGCTCGCTGACCGGCGACTACAACATGATCGGGACGCCGTCTTACATGGCGCCCGAGCAGGCGGAGGGACAGTCCGAGGCCATCGGACCGGCCAGCGACGTGTGGGCCATGGGGGCGATCCTGTACGCGATGGCGACGGCCCGGCACGCCTTCCAGGCCGAGAACCCGCCGTCCGTGCTGTACCGGGTCTGTCACGGTGAGCCCGATCCGCTGCCACGCTATCGCCCGGATGCGCCGCCCGCGTTCGTGCGGCTGATCGGGCGCGCGATGTCGCGCGATCCAGGGCTGCGCCTGACCGACGTAGCGGTGTTCCGGCAGAAGCTGCGCGAGGCCCTGATCGAGATGGCGACCGACGTGCTGGCGCTGGCGGCGCCGGTTCCGCCGCCGCTGCCCGAGCCCGGGCCCGGGCTCGGGCCCACGCCCGAGCTGCCGGATGGGCTGCACGACGCGCCCACCACGCTCTCGCGCGCGAACGGCGAGGTGAGCGGGTCGATGCCGCTCTTGCGCGAGCCCGGACGGAGCCACCGCGTACGCACGGTCGTGGTCGCGTTCGTGGCCACCGTGGTCTTGGGCGGCCTCGGGGTGGCGCGCTACCTGGGGCGCACGCAGCCGGGGGCGGCCCCGGGGCCATCGACAGCGGTGAGCAACTCGGCAGCCGCGTCCATGCGCGAGCGACCAGCCCCGCCCAAACGCGCACCCCCGCCCGCAGCCGCGCCAGCGCCTGCGGTCGCGCCAGCGCCTCCGGCCGCGCCAGCGCCTGCGGCCGCGCCAGCGCCTCCGGCCGCGCCACCGGCTGCGGCCGCGCCAGCGCGGGCGCCCGCGCCACCGGCCGAAAAGCCAGCCGCCGCTCCCCGCGCACGAGCCGAGGTGGTGCTCGACTCGAGCCCCCATGCCGACGTCTACGGGAGCGACGACCGCAAGCTGGGGCGCACGCCGCTTTCGGTGCCGGTCCCGGAGGTGGTGCGGCTCGAGCGGCCGGGTTACAAGGCCGCACGCTTCGCGCTCGACGGCAGCCGGTCGCGGGTCGAGCTGCGGCTCGAGCGGCTGCCCGGGCATGAGAGCAAGGAGGCCAAGGCGGTCAAGGAGGCCCTGCCGGCCGCCAAGAACCGATCCAGCGGGTTTCTCGATCCATGAGAGCGGCCCTCGTTCTGGCGGTCTTTCTGCTTGCACCCGCGCCAGCGCAAGCGCAAGCGCAAGCGCCAGCGCCAGCGCGGGCGCAAGCGCAAGCGAAGGCACAGGACGCAGAGAGCCGACGGCAGGCCGCCAAGAGCTTGAAGGATGCGGCGGCGTCTGCATTCGAGGGCGGTCAGTACGATCTGGCGCTCGATCGGCTGGCCCAGGCCTACCGCATCTTCCCGTCGCCCAACCTGCTTTACAACATCGGGCGCGTGCAGGCTGCGCGCGGCCGCCCGCTCGAGGCCGTCACCGCCTTCGAGCAGTTTCTGGCCGACGCCAAGGAGGTGCCGGAGGCGGCCCGGGCCGACGCGCGTGCCCAGATCCAGGAGCTGGACAAGAGCCTGGGCCGGCTCGTCATTGCCAGCGAGCTGGCGGGCGTGCGGGTGGCCCTCGATGGCCAGGCGGTCGGCCTGACCCCGGTCGAGCGCCCGCTTCGGACCGCACCGGGCGAGCACACGCTGGCTGCCGACAAGAGCGGATATCGACCGCTTGCGTTGCGTGTGGCCGTGCGGGCCGGCGAGACCACCCGCGTGCGGGTCGACCCCAAACCAATCCGGCTCACGCCGGCTGACGAGCCGCCGACCACGCCCTCGCATGCGGCCGCGCTTCCGGCCGGGACTGAGACTGCGCCCACGCAGGGCCCGGCGGCCGCGACGCCAGCTGATGCGCCGCTCTACCAGCGCTGGTGGTTCTGGGGCTTGATCGGGGCCGCGATTGCGGGCGTGGTCACCACCGTGGCGGTCGCCTCGTCAGCAGACTCGCTTCCCGACAGCAAGCTGGGCGTGGTAAGGCCGCAGTTTTGACCATGCGGAAACGACTGAGCGCCGCAGCGGTCGCGACGTGCGCGATCCTGGGGCTGGCGTGCAGCGAGCAGGGCCCGGTCGCACTGGTACACGTGCTTGGGGTCCCGCCCACTGCGACCACGCTGGAGGCCCAGTTCCGGCTCGGCGTGCGCAGCGCCATGTCGCCGCAGACCTTTCCGGCTCCCAGCGGCGGCTTCGGGGCCGAGACCAGCTTCGTGGTGGTGCTGCCCCAGGGCTCGACCGGGCGGCTCGCGATAGACCTGACCGCGCGCGACCCGGCCGGCTGCGTCCTGGCCAGCGGGTCGGGCGGGCAGGACGTGAGCGCGGGTGCGCGCATCGATCTCTCGATCGTGCTTTCGCCGATCGGCGGGCCCTGCGGGAGCGGGGGTGATGGTGGCCCGCTCGACGGGAGCGCTGACGGCGAGCCCGACGGCCTCCCACCCAGCGAGGTCCCGCACGTCCCCACCCTGGGCGCGTACGTGGGCACGGCGTCGCTCAGCCTGGACACAACCACCATCGATACCAGCACGCTCATGATTACGGGCGTGACGCTGCCGACCGGGGTGAGCTTCGATGTGTGGCCGCAGCAGCCGTCGGGCCCCGAGCTGGCGGTGCTGCACGTCGATGGTCTGGACGTGTCCCCGGGCGCGACCGTGACCGTGATCGGCGCCCGGCCGCTGGTCGTCATCGCGGGCCAGGACATCATGGTGTACGGGACCATCGATGCCAGCGCGCGCGGCCACACGCCCGGTCCGGGAGGCTATGGCCAGGGCTCGGGAGCCGGCGTCGGAAGCCCCGGGATGAGCACCGGCATGCACAGCGATTCGGGTGGCGGCGGCGGTGGCTTCGGCCGCCCGGGCGCGATGGGCGGTACCGCCAGCGGCGAGGCCGTGCCCGCCATTGGCGGCGCGGGAGGCGGAGCGTATGGCGATCCGCCACTGACCGTGCTCGAGGGCGGCTCGGGCGGCGGCGTCGGCAGCGCGGGGACCTGCAGCCCGGCGGCCGCCGGTGCAGGAGGTGGCGCGGTCCAGTTTTACTCGCGCTCGCAGATCCGGATCGCGACCTCGGGAGGCATCAACGTGGGCGGAGACGGCGGCGGAGGTGGCATCGGATGTCCCTCTGGCAACACGGGCGGCGGCTCGGGCGGGGGCTCGGGCGGCGCGCTGTTTCTGCAGGCGCCCCGGGTCTGGAACAATGGCACGCTGGCCGCCAACGGCGGCGGTGGCGGAGGAGGTGCCGGCACCCAGACCACGGCCGGAAGCGGTCAGGACGGTTTGCTGAGCCAGCAGCCGGCCTCGGGCGGCAGCTCGGGCGGCGCCGTAGGCGGGCCCGGCGGCTCCGGCGGCGCGGGCTCCCACGAGGCGAACCCAGGCGGCAGCGTGAGCAACCCTTCAACCGGTGGCAACGCGGGCGGTGGTGGGGGCGGGGTGGGCCGCATTCGCGTGCTCACGCGACTCGGCTTCGTCATGACCGGCGTCGTCAGTCCTGATCCGTCGGTCGGGAATTACTAGGAAGTCGAAGAGTCGAAGAGTCGAAGAGTCGAAGGCGGGAAATAGTTCGCACACGAAATTTCGGCTTGACAAGCAATTCTGCCCGGCGCCAAGCTTCGCCCATGGCGCTCAAGGACAAGGTCATCGTCACGTGCGCTCTGACCGGCGCGGTCACCACCAAGAAGCAGTGCGAGGCCATTCCCTACACGGCGCTCGAAATCGCCGAAGAGGCCCGACGCGCCTGGGAGGCCGGCGCGGCGGTGGTGCACATCCACGGCCGCGAGGATAACGGCCAGCCCAGCTACCGCAAGGAGGTGTTTGCAGCTTATCGCGACGAGATCCGCAAGCGGTGCCCGATCATCCTGAACTTCTCGACGGGCGCGGTCGGGCTGCCCATGCAGGAGCGGGTCGGGCACATCGTCGAGTGCAAGCCCGAGATCGGCGCGCTCAACGCGGGCTCGCTCACCTACGCCAAGTACTCGCAGAAACGCAAGCAGTTCGTATTCGACTTCGTGTTCGGCAACCCATTCTCGGACATCACGTATCTGCTCCGGCAGATGAACGAGGTGGGCGTGCGCCCCGAGTGCGAGCTGTTCGACACCGGCCATGTCGAGAACCTGGAGCCGCTCATCGACATGGGGCTTTTGAAACCTCCCTGCGACGTCAATCTGGTTATGGGCGTTCTGGGCGGCATGCGCGCCACCCCCGAAACTCTTTCCTTCATTGTTTCGCAGCTTCGTCCCGGCACCCTCTGGAAGACCACGCCCATCAGCCACATGACGTGGCCGCTCACCGCGGCCGCGCTCGCGCTGGGTGGCAATGTCAGGGTCGGGCTCGAGGACAACTTCTATCTGCCCGACCGGCGCATGGTAAAGTCCAACGGCGAGCTGGTGGCGCAGGCGACCGCGATGGCGCGCGCAATCGGCCGCGAGCCCGCTTCGGTCGACGAGGCTAAAAAGATGTTGGGCCTGGGAGCGGCGGCATGATCGCGGGCGTTTTCTCGGAGCACGCGTTTGCCGATCGATCGGTGGTCGTCACCGGTGGCGGCAGCGGCATCGGGCGCGAGATCGCGCTCGCCTTTGCGCGCTGCGGCGCCGACCTCGTGCTGGCCTCACGCAAGCTGGACAACCTCGAGCGCGCAGCCGCCGAGATCCGCGCGCTGGGACGGCGTGCCTTCGCGGTGCAGACCAACGTGCGCGAGGCCGCCGACTGCCAGCGCATGGCGGAAACCGCGGTGCGCGAGCTGGGCAAGATCGACGTGCTCATCAACAACGCGGGTGCAAACTTCGCCTGTCCGGCCGCCGCCATCACGCCCAATGGCTGGCGCACGATCGTGGACGTAGTGCTGAGCGGGAGCTTTCTGGCTGCGCAGGCGTGCGCGCGCTTCATGATGGAAAGGCGCGCCGGGCGCATCGTCAGCATCGCGGCCACCAATGGCATGACGGCCTCGCCCGTCATCGCGCCCTCGGGGGCAGCCAAAGCCGGGCTGATCAATCTGACGCGCACGCTGGCGGTGGAGTGGGCGCCGTTTGGAATCACGGTCAACGCGGTGTCGCCGGGCGCGGTCGACACGGCGGGCGCATCCGAGCGCATCTTCCCGGAGGCGGCCAAGCAGGCCATCGCCAAGGCGACTCCGCTCGGGCGCATGGCCGCCCCCGCCGACTGTGTGGGCGCGGTCCTGTTTCTGGCCTCGGATGGGGCCGCGTTCGTGACCGGCGCCAATCTGGTGGTGGACGGCGGGGCCATGTTGCCGCAGCTCCCGCGCTTTCTGGGCGCGAGCGAGTAGCTCGGCCGCGTGCGCAGCCGGAGAGATTCAAACTCTTTGTGGCCTCGCTGCTTGTGCGGTCAGCCGACCCGGACCGGGCGCGCCAGCGCGCGGATGACGCTCGACTGCAGCTCGCTGAACGAGGGCGGGGAGCTCAAAACCTCATCGGCCCCCGCCGCCAGCGCGCTGACCTTCTCGAGGTCGCTCGCCGCCAGCGCGATCACGGGCGTTTTCAGCGTGCGCTTGATCGATCGCACCGCCTCGTGGCCCGGCTTCCCGGTCGACTCCACGTCGATCACCACCAGATCCGCCTGCTGCGCGGCCAGGCTCAGCGTGCCCTCGGCGCCCAGCTCCAGGATGTCGCAGCTCACGATGGAGCGCAGATGGCGCCCGACCAGCGAGCGCGCGGGCCCGGGGCCGCCCACAACCAGGATGCGCAGGCCCTTGAAGCTCGCCACCACGCGGTCGATCACCTCGCCGTAGCGCGCCTCCATGCCGGTGAACTCGAGCCCCATGCCGGCCGGATGCCCCTCGTCGGTCGGCTCGGCGCGCACCCAGGCTACCGTTGCATCGACGTCGATCGGGTCGTCGACGCCGGGGACGTGGATCTTGATCATGAGCGACGCACCCATGGGCAAGAGCTGCGCGGTTTGCAGAAACAGCCCGCCTTTGGACAGGTTGGTCGAGTAGGCCACCAGAAAGTTGCCGGTCGTGCGGTACTCGACCTCGAGCTGGATGGGGACCCGGGTCAGCTTGCGGCCGCTCGAGCCTGCGCTGCCGCCGCCGCCCGCCCCGCTCACGTCCGTGCTCCCAGAAGGATCTCGAGCAGGCGGTCCAGCTCGTCGAGCGAGCTCCAGTCGACCTCGATCTTGCCTTTGCCGCCCTGGTCGACCACGCGCACGCGCGTGCCCAGCGCCCGCTGCAGCCGCTCGGACAGATCGCGCACGCTGGCCGAGGGCGGCTGGCCCGCCCGCCCGGCGCCGCCGCCCACGCGTGCGCGCCGCACCAGCGCCTCCACCTGGCGCACCGAGAGCCCGCTCGCAACGATGCGCCGCGCCGCCGCCGCCATGCGCTCGGCGCTCTCGAGCCCCAAGAGAGCCCGCGCCTGGCCCATCGACAGCTCGCCGCGCTCGACCAGGAGGCGCACCGGCGCCGGCAGCTTGAGCAGGCGGAGCGCGTTGGCGACGGTCGAGCGATCCTTGCCCACGCGCTCGGCCATCTGCTCCTGCGTCATGCCGTGCTCCTCGAGCAGCCGCTGATAAGCTTCCGCTTCCTCGATCGGGTTCAGGTCCTCGCGCTGCAGGTTCTCGACCAGCGCCAGCTCGAACGCTTCGCGCGCCGTCGACTCGCGCACGATGACCGGCACCTCCTGGAGCCCCGCCCGCTGGGCGGCCCGCCAGCGCCGCTCGCCCGCGATGATGACGAAGCCGGCCGCCGCTCCGTCGGTACCCGCAGCGCCCGCGCTGCGCTGGCGCACCAGCAGCGGCTGCAAGAGGCCGTCGCGCCGGATGGAGTCGACCAGCGCCTGCAGCGCCGCCTCGTCGAAATGGCGGCGCGGCTGATCGGTCGCCGGGTGCACGTCCTCGATCGCCACCCGCAGGTACTCGCGGCGCAGGGGGATTGCGCTCGCGGGCAGGGCCTGCGTAGCCGCCCGCGGCGGTTCCGGGATGAGCGCGGACAAGCCGCGCCCCAGCACTTTACGCGTCACGCTTGAGGACCTCCGGTACCGTCTCTTCGGCGGCGGGCGCGCGGTTGGCCTTCTGTGCGCGCCCCAGAAACTCACGCGCCAGCTCGAGGTACGCCTGCGCTCCCCGCGACGCAATGTCGTACAGGAGGATGGGCTTGCCGAACGAGGGCGATTCGGACAGGCGCACGTTGCGCGGAATGGTGGTGTCGTAGACCCGCTCGCCGAAGTGGCCGCGCACCTCGTGCTCGACCTGGCGGGTCAGGTTGGCGCGCGGATCGTACATGCACAGGAGCACCCCGTCGACGGCCAAGGCGGGGTTCAAGGCCGCGCGTACGCTCGCCACGGTTCCCAAGAGCGCGCCCAGACCCTCGAGCGCGAAATACTCGCACTGCATCGGGATGAGCAGACCGTCGGCACCCGCCAGCGCATTGACGGTCAGAAGGCCCAGAGACGGCGGCGTGTCCACGAACACGTAGTCGAAGTCGCGCGCAACCGGACGCAGCGCGTCGGCCAGCCGGTGCTCGCGCCGCTCCATCGACACCAGCTCGATCTCGGCGCCGGCCAGGTCTGGGGTCGCGGGTGCCACTTTCAGGTGCGGCAGCTCTGTATCCCGGATGACGGACCCCAGATCGACCGCTCCCAGCACGACCTCGTAAATCCCGCGCTCGACCGACCCTCGACTGTGCCCCAGCCCGCTCGACGCGTTGGCCTGCGGGTCGGCATCGACGATCAGGATCTTCTTCTCGGCTGCGGCCAGCGCAGCAGCAAGGTTGACCGCCGTGGTCGTCTTGCCAACGCCACCCTTCTGATTGGCCACCGCGATGACGCGCGACACGGCCGCTGCTCCTCTGGTCCTCTCTAACACAAGTCGGCTTTCGGGTGCAAAAGAAAGCAGTGCCCGCTCTGCGTGTGATTTTCACAGGTTATCAACAGGACAGGCGGGTTTTTTGACACGTCTACGACTGAGTAGTATGGTGTGCTCAGATGTAGGATAATAACCTCCAATGTAGGAGAGCGAGCAATGATGGCGACTCAATGGCGGGAAGTGATGGCAGTGGCGCGGCCCGTGGAGCGGCCGCTCGGTCTGTGCCGGGGTGGAGCCGCCGAGCGGCTCGCGCCCACGCGTGAGGAGAGCCGCCTGTGGCGGGCCGAAATGGCGGCCCGCGGCTTTCCGCAGGAGGCCGTGGTGGCGGTGGAGGACTGGCAGATTCTAGAAGAAATCTCGTTGGATGCCGGCTTCGACGTGGCCGAGGTGGCCTGGTTCCTGGTGGCCGAGTCGGAGCTCCCGACCGAGCCCGCGCCGCCGCCGCTCGGTGCCCGCGTTCGCTCTTGGTTGCGCTCGCTCGTTGCGCAGGCCCAGCCTGCCCTGCCGGGAGGATGACGATGCGCGATTATTTTCCCAAGGTGTACCGTTCGTTCGAGGACTTCGAGCGCGAGGAGCTGCGGCGAGCCGACAGCCTGCATTCTTCCATCGAGGACATGCTCGACGAGATGTTCGCCGAGGAGCTTGATTTCGAGGTGCCGTCGCGTCGTCGCCGCCGCGACCAGGACGAAGAGGCACAGTGACGGCGCCAGCCTCTCAGGCCTCGATTCCGTAGTCTTTGAGCTTTTTGTACAAGGTGGAGCGGTCGATCTCGAGCAGGGCGGCCGCCTGCGCTTTGTTGCCACGGGTCGCGGCCAGCGCGGCCACGATGGCATCGCGCTCCCACTCGCGCATCGGGCGCGCCAGCGCGGGCGAGGCCAGGGCCGCCGCCGTGCGGGCCGAAGGCGCCTGCGCGTGGCTGATCTCGGGCGGCAAATCCGAAAGCTGCACCAGGTCGCCTTCGCCCAGCACCACCGCGCGCTCGATCGCGTTGCGCAGCTCGCGCGCATTGCCGGGCCAGCTGTACGCGCGCATGGCCGCCAGCGCCTCCGGCACGAAGCCTCGGATGCGGCGGCCGGCCTGGCGCGCCATGCGCTCGAGGAAATGCTCGCATAGAAGCGGGACGTCCTCGGGCCGCTCGCGCAGCGGCTTGACATCGATGCGGATGACCGAAATGCGGTAGTAGAGATCTTCGCGGAACTGGCCGCGCTCGACCATCTGCGAAAGGTTGCGGTTGGTGGCCGCGATCAGCCGGACGTCGACCGGGATGGGCTTGGTTCCGCCCACTCGAGTGACCCGCCGCTCCTCGAGCACGCGCAGAAGCTTGGCCTGGCACTTCTCGCTCAGCTCGCCGAGCTCGTCCAGGAACAGCGAGCCCCCATCGGCGAGCTCGAATCGGCCCGGCTTGCGCGCGTCTGCGCCCGTGAACGCGCCCTTCTCATGCCCGAACAGCTCGCTCTCCAGCAGGGTCTCGGTCAGGGCCGCACAGTTGACGCACACGAACGGACCGGGCGCGCGCCGCGAGGCGTGGTGCAGCTCCTGCGCCACCATTTCCTTGCCCACACCCGACTCGCCGCACAGGAGCACGCTGGTGTCGGTGGGGCCCACCTTCGCGATCAGCGTCTTGACCTCTTCGGCACCCGCCGACACGCCGACGAATTCGGTGCCGCCGGGAAGCCGCTCGCGCAGCGCCCGGTTCTCGCGCTCGGCCAGGTCGCGCGCGCGCACGTGATCGAGCGCGGCTGCCACCAGGTGGGCCGCGCACGCCAGAAGATGGACCTCGGCCTGGTCGAACGGCCGCTCGCGCCCGTCCACCCACAATAGATCCTGCTCGCCCACCGGCGCCGCCGCCGCCCCGTCCAGGGCCATGGCGTCGCCGCGCGCTGCTCGCGTGAGCACGTCCTTGCCCACGGTCAGCGAGGTCGACTCGCCTGGATCCACGTGCGCCGCCAGCACGTTGGTGCGGCTGGAGCCGGTCGAAACCAGGAACGCGCGCCGCGTCGACAAGGCTTCAGAAGCCCACAGACAGGCGGCGGTGGCGGCGCGCCGCGGCTCATCGGCCTGGCGCATCACGTCGCCGAGCTGGGCCAATCGGCCCAGGAGCGCCTGCGCGCGATCACCCGCCACCGCCAGCACGTCGCGTGTCGAGATCTCGATGGTCATGCGCGAGGTCCCGCCGATGACCGCCAGCCCGCCCTCATCGGGGATGAAGGCCAGGCGGGTCGAGCCGATCCGAATCTCGTCGCCGGCGGTCAAGACGTGCTCGCTCACCTGCTTGTCGTTGACGTAGGTCTTGTTGCGGCTGCCGGCGTCGACCACCATGAATTCGCTGCCCCGGCGCTGGACGCGGCAGTGCTCGCGCGACACCGACAGATCCGAAAGCTGGATGAAGCTACCTTCGCCGCGCCCGACCACACCGCCGTGCTGGTCGAGCACGAAGCTGCGCCCCACGTCGGGCCCCGAGGTGACGACCAGGCGCGCCGGCATTAGAGCCCTCCGTCCGCGCCCATGCAGGTGCCGTTGACACAGAGCGGCGTGGGGCCGGTGCAGGGTGCCGTGGGGCCGCATCGGCACAGGCCGCTTGCGGGATTGCAGGTGCCGGTGCCCCGGCAGGCCCGGTCGTCGGCGCAACCGCAGAACGGATCGGCGCCGCCAGGCCCGTCTGGATCCACGCACTGTTCGTACATGCGGAAGCATTGCGGGAAGCAGCGCGGCACGTAGGCGTCCGGCTCGGCAGGCGCATCGACCGGCGCGTCTCGCGCGGCCGCGTCCGCCCGCCCATCCGGGCCTGCCCGCACCGGCGCCTCGTCGCCGCAGCCGATGTGAGCGAGGAAAAGCACGAACAGGAGCCTCATCGGGGAACGCAAGCCGCATGCTCGCGGTCGCAGATCTCGGTGGTCAGGCAGTCGGCGTCGCTGGTGCAGCTGCGTCCCCGCTGCGCGCACTTCCCGCTCTGGCAGAAAAGGCCAGTCGGGCAGTCGAGATCGGTCGTGCATGAGCGGGCCCCGCACTCGCCTTGTGCGCAGCGCTGGCCGGGCGCGCAGTCGGCGTCGGTCGCGCACAAGAGCGCGAGGAACGAGTAGGTCGGGCCGGTATCGATCGATGCGCTTTCTGGATCGGTCGCGATCAGACCGTCGTTCCCGGTAACGACGACGAAATAGCGCACGCGGGCCGCCCGACCGGGGCCGGGCAGGGCGCCCTCGTAGACGCCCGCGTGATCGTCGCCCTGCGTGCGGGCGAGCGCGATTCGCTGGGCAGAGCCCGAAGTGGTGAACAGGACCTCGGCCGACCGGACGCCGCCCGCAACGCGCACGACCGTTTGAATCGGGTATGGCCCGGTCACGTCGAAGGTATCATGGAGCAGCGTCGAGCCGACGATGGTGGGTGGCGCGTGGTCGCAACCCGCGAGAAGCAAAAGCAAGGCGAGCCCGTCGCGCACGATTGCATGGTAACAGAAAGGTTTGGTTTGCACGATCCCTGTCACCCTCGTATAAAATAGAGGAGAGGCAGCTTGACATGCTGACGCGGCGCCGCTTAGGGTCGGCGCGCAAAGGAGCGACTTCGGAATGACGAAGCAGAAGAGCGGCGCCGAGGGACCCGTCGAGGTACCCGAGCTGATCTCGATCCTCCCGCTTCGGAACTCAGTCCTGTTCCCGGGCTCGATCATCCCGATCGACGTCGGGCGTCGCAAGAGCGTGCGCCTGGTCGAGGAAGCGATCTCGAAGGAGCGACCGGTCATCGGGATCCTCACGCAGCGCGACGCGCGCACCGAAGACCCCAACGCGACCGACATGTACGGGGTCGGCTGCGCGGCCCGCATCCTCAAGGTCATCAAGCTGGCCAAGGACAACTTCTCGGTCATTCTGCAGGGCATCTCGCGCATTCGCATCCTCGAGTACGCGCAGCAGGAGCCCTTCATCGTCGCGCGCGTGCAGCCGGTGCCCGATCTGAGCGGAAGCGACGTCGAGCTCGACGCGCTGGTCATGAACCTGAAGGACATCGCCAAGCGGGTCATCAAGCTGATGCCCGAGCTGCCCAAGGAGGCGGCTGCGCTGGTCGACAGCGTGACCGAGCCCGGCCAGCTGGCCGACCTGATCACGTCGAACCTCGACATCCAGGTCGACGAAAAGCAGGACGTGCTCGAGACCTTCGACGTCAAAACCCGCATGCGCAAGGTCCTGCAGTTCCTGTCGCGCCAGCTCGAGGTGCTCAAGGTCCGCGAGAAGATCAATACGCAAGTCCAGGAGGAGATGGGCCGCAACCAGCGCGAGTACGTCCTGCGCCAGCAGCTCAAAGCAATCAAGGAGGAGCTGGGCGAGCTCGACGAGGGCGGCGGCGACCTGGAGGAGTTCAAGGAGAAGATCCAGGAATCCAAGATGCCGCCCGAGGTCGAGAAGGTGGCGATGAAGCAGTACGAGCGCCTCAAGGTCATGCAGCCCTCGAGCGCCGAGTACACGGTCACGCGCACCTATCTCGAATGGCTGGTCGAGCTGCCCTGGTCGGTGTCGACCGAGGACAACCTGGACATCCAGAACGCGCGTAAGGTGCTGGACGAGGATCACTACGATCTCGACAAGGTCAAAAAGCGGATCCTCGAATACCTGGCCGTGCGCAAGCTCAAGTCGGACAAGAAAGGCCCCATCTTGTGCCTGGTCGGTCCGCCTGGCGTCGGCAAGACCTCGCTCGGGCGCTCGATCGCGCGCGCGCTGGGCCGCAAGTTCCTCCGCGTGAGCCTAGGTGGCGTGCGCGACGAGGCCGAGATCCGAGGCCACCGGCGCACCTACGTAGGCTCGCTGCCGGGCCGCATCATCCAGGGCATGAAGAAGGCGGCCACCATCAATCCGGTCTTCATGCTCGACGAGATCGACAAGCTGGGGCACGACTTCCGCGGCGACCCGGCGGCGGCGCTCCTGGAGGTGCTCGATCCCGAGCAGAACAACTCGTTCTCCGACCATTATCTGGAGGTGCCGTTCGACCTGTCCAAGGTGATGTTCGTGGCCACCGCCAATATCCTGGATCCGGTGCCGCCCGCGCTGCGCGATCGGCTCGAGGTGCTGGAGCTGCCGGGCTACACGCGCGACGAGAAGATGAGCATCGCGCGCCAGTTTCTGGTGCCCAAGCAGCTCGACGAGCACGGTATCAAGAAGGACGTGTGCGACTTCGAGGACGCCGCGGTTTGCGAGATCATCGACTCGTATACGCGCGAGGCCGGCGTGCGCAACCTCGAGCGCGAGATCGCCAACGTCGTGCGCGGCGTGGCGGTCAAGGTGGCCGAGGGCAAGCTGGAGGGCAAGGAGCTGATCACGCCGCCCAAGATGGCCGACTATCTGGGCCCGCAGAAATTCTTCCAGGAGTCAGCCGAGCGGACCGTGGAGGCGGGTGTGGCGACCGGCCTGGCCTGGACGCCCGTGGGCGGCGACATCATCTTCGTCGAGGCCACCCGCATGCCGGGCAAGGGCTCGATGGTTCTGACCGGCCAGTTGGGCGACGTGATGAAGGAGAGCGCACAGGCGGCCCTGTCGTTCGTGCGCGCGCGCGCGCGCTGGTTGGGCCTGGACGAGAACTTTTTGGAGAAGCAGGACATTCACGTGCACATCCCGGCCGGTGCCATCCCCAAGGACGGCCCGTCGGCGGGCATCACGCTGTTCACGGCGCTGGCCTCGATGCTGACCGGCAAAACCGTGCGCGCCGACGTTGCCATGACCGGCGAGATCACGCTGCGCGGAATGGTGCTGCCGGTGGGCGGGATCAAGGAGAAGATCCTGGCTGCACATCGGGCCGGCATCAAGCGCGTGATCCTGCCCGAGCGCAACCAGAAGGACATCGTGGATGTGCCCGAGCAGGCGCGGCGCGAGATGGAGCTGGTCTACATCAAGCGCATGGACGAGGCGCTGCAGCTCGCGCTGACCGATCTGCCGGACTCGGTCAAGAACGCGCCCACGCTGGGCCTGCCCCCGCTGGGCGCTCCCGGCAGCACGCCGCCCGCGCGCCCCGAAAAGCCGCAGCCGCCGCCCGCGCAGGGCTGATCCCGGTTTACGGTACCGGCGGCACCACGCGCGTGGTCCACTGCGCGATGTGGTTTGAAGTATCGATGTCCTGGAAGGGCAACGCGAAGGCCGGATAGCTGGGATCGGCGCCCTGGGACACCTTGTCCGGATCCACGCCTGCCATCCAGATCAGGGTTCCGGTCGGCTCCTCGGTGCCACCCGGCGGCGGGTTGCGCAGACCGTAGTTGCGGGTCGACGAGAACGTGATCCACTCGAGCCGCGATCCGTTCTCGGCCGTGCGCTGGAACACGAACGGGCTCCACTTGGGGAACGAGCTGGTCAGGTCTGTCGCGCCACCATCGGTGCGACCGGGTGCGTTGGCGCGCAAAAGCTCGACCGGCTGTGCGCCCGCCGCCGGGCGCAGCGCGTACAGCCGGGCCGACGGATCGCTGTCGGCGTTGCACTCGATGCCGCCCGAGGTGCAGGTCGACTCGTCGTAGACCAGAAAGGCGCCGTCGGGCGAGAAGGCCGGGTAGTAGTGGTTCTTGCCCGATACCCGCGCGACCAGCTCCACCGGCGCCGACCACACGCCGCTGCCCATGTCGCTCACCATCTCGATCGCGCCCTCGTGCATCTTCTGGCAGGTGTTGGCGATGCCGACCTTGACGTAGACGATGTGCATGCCGTCGGGCGACCAGTCGGGATGGTCGCACGGATGTTGATCGTCGCAGCCGCTGTTGATGGTGGAAACCAGCGCACCGGACGCGCCGTCGAACAGCATCAGGTTGAAGTTGGTAGCGCCCATGTCCCCGTACACGCCCACATACTGCGAGCCGCTCGGATTCCACGACTCGAAGATGCTCGGTCCCGGCTGCGCGAAGGGCACCATGGGCGCCCGGCGCGCCACGTCGAGCAGCAGGATGCGGCCGTCGTTTTGGCCGCCCGCTTCGGCTACGATCTTCTTGCCGTCCTTGGACAGCGCATGGCAGCCCACACAGGTGCCGCCGGTGAGCGAGGTGTCGAGGAACTTGTCGGCCATGATCTGCGTCGACGACGCGAAGTCGAACCGCATGATGCCGGTTCCGTTGGAGGTGGTCCAGTAGTACAGGCCGCCGTTGATGTTGTCCTTCGAAAACTGCATGGCGAGCGAGTTGGAGGTGCCGACCGCGCTGCCGTTATCGTCGGTGCCGCGCAGCGTGATCGAGAGCGGCGCCTGGCCGCGGTTGGTCTCCGAGATCCAGTGCCACACGGTCGGATCCGGCAGGTAGATGCAGCCGCCGTTCAGAGGGCTGGCGCAACGCAGGTAGACCTTGACGTCGGTGGCGACATTCGAGAACGCAAGCTCGAACAGCGTGTTGCCGTTGCCGGGACGGAAGTGGAACTCGAGCTTGCCCAGGTTGGGCGGGACCAGCACGCCGTCGTTCGGGTAGACCAGCTCGGGCGCGCGGCCGGGGTCGGGCGGACCCCCGAACTTGCCACCCGGATCAGTCGGCAGCGTGCCCGAGCCGGGGTCGTTGGTGCGCTGGCGGAACATCAGGGTCAAGCCGGTCGAGCCCTGGATGGGACCGGCTTCGGCAATGACCGAGGTCACGCCGCCGTGATCGGTCTGCGAGGTGAAGCGGGCACTCGCAAACGTGCCCAGGCCGGTGTCGGCCAGTCGGAACCCGACTTGGGTCGTGATGTCCCGTTTGGAGCCGTCGATGAACGTGCCGATGGCCTTGTAAACGGAAGTTGCCGGCGTGGTGCCGTCGATGATCAGGGTCTGGTTGGCTGGCTGCACATCGATCGAGCGCAGCCCATCGATGGGCGGGACGCCGCCGTCGAGGCCTCCGGTGGGACCGCTTCCGCCACAGCCGGCGCCGATCGTCCCCATAAGCACGAACAAGCACAGAGTTTTGCTAGGCATGAGAAGGCCTCCGGTCCGAAGCCCAAAATCCACCAGTCTGGGAGTATAGCGCGCCGGGCCGCCGGCCGGGAGTGGGCGGGTCGCGAAACCGCATGCTTGACGTACCCAGGCGTGATGATTACGTTCCGGGCAAACTCGAGACCCTATGCGGAGGAGCTAGTACATGTCGAAGATCATTGGGATCGACCTCGGGACGACCAACTCGGTCGTGGCCATCATGGAGGGCAAGGATCCGAAGGTCATTACCAACGAGGAGGGTGGGCGCCTGACCCCGTCGGTGGTCGCGTTCGACGACAAGGGCGAGGTCCTGGTCGGCCAGATCGCGCGCCGGCAAGCCATTACGAACCCGGAGAACACGGTCTACTCGATCAAGCGCTTCATGGGGCGCAAATTCGAGGAGGTCCAGGAGGAAATCAAGCGCGTGCCCTACAAGGTCGTGCGTGCGCCCAATGGCGACGCGGCGGTCGAGATCCGAGGCAAGCGCTACAGCCCGCCCGAGATCTCCGCGCGCATCTTGCAGAAGCTCAAGCGCGCGGCCGAGGAGTACCTGGGCGAGAAGGTGACCGACGCCGTCATCACGGTGCCCGCCTATTTCAACGACTCGCAGCGCCAGGCGACCAAGGACGCCGGCAAGATCGCGGGCCTCGAGGTCAAGCGTATCGTCAACGAGCCCACCGCCTCCGCGCTCGCCTACGGGCTCGACAAGCAGAAGGATCAACTGGTGGCCGTGTACGACTTCGGCGGCGGCACCTTCGACATCTCGGTGCTCGAGATCGGCGAGAAGGTGGTCGAGGTCAAATCGACCAACGGCGACACCCATCTGGGCGGCGACGACATCGACCAGCGCGTGATCGACTGGCTCATCGCCGAGTTCCGTAAGGACACCGGCCTCGACGTGTCCAAAGACAAGATGGTTCTGCAGCGGCTCAAGGAGGCGGCCGAGAAGGCCAAGATCGAGCTGTCGTCGGTCATGGAGACCGAGATCAACCTGCCTTTTTTGACCGCGGACGCGGCCGGACCCAAGCACCTGGTGACCAAGCTGTCGCGCTCCAAGCTCGAGCAACTGATGTCCGACCTGATCGAGCGGACCATCGAGCCCTGCCGGCGCGCGCTGAGCGACCGGGGGCTCAAGGGGGCCGACATCAAAGAGGTGGTGCTGGTGGGCGGCTCGACGCGCATCCCGCTGGTCCAGCAGAAGGTGCGTGAGTTCTTCGGCCGCGAAGGCCACAAAGGCGTCAACCCGGACGAGGTGGTGGCGCTGGGCGCGGCCGTGCAGGCGGGCGTGCTGTCGGGCGAGGTCAAGGACATCCTGCTGCTCGACGTGACCCCGCTCTCGCTGTCGATCGAGACCCTGGGCGGCGTCTCGACGGTCTTGATCCAGCGCAACACGACCATCCCGACTCGCAAGAGCGAGACCTTCTCGACCGCGTCGGATAACCAGACTTCGGTCGAGGTGCACGTGCTGCAGGGCGAAAGGCCGATGGCGCGCGACAACCGCACGCTGGGCCGGTTCCACCTGGACGGCATCCCGCCCGCGCCGCGCGGTATCCCGCAGATCGATGTGACCTTCGACATCGACGCCAACGGCATCGTGAACGTGTCGGCGCTCGACAAGGCGACCGGCAAGCAGAACCACATCACGATCACGGCGTCGAGCGGCCTGGGCAAGGACGAGATCAACCGGATGGTGGGCGAGGCACAGTCGCACGAGGCCGAGGACAAGGCGCGGCGCGAGGCCATCGAAGCGCGCAACCAGCTCGATTCACTGGTCTACAACACGCAAAAATTCCTCGACGAGAACCGCGAGAAGATCCCGGAGACGGATCGGATGGCGGTCGAGGAGGCGCTCAAGCGCGGGCGCGAGGTGCTCGACCAGCACAAGGAGGCCACGGACGCGGCTCCGTTCCGGGCGGCGGTCGAGGACGTGCAGAAGGCGTCGCACAAGATGGCCGAGCAGATCTACCGGGCAGCCTCGGCGGGCGGGCAGTCGCAGAGCAACAGCGGCGGCGGCGGGCCGGGCTCGCAGGGGCCGACCGGCAGCGGTGACGGGGGCAAGAAGGGCGGCAAGGGCGACGTCATCGACGCCGAGTACGAGGAGAGCAACTAGCCGGAGCCCGGGCCCGGGCCCGGCACGGCTTGCCTGCCCAGGCGCGGGCGTCTATCCTTTGCCTGGTGGGAGTTCGTTTGCGCTGGCTGGTCCTCTTGGCAGTGGCCGGAGGAGCCTGCGTGGGGCCGCTGTTCGGGGATGGGACCAGCGTGTCGATCGGCACCGCCAGCCGGGGTGCGCTGCGGCACGGGGTGGCGCTCCCGTCGCAGGGTGATGGATATGTGATCCCGCCCACCTGGCGGGCCCGCGGATCGAGCTACGGGACCGACGAGCTGATCGAGGCGCTGGTGCGCTCGGCGCGTGCCGTGGCGCGCGAGCTGCCGGGCGGCTGGCTGGGCGTGGCCGACCTGTCCCCACGGGGCGGTGGGGCCAGCGTGAAGCACCGATCACACGAGAACGGACGCGACGTCGACCTGATCTACTTCGCGGCCGACCCGGCAGGGCGGCCGCTCAAGCCCGCCGATGCCATGATTCACTACGACGCCGAAGGGGTGAGCCGGGCCTGGAGGCCCGACGACCCGCATGATCCGCCGCCCAGCCACGGCTGGGAGGCCACCTCGCGTCGCTTCGACGTCGCGCGCAATTGGGCGCTGGTGCGGGCGCTGATCGACGATCCGGCGATCGAGGTGCAGTGGATCTTCATGGCCGAGCATTTGCGGCAGCGGGTGCTCGACTACGCGGCCCAGCGCGGCGAGTCGGCTGCGCTGATCGACCGGGCGGCCTGGATCCTGCACCGGCCCACCGATTCCCAACCTCACGACGACCACATGCACGTGCGCGTGCTGTGCGACGCCCTGGACCGGGCGTTTGGCTGCGTCGACCACGGGCCCGTGCGCTGGTGGAAGAAGAACTACAAGTACATGGAGCCGGCGCTGGCGCGGCTCGAGCAGCGGGCGGTGCCGGAGCCGCTGCTCCTGCTCGGGCTGGGGCCGGGCGGGCTGTTCGCCAGCGCGCTGCACCCCCGGTAGCTGCTCGCTCAGGACTGTCCGGTGACCTTGCTCGCGCGGGCGAAGATCTCGGCCAGCTTGTCCTGGGCCCGGTTGACGTCGCCCTCGTATTTGAGGATCAGGTTCAGGGTGTCGCGCGCCAGCGTCTCGTCGAGCGTTTCGGCGTTGAGCACGACCAGCGCACGCGCCCAGTCCAGGGTTTCCGAGATCGACGGTTTTTTCTTGAGATCGATCTGACGCACGGCCTGCACGACGCGCACGACCTCGGCCGCCAGCTGCTGGGCGATCCCGGGCACGCGACTCTCGACGATGGCCAGCTCGAGCTCCGGCGTCGGGTAGTCGATGAAAAGATGCAGGCAGCGCCGCTTGAGCGCATCCGACATCTCGCGCGCGTTGTTGGAGGTGAGCACGACCAGGGGTACGTGGGCGGCTCGTAGCGTTCCCAGCTCGGGCACCGAGACCTGGAAATCGGACAGCACCTCGAGCAGGAAGGCCTCGAACTCCTGCTCTGCGCGATCGACCTCGTCGATCAGCAGCACCACGCGGCGCGGGGCCCGAATCGCGCGCAGAAGCGGCCGCGGCAAAAGGAAACGATCCGAGAAAAAGGCGTCCTCCTGCTTGGCGATCCGGTCGACCGCCTGCTCGAGCGTAGACGCGCCCGCCAGCACCTCGCCGATCTTGTCGCGCAGGATCTGAGTGTAGAGCAGCTGCTTGGCATATTCCCACTCGTAGAGCGCCTTGGCCTCGTCGAGACCCTCGTAGCACTGCAGACGGATGAGCTCGGTCGACGCCGCGGCGGCCAGCGTCTTGGCCAGCTCGGTCTTGCCCACGCCCGCGGGGCCCTCGACGAGCACGGGCTTTTGCATGCGCTCGGCCAGGTACAGAACGGTCGCGATCCGTGGGTCCAGGATGTAGCCCTGCGCGGCGAAACGGCGCGAAAGGTCGTCGGGCGATGCGAACAGGGGGGCCGAGGTCATTCTTTGGCGCTCTTCGGCGGAAGGTACGTGATCGCGCGCCAGGCAGCGTCCAGGTCCTTCGCGTATGCCGCCATCTTGGGGGGCGGGGCGGTCAGCGTCAAGGCGAACTCGGTCGAGCCGTGGAGGAAATGGAGCTGCCGAACCTGCAGCTTGCCGTCGCGCGTGGTGGCTGTGAGCTCGACCGTGCCTTCGCCGATGGAGGAGGGGCCCACCTTGCCGGTTTGCATGCCGGTTCGCTCGAGCGCGGCACGATTGCGCTCGGCCACCGCCTCCACAGTGTCGCCGGCGCGGGCGCGCTGAGCGCTCAGGGTAAGGCGGCCGCCATCCTTGTGCGTCATGACTGCAATCATGCTCGGGTAGGCGGTCTGGCGCAGCACGGTCCAGCCCGCCGGTGCGTCGATGCGCACCTGGTAGCGATCGCTGACAACCGAGCGCTCGGGGGCCGCCAGCAGGAAGGCAAGGGTAGCGAGCGCCTGCCACGGCATCATCGAGACATGATAGCACGCGAGGGTCGCGCCGCCGGGGGGGCGGGGCCGCGCTGCCGGTCTCGACGGGCTCGTCCACTGCCGGCCACTGATGAGCCCGCGCGGTTCGTGATGCCGCCTGTCCGGGCCGCGTCGTCCACTGCTGGCAATCCAACGGGGCCAGTCCAGAGCGGCTTGTCCACTGGAGGCAGTCCAGCGCTGGCATCCAGAGCGGCTCGTCTACTGCTGGCAGTCCAGAGCGGCTCGTCCACTG
>DATFWX010000093.1:0-59632 GCA_035258845.1 Polyangia bacterium | reverse complement strand
CGCGCTCGAGCGCCGCGTGATGGCACCCTTGCGTCGGCTCACGACCCGCCGCACCGACCTGGTGCTGTCGCTCGATGGCCCGCTTCAGCTGGTCCCGTTCGAAACGCTGCACGACGGGCGGAGCTATCTCATCGACCGCGGCGCGCTCACCTACGTGACCTCGGGCCGCGACCTCCTGCGCGGAAGCGAGTCGCGCAGCCGTAGCCCGGCTGCGCTGCTGGCCGACCCCGCCTTCACGAGCCCGACCGTGGTTCCGCTGCCGGCAACGCGCGAGGAGGCGGCGGCCATCCGGGCTCTTTTGCCGTCGGCGCGTCTTTTGGTGGGCAGCGCCGCCAGCAAACCGGCGCTGCTGGCGCTCGACGCGCCTGCGCTCCTGCACGTGGCCACGCACGGAGTGTTCCAGGACGACCAGACCGACCCGCCCGACGGAACCCGCGGCCTGCACCTGGCCCGCGACGCCACGCCGCCTCCCCGAGACCCGCTCGTGCGCTCGGCGCTGCTGCTGGCGGGTGAAGAGCGGGCGACCGCGCTCGAGGTGGCGGGCATGAACCTTCAGGGCACCGAGCTGGTTGTGCTGTCGGCGTGCGACACCGGCCGCGGCGACGTACGGCTGGGCCAGGGCGTGTACGGGCTGCGGCGAGCGGTGTTGATTGCGGGCGCCGAGACGCTGGTCATCAGCCTGTGGAGGGTCGACGACGCGGTCACGCGCGAGCTGATGACCGGCTTCTACCAGAACCTTTTGGCCGGGCGCGGCCGGGCCGAGGCCTTACGCACGGCCGCCCAGGCGGTCCGGGCGGCGCACCCGCATCCTTACTATTGGGCGCCGTTCGTACTGGTTGGGGCCGGTGGGAAGATTGCGCACGGCTCGGGCGTATGAAGATATGAGAGGTCACCATCATGCGCCGCTTGGCTCCGCTGATGCTCCTGGTTCCGTTGCTGATGGCGGCGGCGTCGTTTGCCGCGTCGAAGCACTGGCACATCGGGACCGCGCGCGCCGCGCAGGTGACGCAGTCGACGACGCGCTAGCCAGCCGCGTGTTAGGCTCGGCGGCATGACCCCCTGCCCGCGCCTTGTGCTGGCAGGCGCCGCCAGCGGCGTCGGCAAGACCACCACCACGGTGGCGCTGGCGCGGGCCCTGCGCAGCCGCGGGCTGCGCGTGGCCGCCTTCAAGTGCGGGCCCGACTACCTGGACCCGACGTATCTCGCGCGCGCGACCGGCGCGCCCTGCCACAACCTGGACGGCTGGATGATGGGCCCGCGGGCCGTCCTGGCCACCGTTGCGCGCGTGTGCGAGCAGGCGCGCGCAGACGTGGCCCTGATCGAGGGCATGATGGGCCTGTTCGACGGCGCTACCCCGACCAGCGACGAGGGCTCGACCGCCGAGCTGGCCCGGTGGCTGCGCGCCCCGGTTGCGCTTCTGGTGGACGCCTCGGGACTGGCCCGCTCGCTGGCCGCGCTCGCGCAGGGCTACGCCCGCTTCGACCCGGACGTGCAGGTGGCGGCGGTGCTGGCCAACCGGATCGGCGGCCGCGGGCACCTGGAGCTTTTGCGGGCGGCGCTGGCCGAGCCGCCGCTCGCTGGTGGCCTCCCGGTCCGACCCGAGCTCGGCTTTCCGGAGCGCCATCTCGGCCTGCGCACGGCCAGCGATCCGGACGCTATCCCCGATCCGCTGCTCGAGCGCTGGGGCGCGCTGGCGGCCGAGTGGCTCGATGTCGACAGCCTGCTCACGATTGCACGCTCGGCACCGCCCCTGCCGGCTGTCCCCGGCACCGACGACGGGGCCGAGCAGATAGCCGCCTCCGCATCAGCGCGCTGCCGGATCGGGTTGGCGCTGGACGAAGCCTTCCACTTCTACTACGAGGACAACCTGCGCCGGCTGGAGGCGCTGGGCGCGCAGTTGGTGCGCTTCTCGCCCGTGCACGACGCGACGCTGCCGGACGTGGACGGGCTCTACTTCGGCGGCGGCTACCCGGAGGCAAGCGCGGGCGCGTTGGCTGAAAACGGCTCCCTACGCGAGACGGTGCGTCGCTTTGCCGCGCGCGGCGGGCCCATCTACGCCGAGTGCGGAGGGCTGATGTACCTGGCGCGCGGCATCCGCACGCTCGACGGCAGGCTGCACGAGATGGTGGGGCTGGTGCCCGCTCAGGCGGTGATGTCCGACCGGCTGGCCGCGATCGGCTATGTCGGGGTCGAGACGCAGGCGCCCTCTCTGCTGGGGCCGGCCGGGCTGCGCTTCCGCGGCCACGAGTTCCGGTATTCCGCGCTCGAGCCTGCGCCCGCGCTGGAGCCCGTGTACAGGCTCGCGCCGCGCTGGGGCGGCGCGCCCCGGCTCGAGGGCTACCGCTGCGGGCGCAACGGCTGCGTGCTGGCCTCCTACGTGCACGCGCACTGGGCGTCCTGCCCGGAGGCCGCCGCCGGCTTTGTGGCCGCCTGCACGGAGTTCGCGCGCGGGCAGCTCAGAGATTGACCCGCAGCGTGGCCATCACATTGAAAGGGTTCCCGGGCGTAAAGTGAACCCGCGGCAGGAGGTCGGATTCGCGCGGCCGCATCCCGGTCGCCGGATCGACGTAGCAGGCGCTCGACGGGTCCCGGTTCTCGGCCTGCGTGCATGAGGTGTTGGCAAATTGCGCCTCTCGCCAGGCGGCATCGGTCAGGTTCTCGAGCGCGACCCCGATCTCGAACCGCGGATGCTCATAGCCTAGAAAAGCGTCGAGGATGGTGTAGCCCTGGGCCTCCGGCAGCGGGCGCCCTCCGAAGCGCGGCACGTCGGCCGGATTGATGAGGGGCCGGTCGCCCACGCCGCGCACTCTGAGCGCCGCCTTCCATCCGCGCGGGTGGCGCGCGGTGAGGCCGCCCGTAAAAGTCAGCCGCGGCGCCAGCGCGACCGCGCCGCCGTTGCCGCCGTTGGCGACGAACTCGGCATGCGCGAGTGCGGCGTCGGCGTCCGCGTACAGCCAGGACAAAAGGCGCGCGCGTAGCTCCAGATCGAGCCCGTAGCGCTCGGTTGGATCCGAGGGCGTGAAGGTGCCCGAGTCGCCCTCGAACACGATCTCGCTCTCGAGATAGATGTACCAGAACGCGAAAGCCGCATCGATGCGGTCCGCAATGCGGGTGCGGGCACCCACCTCCCATTCGTAGGCGCGCGGCACCAGATGGCCCGCTTCGCCACGCACGGCCAGCCGCGCGTCGTTGGAGTGAAACCCGGTGCCAAAATTGAGATACAGGTCGAGCGTCGGGCGTGGGGTCAGGATCACCGACGCCTTGGGCGAGGCCAGCGCGCGCTGCGCGACCCCGGAGCCGCTCGGCTGCGCCTGGTCGTCGACGTCCCAGTCGAAATAGTCGGCGCGCACGGCCGCCACCGTACGCAGCCAGCGGGTCCACAGCACATCCTCGGACAGGTAGAAAGCCAGATTCGCGATTCGCTCGTCGTCGTCGGTGCCGAAGGTGAGCGCACCGGTCTCCAGGTGCCGACGCAGCCGCGTGCGCGCAGCCGCGTCCCACAGATCGACATGCGCATCGTCGCGCCGGAATTGCGCGCCCAGGATCGACTTGAAATGAGCGCCCCGCCAACGTTGATTCAGCTCGTACTCGAGGCTGCCGCCCAGGATCGAGCGCGCGTCGTCCTGCTCGATCTCGTCGCCGTCCATGGGGTCATGCAGAAAGAAAGTGAAGTCGTTCCACAGCGCCAGCTTGTAGTGCGTGTAGTACAGGCGCGCGTCGAAGCGCGAGCGCGGATCGGGCCGCGAGCTCAGAAACAGCGACACGGTCTCGCGCTCGGTCGACCCGCCTTCGGTTGGATCGATCGCGTCGAAGCGGTCGCGCAGGTCGAGCCCAATCCGATCGGCCGGGATCTGACCCGATCCGATCCACTCGGTGGCATAGGCGGTCGCGAGCAGGCCCACCGTGGTCGACGGCGAAAGGTCGTACGATGATTTGCCGAGCAGACTGTAGCGGCGCAGGTGCTCGGGATGACGAAACGGGCCGTCGGTCTGCGCGGCCTCGAACGCGAGGAACGAGCGCAGGCGCTCGCTCTCGGACGCCGCCACGCCCAGAAGGCGCGCGCTATCGAACGAGCCCAGGGTTGCGCTGACGAACGACTGCCCAGCCGCGCGCCGGGTGACCAGATTGACCGCGCCCGCGGTGTCGAAGTCGCCGAACTGAGGATAGTAGGCGCCCTTGTACACCTCGAGCGTCGCCAACGTCTCCGGGATGAGAAAATGCAGGTCGGCGTAGCCCTGCCCGTGCGCGTGCGAGGGCAGGTTGATCGGAATGCCGTCGAGAAACACCGCCACGTCGGTGCCGTGGTCGGCGTCGAAGCCGCGCAGAAAAAGCTGGTCGGCCTTGCCGCCGCCCTGGTGCTGTGCGGTCACGAGCCCGGGTGCGACACGCAGGATGTCGTTGGGCGAAGCGCGCGGTCGCAGCTCGAAATCCTGGTCGCGAATGACCTGTGCGGACGCCGAGGTCAGCGGCCCGCGCCCCACCACCACGGTCTCGTAGCCGGGCGCGCTCGGCACCACGGTGGCCGGCGCGGGCTCGGTCTCGGCGGTCACCTCGCCGCGCACGGTGCGGTTGATGGCAAACTTCTGCTCGTAGATGACCTTGGACGCCACCGGCGCGCCGTCGATGGTGGCGGGCTTGAACTGAAACTGGCGGGCCGCCGCAGCCGCCGCCTCGTCGAGACCGGAGCCGGGCGAGGACATCACGTGCACGTGCTCGACATTGCCGTGCGCGTCGATGAAAAGCTCCAACACCACGGTTCCCTCCGCGCCCGCTGCCAGCGCGGCACGCGGATAGACCGCATCCACTTTTTGCTTCAACACCGGCGCCGTGGTCTCGTGCGCGAAGACCAGCCGCGGCGCGAGCAGGCATACCGAGATGCCCAGCCAGCCCAGCATGCGGAGGACTGTTCGCATGACACACCTCTCGCGTTTCGAGTGGAGAGAAATCAGCTTTTACGCGAGGGCGCGGGCGGGCGGACCACGGGCATCGGGAGGATCGGAGGCCTGGGGACGCGGCGCAATGCGATCGAGCAGCGGCCGCGGCGGCGTTAGATGAAGCGGCGCCGGAGCCAGCACCAGAGCCGGCGTCGGAAGCGGCCCGATCGCGGCCGAAAAGTGCGCCAAGCTCCCCGCGCCATGCCCCTGGTGCCGGTCGTGATCGTGATCGTGGTCGTGATCGTGGTCGTGGTCGTGATCGTCGCCGTGGTCGTGGGCGTGATCGTCGTCGACGTCGGCATCACGGTCATCGAAATGCCGGATCCCCCCGCCGACATGATCATGATCGTCCCGGTGGAACGCCAGATGAACGCTCGGCAACACCACGACCCCTGCGCAATAGAGCAGTGCGGCCAGCCATGCCTGTCGCCGACGCATCGTTTCCAATACGGTTCCCGAGAGCCGACAGATTACCACCGGGCTGCTGCGGCCGCCTTGCGCGCAATCAGGCCGAACCCGCGCCCCCGGGCCTCGCGCTCCAGGGCCAGAAGGCGCGTGCGCGCCGGCGCCCGCTCACCCGATTTTGCCTGCAGCTCGCCCAGCGCCAACCGCGCCTCCAGCTGCGCCGCCACGAACCCGAGCCGGCCCGCCTCTTCCAACACGCTCTCGAGCTGCTTCTGCGCCGCCGCCACCTCGCCGGGCCGCGCGCGCACACGCGCAGCCGCGATGCCGACCCCGAACCGAACGTCGCGGCTCTCGCTCTTTTTTGCCAGCGCGCCCGCGCGCTCGATGGCCTCGAGCGCCTCGGTGTGCCGGCCCAGGGCCGCCAGAGCCCGTGCCAGAGTGGCCTCCGCCATCGCCTCGTCGTCGACCGCCTTCTGCGCCTGAAACTCGGCCAGCGCCGCGCGCAGAGGCGGCTCCGCCTGCGCGGCCTGCCCGTCCTCGATCGACAGCGCCGCCAGGGCCAGCCGGCTCTCCGCGGCCGCACCTTTCTCGCCCAGCTCCACGCGCATCGCGAGCGCCTCGTCGTGCCGCTTGCGCGCGGCCTGGAGCTGCCCGCGCGCCACCAAAAGCTCGCCCAACCCATACAGGGTGAAGGCGACCCGGCTCTTCTGCCCGAGCTCGCGGAACCCGGCCAGCGCTTCGTCAAACCGCCGCTCGGCCGCCGCCGGATCGCCTTGCTTGAGCTCGAGATCGCCCAGGTTGAACTGCACGGTGGCCACGCTCGCACGCTCACCGAGCGCGCGCAGATGCTCGAGCGCCTGCCCGAACCGCTTGCGGGCTTCCGTCAGCTGGCCCTGGCTTACCAGCACGGTTGCAATATTCTGCTCGACTCCCGCCTGGCTGCTCTGGTCGTCGATCTCGCGGTAGGTTGCGAGCGCGTCCTCGAACCAGGCGCGCGCCTTGGCCAGGTCGCCCTGCTGGGTCATCACCAGCGCCATGTTCTGCAGCGTGCGCGCCACGTCGCCGTGGTTGCCGATGTCGCGGTGGATGGCAAGCGCCTGCGCGTACAGGCTGGCGGTGCCCGCGAAGTCGCCCTGCTGCCACAGCACCAGCGCAGTGTCGTTGAGCACCCGCGCGACCCCGACCCGATAGCCCATCTCGGTGAAGATCTGCCGCGCCTCGTCGTAGGCGGCCAGCGCCTGCTTGGGCTGGCCCAGCTGCCAGTAGCCCAGCCCCTCGTTCAGGCGCGCCTGCGCAACCAGAAGGCGAGCCCCGCGGGCCCGGCCGCGCTCGGCCGCGCGCGCCGCTGCCGCCTGCACCCGCTTGCTGTCCGAGAGCGCCTCGGCGGCCAGGCTCTCCTCGAGATCGATGCGTGGATCGAGGCCGTCGGGCGGGGGCAGCTTGCGCAGGGCATCGAGCGTGCCGAGCGCGTCTTTGGCCTTGCCGGCATTGTCCTGCGCCCGTGCCAGATGGAGGCCGTACTCCAGGTTGTCGGGAAAGAAACCGAACAGGGTCTGGTAGATCTGGACCGCGCGCGAAAAGTCGCGCGTGGTCTCGCGAAACCGCGCTTCCACCGAGAGCTGGTCCTCCCGCGACAAGCTGCCCGACAGATCGTAGGCGCGCTGAGCGGCTGCGCGGGCCTTGCCCTCGTGGCCCAGCATCGACCAGGCACCGGCGAGCGCCGCGTGCGCGAGCGGGTTTTGTGGATCCTGGGCCACCGCCTGCGCCAGCAGGTCGCGCGCGCCCACTGCATCCGGCACGCTCAGGCGAGCCCGGCCCTGCGCGAGCAGGCGTGCCGCCTCCGAGGTCGAGGGCAGCGCGGCCCGCAGCGCCCCCGCCTCGGCGGCCGAGAGGTCGGCCGCCCCCAGCCGCGCACGCACGCGAGCGCCGGTCCGCGCCACCACCTCCAGCAGCTCCGCCTCGGGACCCGACTCGGTCACCGAGCCCACGGTCTCGCCGGCCACCGCGTCCTGCAGGCGCACATCGACGCGGATCTTGCCGCCCAGCTGTCCGGCCAGGACCAGATACGATCCGGCCACCACCAGATCGGCGCCCAGATCGGTGCGGATGCGGGCCAGGGTATCGCGCGCCAGGCTGTCCACGTCCGCAAGCGGCAGCTCGAGCCGCATGCGCGCCACGTTCTCCTCGGGAATGGTGCGCAGATGCTCGCCCGCCGCCAGCTCGGCGCTGAGCATCTCGCTGAGCGCGGTCGATAACCAGGCCACATCCGAGCGGCCCGACATGTTCTTGAAACCCACCACCGCCACCGTGCGCCGCGGGATGCGCGAGCGCGCGCGGCCGCTGGTGGGCGCGCCCGCGGCCGACTGCCGATGCACGCGTACGGCCTTCCAGCCCCCCAGCGCGGCCACGGTCAACGCGAGCGCCGCCAGGCCGAGGCCGGCCAGCCATCGTTTGCGCCTGCGGCTGCGCCTTTCGGCCAGGTTGACCGTAGTGGCCTCGCTGCCGCCTGCGCCCGGGCCCGCGCCCGCGCCGGCGCCCACAAAGCCCAGCGCAGTCGCGACCTCGGCCGCGCTGGCGAAGCGCTGGGCGGGCTCGCGTTGGAGGCATCTCAGGATGACGGCTTCCCACTGCGGATCCAGCTCGGGCACACGCGAGCGCGGCGGTGGCGGCGGCTCGTGGAGCCGCATGGCCGCGGTCGAGATCGGCGTGTCGCCGATGAATGGCCAAGCGCCGGTGACCATCTCGTACAGCACCACCCCGAGCGCGTAGATGTCGGTGGCCACCCCGACCGGTCCGCCCTCGACCTGCTCGGGCGCCATGTAGGCGGGCGTGCCGGCCGGCTCGCCGCGCAGGCTCACCCGCGCGTGGCTTTCGGTGGGGGCGGTTGCGCGCGCCAGGCCGAAATCCGTGACCACCACGCGCACCGCACCCGGTCCCTGCGGGACCAGCACCACGTTCTCGCTCTTGAAGTCGCTGTGCACGATGCCAACTCGATGGGCCGCCTCCAGGCCCAGCGCCATCTGACCCACGAGCGGCAGCGCCTCCGGGGTGGAGATGCGGCCGCTGCGCGAAAGCCGCCGCGCCAGAGTCTCGCCGGCCAGAAGCTCCATCGTGAGAAAGGCGATCTTGACGCCGTCGCGATCGTGAAAGCCGACGTCGAAGATGCGACAGACGTTGCGATGCGTGACCCGGCGCGCCAGCTGGATCTCGCGTTTGAAGCGCTCGGTCGAGTAGCCGACCCGAGCCAGCTCGGGCCGTACGGTCTTGAGGGCCACCCGCTCGTGCAGCTCGAGGTCTTCGGCCTCGTAGATCTCGCCCATGCCGCCGCGCGCCAAGAACGCGATCACCCAGTAGCGCCCGCCCACCTGGTCGCCCGGCTCGAACAGAGGCGGACCGCCCGGTCCCGGCTCTCCGCTGGGTACGAGCGGCACCGGCAACGTGGGCGCGCTCCCGGCCCGGTCGCGCCGATCGTCGGGCTTGCTCACTCCGTGGGATTATACCCGCAACCTGTGATCAGGGCCGGCGTTGCGACTGCGCCGAGGCCAGCGCTTGCTCGATCATGGCCTGATGCTGCGTCGGATCGGCCCAGCGTCGCTGCCCCTCCGCGGGCAACATGTCGATGGGGTCGAAGTACAGGAAGAACTTGCCGGGCTTGACCGCGGGGCTGGTGAACACCGAGATGCCATTTTGGCGATCGTAGTGCTCGTACGAGTGGGCGTCGCGCTTGCCGCCGCCGCCGGGCGCGTCCACCACGAACACCGGCGTGTTGAAGCCGGCCGTGGTCCCGCGAACATGCTTCTCCAGGTCGAGCGCGGTCTGCAGCGTGGTGCGCAGATCCTCGACCCCTTTGACCAGGTCGTGCACGTACACGTAGTACGGGTGCACGTTGACGTGCCCCAGCCGCTTGGTCAAAAGCTTCATCACTTCGGGCGTGTCGTTGACGCGCCGCTGCAGCACCGACTGGTTGCGCGCGGTGATTCCGCGCTCGAACAGAAGGTTCATCGCGTCTTGCGTGATCCACGTGATCTCGTTGGGATGGTTGAAGTGCGTGTGCAGCACGACCTCTTTGTGCAGCTTGCGCCCGCGCTCGACCACTCGCTCGAGCGCGCCCATCCACTCGCGGTCGGTGAGCAGCTTCTGCGGCATCACGGCCGGGCCCTTGGTCGCGTAGCGGAGGCGGCGGATGTTGGGCAGATCGAGCAGCGTCATGCCGATGTGCTCGATCTGCTGCGCGCGCAGGTTGTAAGCGTCGCCGCCCGAGATCACGATGTCCTCCAGCTCCGGTCGCGCGGCGATGTACGAAAAGGCGCGGTTCCAGCGCTCCTCGTTGACCTTGAGCTGCACCTTGTCGACCACGTCGGTATCGACGCCCACCGCGTAGCTGCGCGTGCAGAAGCGGCAGTAGACCGGGCACGTGGTCAGCGGCAGAAACAGCGCCTTGTCGGCGTAGCGGTGGGTCAGGCCCGGCACCGGCGCGTCGGCCTGCTCGGCCAGCGAGTCGAGCCCCAGCTTGGGATGGTCGGGCAGAAGCCGCGAGGCCAGCGGGATGAACTGAATGCGCAGCGGATCGGCGTAGGGATCGCTCCAGTCGATGAGCGAAAGCAGATAGGGCGAGACGCGCAGGCTCATGGGCGCGCGGTGGAAACCGGCCTCGGCGTCGCGGATGAAGTCGTCGCCGACCAGGCCGCGCAGCGCGGCCAGCAGCTTGTCTGGATTGGTGATCGAGCTCTTGGCCTGCCAGTGGTGATCGAGGAACTGCTCCTCGGAAATGTTGGCGTAGGCCGGGATGCCCTGCCAGAACGGTCCGCGTAGAAGGTCGCCGTGGCGCAGGGTGGCCGGATCGACCGCGGGCTTGGCTGCGGGGTCCGACGGGTGAATCACGTTGAGCGAACTCATGGTCTCCTCGAGCTCAGGTTGCAAGCCGCCCAGGCGGCGGCGGCCGGATCAGATCCGGGGGCAGCCGAGGACGTCGGGCTCGTGGAGGATGTTGCTCGAAAACCACATGAGCTTCTCTTCTCTTAGGTATCGCAGGCAACGCCCGGGCTGTCAATTGGCGCGGCGGGGAGCGGAAGGCCGGCGCCCCGACGGTCGTATCCTCGTCCATGTTGGCCCAGCGTCTACGGTTGTTGACGCTCGTGCTCGGGCTCCTGGCGGCCGCGGGAGCGCCCGGTTGCGGAAACAAGAAGCACTGCGGCGACGGCGGCATGTTGGTGAGCATGGGCGACGGCGGAGCGGTGTGTGTGGGAGGCGGGGGCGGCGAGGACGACGGAGGCGGGGGCGACGGGATGCGGCCGCCCGACGGTCCGCGGCCGCCGGACGGAGCCGGCGGCATGGGCGGCATGGGCGGCAGTGGCGGCTTCGGCGGCAGCGGCGGCGTGGCCGGCTGCACGCCGCGAGCCTCGACCTGCGATCCGGTCTGCAACACCGGCTGCACCTCGCCCAACCGCTGCGACATCGCCAGCGCGATGACGGGCCAGTGCCTGCCGGCCGGCACCGGCACCACCGGCTCGAGCTGCACGGCCTCGGCCGGAATGGACTCGTGCCAGGCGCGCAACAGCTGCCTGGGCAGCCCGGCACGCTGCTACCGGCTCTGCTACGTCGACGGCGACTGCCTGACCGGCCAGTGCTGCAACATCGACATCCAGATCCCCGCTGGCACCTCGTCGGGGTTCCGCGCCTGTGGCGCCTCGGCCGGCTGCAACCCCACGGTGGCCGGCCCCGGCACCTGTGGCGCTGGCAACGCCTGCTACTTCATCCCGTGCAGCTCCAACACCAGCAACACCGATTGCGCCTCCGCCGGGACCACCGCCACCGGCCTCGCCTGCACCTATGTCAACGACTGCACGCCGGGCGACACCTGCGTCAGCAACGGAACCTCGAACGTGTGCCGGCAGGTGTGCCTGCTGGCGGCGCCGAGCTGCGCGACCGGCACCTGCATGCCGCTCCAGATTGGCACCACTCCGTCCACCGTCTACGGCGTCTGTCAGTAAGCCCGAGAAATCGGAATTGCACTTGGCTCGCTGACAGCCAGCGAGCAGCTGAGCTGAACTGCGTCACTTTCGAGCATCGGAAGACCGTGCGCACGCACACGTATACTGGCCCATGCTTGGCAGGTCTTCGTTGGTTTTGATTTGTGTTTGCAGCCTCGGTGCCGGCGCGAACGTCGGCTGCAGTCACAGGCACTGCGGCGACGGTGGCATGTCGGTGCAGGAGGGCGACGGCGGGTTCGTGTGCGTGGGTGGACCGGAGGACGGCGGGGCGGGCCAAGGCGGCGGTGGCGGCAGCGGCGGCTCGGGCGGCCGAGACGGCGCGGGCGGCGCGGGCGGTGAAGGCGGCACCGGAGGCTCCGGTGGCACCGGCGGCACCGGCGGCGCTCCCCCACCCGACGGCGCCCTGCCCTTCTGCGGCGATGGTCTGTGCAACGGCAGCGAGACCTGCTCGACCTGCCCGACTGACTGCCGCGACTGCCCACCCTTCTGCGGTGACGGCCTGTGCAATGGCACCGAGACCTGTGCCACCTGCTCGACCGACTGCGGGCGCTGCCCGCCCGATGCGGGGCCGGACGCGCGGCCCGACGCGGGCGCGTGCCCGCCACCCCAGGATGTGTTTGCGAGCTCGCCGATCTCGGTCGACACCACGGGTGGCAGCTCGAGCTCGACCGCCTCGTGCGGCGCCGGCACCAACCTGGCGCCCGACCGCTGGTACCGCTTCTTCGCCACCACGAGCGGCACCTGCCACGCCGCCACCTCCAACCTGTCGACTGGATTTGACACCGTGGTCTCGGTGCGCGCCGCGTTCTGCTCGCAGACCGACATTGCGTGCAACGACGACGCGCCCGGGGGCCCGGTCGGCCCGTCCAGCGTGAGCTGGAGCGCCAGCGCGGGCACGTACTACTTCATCGTGGTCGACGGTTACAATGGCGTCAGCGGAACCTGCACGCTCACCGTGAGCTGTCCGTAAACTTGACGTCGAACTTGACGGCCGGCCGCTCCTCGAGCGGCGTGTTGACGTTGCCCTTCTCGTAGCCGTTGACGGCCACCTCGGTCACCCGCCCCGGATTGGTCGTGAAGTTGACGCTCGAGCGGACGCGAAAGCGGTAGCCCTCGGCGTACCGGAACACGCCGAACGTGCTGGCGCGATAGGCCAGCTGCACGGTCAGCGTGTGCATGCCGTTGTCGATGTTCTGATCGAAAGCGTCGAGGTCTCTTACACGCTCGAGCTCGCCGGTGCCCTTCTCGTCGTGACGCTCGAAGATGGGGCGGCCGTCGAGCAGGTAGGTCACATCGACCAGGTGAAACGACGGACCCATCTGGTTGTGGTGCCGGATCGCGACCCGCGCCAGCTTGCGCGGCGGCATCTTGAGCCGGGGAATCGCCTCGGCGGGCTCGGCCGCGTCCGGCGGTGCCACCGGCGCCGCATCCGGCGCCGGCGGGACCTGGGCGGCGACCTCGGTCGGTGGCGGCTTCTCGCGGCTGGTGCGCGCCGCTCGCGCGCCGCCCCGGCGCGGCTCCTTGGGCGCGCCGCCGCTCGCTTCCTTCTCGGTCTTGGCCGCTTCGGCAGCCGTGGCCGCCGCGTCGGACGCAGCCGGCACCGGTGCAGACGCTGGCGCCGCGTCGACGGCCGGAGCGGACGGGGGCGCGACCGCCACCTGCTGCGCCGGCTTCTCGCGACACGAATACCAGGTCAGGCAGATCGCGGCAATCACGATCAGCGTGCCCAGCGCGGTCTTGTGTGACGTGCGCATGGCCATGGGGGTGATTATGGACCGGCCCGGGGAAAGGCCTATGGGAAATTACATCACTTCGTTCTGGGTCGGGAAGCGAGGTCTGTCGCCCGGGCTGGTCCATGACCGGAGGTGGCCTTCGCGCCCAAGAAAAGCGATCGGCTCCGGACGGCGACGGCAACTGTCAAAGACCCGTGACCGCAAACGGCTACCACTCTAGTCAGGCCGCGCCGCTCGCCGCTCCGGCACCCCTCATGCGTCCGTTCTCGTCGCAAGCCAGCGAACATGGTGGGCGGCTCCTCGACGTCCTGCTTTCGTGGTTTTTCGCGAGCAGCTGGCTGGAGTCGCTTGCTCATGTCGCCGGTCAAGTACAGACACGTCGCTCCTTTCGGCTACTTCTTCGTTGGCACAGCCCGTGCTCACCTCGGTCTGAGTCAACACGGTGGCGAAAGGATGATCTCATGAGGAACGACCGGACGTACCTGCAGCCGCTTTCACCCGCGGAGCTCGCGACAGTCGCTGGAGGCGACGACGAATCTTTCGGCGATCTCATCGTCAGGGACGCTTGCCAAGACGATTATTATTTGAGTGGCAGCCCAGGCATGGGTCTGTCTCCCGAAATGCGGCCTCCGGGATCCTACGGGGATTTCCTTTATCGCGGGTTCATGCAAAATTGCATAAACTGGTGGAATGATTACTGATAGGCAGTCGCAGCGCCGGGTAAGCGGAGTCAGCGGAACCAGGCCGACGGGCGCTTCGTGGTCGTCGGCGCCGAGGCGCTAGACGGTAGCCGGCACCACCGGCGGAAGCGGCAGGCGGTCGACCATCCGCTTCCACCGGCTGCGCATGCGCGGTGCCACCTCCTCGACCAGGTTGGCGGTGGTGCAGCCGCGATGAAGGTGGCGCGCGCGGTACAGCGAGTCGCGGAAGCGCGGCGACTTGGCGACGTAGTCGCGCACCTGCTCGAGCGTGACGCCATGCTTGGCGCACACCTCTTCGACCTCAGCCTTGGCGGCCAGTCGGGCCTTGAACATCATCATCTGCACGCGCGACTGCACGTTGACCGCACCGTCGCCCGAGGTCTCGATGGGCAGGAAGATGGCCTCGGGATACTTCTCGGTGATGATGGTCTGCACACCGTCGGAGACGCCGGAGGACGGCATGCAGCCGAATGGCTTGACCGAGATGGTCATGGTCGCCTTCTTGTGGGTGACATTCAAGATCAGCTTGCCGACCTCCATGTGACCCTCGCCGCCGCGGAGCTCGTTGGCATAGTGCCCCTGGGCGACTTCGGCAATCGCGTTCATGTCGGGCAGGTGATAGTCGTAGAGGCCGATCGCGTGGGCAAAAGCCTGGAATATCGCGCGCACGGCGCGCTCGGCCACCGCAATCCCGATCATCTTCTTGCGCACGTCGACCGTGGCCAGACCCCTGCGCGCATCGTCGGTGCCGCGCAGCATCATGCGCCGCTGGGTGTCCCAGCGCTGCTCCCAGATCATGTAGAGCAGCCAGGCGGTCACGAGCTGGATGTCGCACTCGCCGCCTTCCTGCTCCAGGAACTTCTGCAGCTGGTAGTTGCCGTCGCCCTCGGTGGTCATGGCCCAGAACTCACCGATGATCGACACCTTGGGCCGGATCATCGTGCGATCGACTTTGACCGCCTCTAAGATCCTGCGCGCCTTGTTGAGCGCCACGAAGATGCTCTTGCGCCCATTCAGGTGCTCGTAGATCACCTTCTTGCACTGCTCGACCGCCCGGTTGGCGGCGCCCGCTTCGACCTCGTAGGGCCGGATGCGGTACATCATCGCGTTGAGCACATCGCCGGCCAGCAGCGCCTTCAGGATCGCGATGAAGAACGGCGGATCCATCTTGAGGCCCTTCTCCTCGCCGGTCGCCTGCTTGAGCCCGCCGGTCTGCTGGAACAGGATCACGCGGAAGCCGTCGAAGCCGGCGTCGCGCAGCGCCTTGCGGTACTCGGTGGCATACATGCCGAAGCGGCAGGGCCCGCACGCACCCGCGGTCAGAAACACGTAGCGGTCGTTGATCTCGTCGGTCGCGAGGCCCTTCTCGTCGCGCAGATGGACCAGATATTTGACCAGGTTGCCGACCGTAAAGTAGGTCGGGTTGCACTGCGCACGGTTGCCGAATTCCTTGCCGAACCGCAGCGCGTCGTTGTCCGGGCAGTCCATGTGCTGGACCACATAGCCCTGTCCCGCCAGCGCACCCTGCACGAAAAAGTCGTGCGCCATGGTCAGACCCGACACCAGGATCGTCGTTTTGGCCCGCTGCGAGGCCGTAAAGTCGGGCGCCGGCACGTCGCGCCAGTGCGAGCGCTCGCCGTCCAGGCCCAGCTCGCGCCGCGCCTCGGCTTCGAATTTGGCCAGCTCCGCGTCCACGTCCAGGTTGGCCAGCTGGTCGACACTCGGAAAAATCTCGGTTTCATTGAGCATGGCGGTCTCCCTCACATGATCCTGGCGACGGCGGTTTCGCCGTGCCGCTTGATGCCAAGCTTCACCAATCCCGGCGCCGCCGGGGCCACTTCGGGCGGCGCGGGCGCACGCTGGGCCCGGTATTCCGCGATCCGGCGCCGGGTCTCCTCGATCGAGAGCCGCAGCCCCGCGTCGTCGAGCTTGCGCTCGGCCAGCTGGCGCGCCTTCAGCTCGAGCAGCGTGAGCCGCTTCTCCTCGATGCGGTAGCGCAGCTCCTGCTTCTTGTGCGCCAGATCGTCGAGCCGCTCCTCGGCCAGCTTGAGCGAGTGCGCGTAGGTCTTGACCCGGATCTTGATCGACCCGCCGGGCTTGTTGGCGTCGATGTCGTGCAGGGCCGAGTAGGGCGTGCCGGCGGTCCCGATGATGCCGTCGATGATGCCGTAGGTGGGCGCGTCGTGGCCGCACTTGAACGACGACAGGTCGAGCACGGCCACATTGGGATGGCGCGCCGCGAACTTGGCCGCCCACACTTTCTGCGCCGAGTTGGACGAGTAGTTCTCGGGCCACACGTCGGTGATGTCGAGCGGCGAGCCCAGGCCCCGCAAAAGGTCGTCCTTGAAGAAGCGCTCGAGCCACTTGGGGTCCTTGGGCAGCGAGCGCACCGACACGACCGGATAGCCCAGCACCTGGAACTCCTCGAGCACGCCGTGGTTGAGGCCTGGATCCGAGTGGTAGGGCCGGCCGATGAGCAGAATCGCGATCCGGTTGTCGGCCTCGACCTGCTCCAGGATCGCCTTGCCCTTTTCCTCCAGGTCGGCCTCCAGAATGCGGTGCGCCTTCCAGGCCTCGGCGCACGCGAAGTCGTTCTCGTCCTCGGTGATGCCGAGCAGCTCGCCAAACGCGCGCCACATCTGATCGCGCAGCAGCAGCGGCTCCGTGAAGGTCACCGCCGGATCGATGTACTGGATGCTGCGCTGCGCGAAGAAGTCGGTTTCCTTGGTGAAGGCCGCCTTCATCACGTTGGGCACGCCGGCCACGATGGGGCAGCTGGCGGTGTCCATCACGTTGACGAGCTGCGCCGGGATGTGCGTGATGCAGGGGAAAAAGATGATCTGGAGCGGCTTCTCGTCCGAGTGGTGATGGAACAACAGGTTGTGGATGTGAGCCTGCGCGACCTTGGACGGGTAGCAGGGATCGATGGAACCGTACTTGCCGCCCTCGAGCCACATCTCCTCGGAGGTGTAATCCGAGAACACGACGTTCTGCTTCTGGATGCCCAGGGTCTCCAGGTAGGTGCGCCAGAACGCGCCGGTCGTGTAAACGTTGAGCACCCGCGGGATGCCGATGCGCATGCGGCGTCGCTTCTCGTGCGCCTGCTCCGACGAGCGCACGAAGGGCCGCTGGATGGGCACCCGCTTGACGCCGCCCAGGAAGGTGCGCTCCACCTTGATGTCGTCGATCGTCGTGCCCGGATGCGGCAGCGGCGCCGGATCGTAGAAGTGGCGGAAGGTCTGCTTGGACTCGTAGTCGACCAGATTGGGGAACTTCTTCAAGATGGCCTTGCGCTGCTTGGTCAGGTCGAGCATGGCCTGCTCGGACTCGACCGTGCCCTTTTCGCACGAGAAGCCCGAGATGTAGCGTGAGGTCGCGCCCTCGGGCGTCTTGGTGTCGATGAAGGTGCGCGCGCAGTTGTTGGGGCAGAAGTGGCAGCGGGTGGTTTCGTCGTTCCGGCTGGTGTATTCGAGATCGATCGCGCTGTCGATCCCGATGAAGGTCGACGAGCCGCGCCGCTTGACCACGCGCAGGGCCTCGAACGCGGCCCCGATCGCGCCCGCTTCCCCGCAGTGCGGGTGCACGAACACCTCGGCGCCCGGCACGCGCTCGAGGATGTAGTCGACCTGCGACTTGACCGCGGCCAGGTTGTACTGGGTGCCGCCCTGGAGCACGAATTTCTTGCCCAGGGCCGCCATGCGCGGGATCTGGACCACGTACTGCCACACGTTTTTTGGCAGCACCTGGGCCAGCCCGCACAGAAGCTCTTCCTTGGAGTAGCCCTCCTTCTGGAAGTTGACCCGGTCGGAGTCGAGGAAAACCGCGCAGCCGTAGCTGAACTTGGGCGCCAGCTCGGCCTGGAAGGCCACCTCGGCGTAGCCGGTCACCGGCACCCCGAACTGATCCGCCATCGCCTGCAGCAGCATGCCGTTGCCGGCCGAGCACTGGTTGGACAGGCGGAAGTTCTTGATGTCCCCGTTCTGCATGAACAGGACCTTGATGTCCTGGCCGCCGATGTCGCAGACAACGTCGATGTCGCCGAAGAAATGGACCGCGCTCATCATGTGCGCGACCGTTTCGACGATGTTGGCGTCGACCTTGACGCACTCCTGCAGCACGTCGGCCGCGTAGCCGGTGGCGCCGAAGCCCAGCACCTCCAGCTTCGCGCCCTGATCGGCCACGTACGAGCGCAGGCGGGCCAGGATCTCCTTGACGTCCTGGATCGGGTTGCCCTTGGAGAGCTGATACTCCTTTTTCAGAATTTGCTTGTTCTCGTCGATCAGGACGGCCTTGGACGAGGTGGAGCCGCCGTCCATGCCGATGATGGCCCGCACCACCTGCCCGGGCTCGAACTTGGCCGGCTCGAACTTGGGGATCTTGTACTGCTCGCGGAACGCCTCCAGCTCATCCTCGCCGCCGCGGATGAGCGGGGGCGCGGCGCTGGCGCCCAGCTTGGCCTTGCGACCGTGCGTGATGTAGTTGCGCAGCCCGTCGAGCCCCTGATACAGGCCCACCTCGGCGGGCTCGTAGAGGCCGTAGATGACCGCGCCGTAGGCGGCGTAGTACTGCGCGTTCTGCGGCACCAGGATGAGCTGGTCGATGGCGACATCCTTCGGGTAGTCATAGCCGCGCGCGGCCCAGGTTTCGGGGATGCGCTTGCGCCAGCATTCCTGCAAGAACGGCAGGTAGGTGTTGGGCCCGCCCAGAAGCAGCACCTTGTGCTTGAGCGTGTTGCCGCGCGTCAGCACCGACAGGTTCTGCATCACGATGGCGTCGGCCAGCGAGCACATGATCTCGGGCGACGGGATGCCGCTCTTGACCAGATTGACGATGTCAGTCTCGGCGAATACGCCGCACTTGGCGGCCACGTGATGCAGCTTGGAGTCGTCGAAGAAGAGCTTGGCCACCTCGGCCGCCGGCATGCCCACCTTGATCATGCATTTGTCGATGGTGGCGCCGGTGCCGGAGGCGCACTTGTCGTTCATCGAGGTCTGGGCCGTCTTCTCGCCCGTGTCCTCGTTCTTCTTGAAGATGATGATCTTGGCATCCTGCCCGCCCAGCTCGCACACGCTGCCCACGTCCGGATGCAGCTTCTCGACCGACAGCGTGACCGCGTTGACCTCCTGCACGAATTTGGAGCCGAGGTGGGGCCCGATCGGGCTGCCCCCGGAGCCGGTGATGAAGGTGCGCACACGGGCCCGATCGATGGCCGGGAAGTCGGCTTCGATGCGCTCGAGAAACTCGAGCACCATCTCGGGCTGCTTGGTCTGGTGGCGCTGGTAGTCGCTCCACAGGATGTCTTTGCTCTCGGGATCGACCACCACCGCCTTGACGGTCGTCGAGCCCACGTCGATGCCGATGCAGATGGGCTCGGTCCTGCTGCTCGGGAAATCGGCCATGCGAGCAACCCCTTGCGCGTGACAACCCTGTCATTCTGTTGTTTCGGACAGGTTAACTATTGGTCGGACCTTCGGATTACCCGTCCGATTAGAATGACACGGTTGTCTATTGTATTACGGCGAGGGTACGTGCCCGGAAGGCGTGGGTCAACAAAAAAGCATGTGCCCGAGGACGGCTGAGCGCGCCGATCTGCGGTACCCTTACAGCGTGGCCACGCGGCGGCCGCCCTACCGAGACGACAAGCGTGCGAAGATCCTGGCCGCAGCTCGGGTCGAGTTCGCGCGGCGCGGCTACCACGCGACCGGGGTCGAGGACATCATCCGGCGCGCCCGGGTCGCGCGCGGCACCTTCTATCAGCTCTGGAAGGGCAAGCGCGAGCTCTTCGACACGGTGGTCGACGAGCTGTTCAACCTGGTCTACCAGCGCTGCCGCCCCATCCGGCTCGACGACCAGCAGCCGGTCCAGCAGCAGATCCGCGATCTCATCGGGGACCTGGTGGGCACGCTGGTCGACAACCTCGAGCTGGCCAAGATTCTGCTCAACGAGGCGGTTGGCCTCGATGCCGAGCTGGACGACAAGCTGACCGGTTTCTATCACCGGCTGCTCACGCTGCTCGAGGAGTCGCTGCGCAAGGGCCAGCAGATGGGCATCGTGCGGCCAGGCGATGCGGCGGTGCTGGCGACCTGCCTGGTCGGTTGCGTCAAGGAAGTGCTGTACCAGTACATGCTGGGCACGCGCCGTCCGCCGGTCGGCCCGCTGGTGGACGAGCTGCACCGGTTCATCATCCAGGGCGTGCGCGGCTGAGGTGCCGGAGCCGAGGTGCCGCTGCCGACTTGCCGAGCCGAGCCCAGGCGAGGCAGGATAACACCCATGAGCGTCCCGGCCAGTCGGTTCAAGTATCACGTGTTCATCTGTCAAACCCAGCGGCCGCCCATGGCCAAGCCGTCCTGCGGGCCGCGCGGCGCGGCCGAAATCGTTCAGGCCATGCAGGAGCAGCTGGCCGCCCACCCCGAGCTGTGGGGCAGCGTGATGATCACGCCGTCGGGCTGCCTGGGTCCCTGCTTCGACGGGCCCTCGATGGTGGTGTACCCGGAGGCGGTCTGGTACTGCGGGCTCAAGGTGGCCGACGTGAAAGCCATCGTCGATGAGCATCTTGTGGGTGGGAAGCCGGTCGAGCGCCTCATCTATAAATGGCCGACCTGACGGCAGACGATACTGCGGCCGCCACCGCGCTGGCGCTGGCGGCGGTCGAGCGGTTGGCTGCGCCCGGGCTGCGCGTGCTCGATGCCGGCTGCGGGGCCGGCCCGCTCGCGCAGGCGGCGGCTGCGCGCGGTGCCATCGTGCGCGCGGTGGATCGCGATCCCGATGCGGTCGCGCGCGCGCGGGCGCGCGGCCTGGCCGCCGAGCTGGGTCGCATCGAGGACCTGGGCGGCGATTACGAGCTGGTCCTGGCCAACCTGTGGGCGGACGACCTGGTGGCGCTCGCGCCCCAGCTGATCGCGCTCGTGGCACCCGGCGGGATTCTGTACGCGACCGGTGCGCTGCTCGCGCAGCGGGATGCGGTCGAGCGTGCGTTCTCGCCGGCGCTCGCGCTCAGGCGCCTGGAAGCGCGCGGCGGCTGGTGCGGCCTGGAGCTGGTAAGACCCAGTTGGGAGGCAGACCCTTCAACCACAGAGAACACGGAGAGCACAGAGACTTGAAAACTCGCCTTTTTGATCCTCTGTGTTCTCTGTGTTCTCTGTGGTGAAGTTACCCGTCAGAGAGCTGGCATCACCGGTCAATGGACTCGGAGGGCCTGGGTGCGGCGGCGCAGGCGCGCGATCCGGTGCGCCAGCTCGTCCCCCGGCCGCGGGGCCGCCTCGGCCGCCCGCAGCGCCGCCGACAGGTCGCGCAGCTTGTGCTCGCACAGCTTGGCGGTCTCGACGAAGCCCAGGTTCTCGTCCGGGAACTCGTCGCGGTAGCGCTCCCAGAGCGCGCGCGCGAGCGAGCCATCGCCCCGGCGGCGCGCCAGTCGGGCGCGCGCGCGCAGGAGGCAGCGCCGCGCGGGCGGCGACCGAGCCAGCTCGAGCCCGCGCGCGAGCGCCGCGTCGGCGCGCGTCGGGTCGCCGGCACACGACCAGGTCTGGGCGGCGGCCAAAAGCTCCCAGGCGTCCTCCGCCCACTCCAGCGGCTGGCCCAGCCGGCGCAGGAGGTCGCCCAGCAGGACCGCGGTCGAGACCACGTCGCGCCGGTTGTGCTCGGCGACCGCTTGCAGCCCGGCTGGATCGCCCGTGCGCAGGTAGGATTGATAGCGGCCCGGGATCTCGGCGCCCGGGACATCGACCGCGTGCTGGCGGCGCCGGTGAAGGATCAGCCACTCGAGCGTTTGCAGACGGCAATCGAGGGCGCGCCCACGAAACAACCGCCGCGCGGGCGGCAGAAGGTCGAGATGCGGCCGCTCGAGCGCGGCCGCCGACATCCGGTTCATCAAATAACGCGTGCGCAAGAGCGGCACATCGAAGCTGCGGCCGTTGAAGGTGACCAGCACGCCCGCGCCCGCAAGCAGACGATCGAGCCGCGCCAGAAGCTCCGCCTCGTCGCCAGGCGCACGCAGAAGCAGCTGCTCGACCCGCAGCACGCCCCCCTCCCAGAAGCCCACGCCGATCAGAAAGGCCAGCGTGCCCGTGCCGCCCGCCAGACCGGTGGTCTCCGTGTCGACGATGCGCGCGCGTACAAGGTCGGCCCCATCCGCGTCGAGCGCGGCTGCAAGCCGCGGGTCGAGCGGCTCGGGCGGCGGCACCGAGGAGTCGCAGGCCGACAAGGTGACCTCGAGCCGAGCCCGCGCCTGCGGCCTGACCGGTGCGGCGCGCTGCATCTCGGCAATCCGCCGTCGGAGCTCGGTCAGAAGATCCTCTTGCATCATGACGCCAGCGCCGAGGCGGTGCCGCCGAAGGCCTGCTCGAATGCAGCCAGCAGCTCGGCCACCGCGAGCTTGCCGCGTCGGCCCGCGCCAATGCACGACGGGCAGCCGTCCACGCACGCGCAGGCAGCCACCAGAGCCCGCGCCCGCGCCGCCACCTGGGCCCGCTCCTCGAACAGGCGCTCGCAAAGGCCAGTCCCACCCGGATACTTGTCGTACAGATAGATCCGCCGGCCGTCCTCCACCACGCGCGCCAGGTCGTGCGGGTCGCACATGAGCAGCAGCGCAGCCACGTGATGCAGCGCGTAGGCGGCGCCCAGCGCGACGTCGGGCGGGGTGCCTTCCTGCGCTTCGAACCAGGCCGCGCGCGTCTGCATTTCCTGCTCGGGCAGCGCGACCTCGCCGTAGCCGATGTTTTCGTGCGTGTGGTACTTGATCTTCTTGAACCCCACCACCTTCCAGGACACGTGCACCTCGCCCCAGGCGGCGGCCGCGGCCTCCCCGAGCACCTCGAGCACGCGCACCTTCCGATAATCGATGGCGTCGGTGTAGTGGTCGGAATCGACCGCATCCACGTACGCCTTGCGGGCTTCCCAATCCAGGCGCGCCACCTGAAAGGTACGGCCCTCGAGCTGATAGATCGCGCTCGGGTGCAGATACAGCGGTGCGTCCGGCCGATCGACCTCGGCAATCACGGTGCCGGTCGCGCGCTCGATGACCACAAAATTCTGGTCGAGCGGCCCGCGCAGCGCGACCTGGCTGGCCGGATAGCTCTCGCCGATCCAGTGGAAGCGCCCGCGGTCTTCGTGCAAGACGCCCCGCTCCGCGAGCAGTGCCAGCGCGGCGCGCAGCGCGTCGGCCCCGAGCGGCCCGAACGACTCTTCCTGCGCAAACGGCAGCTCGAACGCCGCACACTTGATGTGCGGCAGCAGGATGGCCAGGTTGTCGGGGTCGACGCGCGCGTGCTCGGGCGAGCGGCCGAACAGATACTCGGGCTCGGCCGCCACGTATTGATCCAGGGGCTCCGAGGAAACCACGAGCACCACGGCCGAGGGTGCACCGCGCCGGCCCGCGCGACCTGCCCGCTGCCAGGTGGCGGCTCGCGAGCCCGGCCAGCCCGCGATCACGACCGCATCGAGGCCGCCGATGTCGATGCCCAGCTCGAGCGCGCTGGTGGCCACCACGCACGGCGCCTCGCCCGCGCGCAGAGAGCGCTCGACCTCGCGCCGCCGATCGGGCAGATAGCCCGCACGATAACCGCGCGCGTGGGCGGCGCCGTGGTCACGCAGGTAGCGCACCAGGATCTCGACCGCCTGCCGGGTCCGCGCAAACACCAGGGTTTTGACCCCGGCCGCCGCCAGATCACGCGCCACCCGCTCGGCGCACTTGAGGTAGCTGGCGCGCACGCCCAGCGCCGAGTCGACCACCGGCGGGTTGTAGACCAGGAACACGCGCTCGCCGCTGGGGGCGCCGCTCTCGCTCACCACCAACGGCGGCTGGGCGCCGCCCAGCACGCCCGCGGCCAGCTCGCCCGGGTTGGCGATGGTGGCAGAGGCCGCAACCAGCCGCGGGGCGGCACCGTGAAACCCAGCCACCCGGCGCAGGCGGCGCAGGACATTGGCCACCTGGGAGCCGAACACGCCGCGGTAGGTGTGCAGCTCGTCGACCACCAGGTAGCGCAAGCCGGCCAGAAAGCCGGCCCATCGGTCGTGATGAGGCAGGATGCCGCTGTGCAGCATGTCGGGGTTGGTGGCCACGATGTGGGCACGACCGCGGACCGCGCGCCGCTCGTCGGCCGGCGTGTCGCCATCGAAGACCGCGACCCCGATGCGCGCATCCGCAATCCCGCCCGCGAGCGCGCGCACATCCTCGATCTGATCACGCGCCAGCGCCTTGGTCGGATAAAGATAGAGCGCGCGCGCCGCCGGATCGCGCGCCAGCGCGTCCAGCACCGGGACGTGGTAGCACAGGCTCTTGCCCGAGGCGGTCGGGGTTGCCACCACCACGTCTCGGCCCGCGCGCAGGGCGGCCCAGGCTTCGGCCTGGTGCGAGAACGGCCGCTCGATCCCCCGTGCCGCCAGCGTCGCTCGCACGCGTCCGTCGAGCCAGTCGGGCCAGTCGGCGTGGCGGGCCGCGCGCGCCGGCAGCACCCGGCGTTCCACAATCTCGCGCTTCGCACTCCAGGACGCGATCACTCGGGCCAGCGACATGCTGAACTTTTGTCCACTATACAGATGAGCAGAGACCTGTCAAGGTTTCTGAGTGTGGCTGCTGCTCGTTCTCTCGCTGTTTCGCGTTCCCAGCCCGACCCGGCAGCTGGTCCTGGTCCTCACCGAGCGCTGGGACGCCAGCGCAGGCCAGCTGAGCCGCTGGCGGCGCGAGCCTGGCGGCGCCTGGCAAGCGGTCGGCCGCCCGCTGCCGGTCGTGGTCGGCCAGGCCGGGCTGGGTTGGGGTCGCGGGCTGCATCCCAGCGGGCTGTCGGGCCCGGTGAAGCGTGAAGGCGACCGGCGGGCGCCCGCGGGCGTGTTCCGGCTGCTCGAAGCGACCGGCTATGCCGCTGAGCCGCCGCGCGGCACCTCGCTCACCTATCGGCAGGCGAGCGCGCGGCTGCGCTGCGTCGACGACCCGCGCTCGGCTCTTTACAACCAGCTGACCGAGGACGCGACGACGGGTGAGCTGATGCGACGCGGCGATGATCTGTACGTGCGCACGATCGTGATCGAGCACAACCGCGGGCCGGCGGAGCCGGGGGCGGGCAGCTGCATCTTCGTGCACGCCTGGGCTGGGCCGCGCGCGCCCACGATTGGCTGCACGGCGCTGCCTGCGCCCGAGCTGGAGTCGCTGGTCAGTTGGCTCGACGCGACCGCACAGCCGCTGATCGTGCAGCTGCCGCGTGCTGCCTATCAGAAGCTGGCAGCGAGCTGGGGCTTGCCGGCGGCGCGCGGAAGTGGTGAGTGACCGGCACCCAGGACAGAAGGTCCATCTCGGCGTCTGTGGCACCGTCGGTCCAGTTGTTGATGACAAGCGGCAGGCCGCTCGGGCCGGCTCGGTCGCCCACCACGCCCAGGTGGTCGGGGCCGTCGCGCTCCGGGAAGGTATCGAAGAAAACCACGTCGCCGGGCAGATAGCGCTGGCCGCGCGGCAGGGTCTGCCAGTGGCGCTCGAACCAACGGACGATGGTGCGCACACGCCGGTGGTTGATGCTGGGATCGATCTTCTCGACCATGGGATAGGCGGCGCGCGCGCGCAGGATGTCCTCGTGCACCTCCTTTTGCAGATCGATGCCCGCGTTGCGCAGCGCGCGGATCACGGTGTCGCTGCATACGCCCTCGGTCCGCGGCACATCGCCGCCCGGGTACGACATCGAGACATAGCGCTCGATGTAGCGGGCCCGGTTCACGAGCAGCTTGCGAGCCCCCAGGAGGATGTCGAGCCGGTCGACGATTCCGTCGCCGTCGTGATCCTCGGCCGGCGCCGGAGCGCCCAGGACCACGCGCGTGCGGGCGTTCGTGTGGCGCTCGAGCTCGGCGCGATCAGCGGCCGCAAGCAGGCGCGCCGTCTCCGCGATCGAGCTGAGCTGCGCCGGTGCGGGCTCGGCAAGCACGTAGACGCGAACCGGATCGTCGCCGTCGTACAAGGTCGCCAGCTTGTGCGCGCGATCGACGCGCAGCCAGGTGCGCCCAGCGGTCACGCCCGGCGGCATGACCGTCGACACCTGCGGGGCGAGCTCGGGATAGATGCCGCGATCGGGCAGCGCGAGGGCCAACGCGAGCGGGAGCCAAAACCCCATAGGGTCTTATACGGGTCACGGAAAACCGCGATCCATGTCAGGAATCTGCGGGCTTGCCCGCACAAGCGCTCGGAATCATGGTGTGGGCGGAGGCACGCGATTTGCTCAACTGTTTGTTTTCGCTTAAGGAGGTGGTGCTATGAATGGAACGCGTCTGGCGATGTGGGCTTTGTTTTGGGCCCTGGCGGCGGCGGGCTGTGGCGGCTCGACCAGTGGGCGCGACGGTGGTGGCGGCGCGGGCGGCTCGGGCGGCTCGGGTGGCTCGGGTGGCGCGGGTGGTGCCGGTGGAAGCGCGGGGAGCGGCGGCAGCGGGGGCAGCGGCGGCGGCGGGGGCAGCCCGGATGGCGGCGAAGCCTGTCAGGGTACGATGGCGGGCGTGTGCACCGGCGGGCTGACCTGTGATTGTTGCCCGGCCGGGGGACCGCTCCAGCATTGCCTGTGCTCGACCAGCTGCGCATCCGACGCCGAGTGCAGCGATCCGGCGCGCCCGCATTGCGAGCGGGCACCGCAAGCCCCGACCGGCTTCTGCACACCGGCCGGGTTTCAATGCTGCTGGCTCTGCAACTGATGCACTATCTTCGAGAATCGGCGCGCGGCCGAGGAGTCTTCCGGAAAATGGAGCGGATCTCTCGTAGCGCGGCGCAGGGCGCTCACTTGGTTGCGGCATCCATGCCGCGCTAGGAGCTGCTCACTCGCGGAGCAGCGTCTTCGCCTGTCGCACCAGCCGGCCGAAGCCACGCTGTTCCGCGGCCCGCTTGAGTGCGGCCAGGCGCTCCCGACCAGCCGCCCGGCGGCCCGCCTTGAGCTCGCACTCGCCCAGCGCCAGCTCGGCCTGCAGCCGCAGACCTTCCAGCCCCAGCTGGCTGGCCTGGTCGCTGGCCACCTGCAGGCCCCGGATGGCTTCGCCCGCGGCGCCGCGCGCTGCGCGCGCGCGCCCGAGCGCAATCGCGATCGCCATGCGCGACTCCGGGGCCTGGACATCTGCGCCCACCTTGGCGGCCAGCTCGGCGGCTGCCAGCGCTTGCGCGGTCTGTCCCTGCCCGAGCAGGGCCTGCGCCAGGATGGCTTGCGCCAACGCAACCCCTTCGGGCGCATGCTCAGCCTCCAGCGCCCGGGCAGCCTCGCGCGCCAACGCCACCGCTTGCTCGTGATGGCCCTCGGCCGTGTTCAGCATGGCCAGCAAGGCCCGGCTGCCCGCCATCGGGACCGGGGCGCCCACCTGCGCGCGAACCGCCAACGACTCCTCCAGCCGGGCGCGGGCCCCCACCAGATCGCCCTGGTCGATCAGCAGGCCACCCAGCTCTTCCAGGCGCTGGCCCACCACGACCTTCTGGTGCAGCTCGCGCACGATGGCGAGTGACTCCTCGAGCTTGGCGCGCGCTGCCGGCAGATCGCCCTGCATCTCCTCGATCAGGCCAATGTTGGCCAACGAGCTGGCCAGCCCCTTCTGGTCGCCGATTTCGCGCCGGATGGCCAGCGCCTCCTGGTGCCGCCTGAGCGCGCCCACGATGTCGCCCATGTCCTGAGTCACCAGCGCCAGGTTGTTGAGCGCACGCGCCACCTCCTCGCGCTCGCCCAGCTCGCGCTCGATCGCGAGCGCGTCCTCGAACCCCTGCCGGGCCAGCGCCAGGTTGCCGGCTTCGTACTCGAGGCCAGCCAGATTCAGGCTCACCTGTGCCAGCCCGATGCGGTGCCCCGATTCGATGTAAATCCGCTTGGCCTGCTCGTACGACGCCCGCGCCTTCACCTTATCGCCCAGCTCCGATTGCGCATTGCCTTCCAGCAGGTGAGCATCAGCCGCGATCAGGCGCGCACCGGTCGCAGTCGCGCCTACCACCGCCCGCGCGGCCGCCGCCTGTTGACGCCGGACGTCGGTCACCGCCTCGGCGACCTTGGCCTCGAGCAGATCGACGCGCAGTTGCTGGGACGGCGGCACCGGCCGCCGGCGGATCGCCTCCAGAGTCAAAAGCGCCTGCTTGCTCTGGCCGGCCTTGATCTGCGCGCGCGCCAGATCTCCGGCCAGGTCGATGTCGTCGGGCAGCGCGCTCGACAAGGTGCGGTAGATTTCGACTGCGCCCGCCCAGTCCCGGACTGCCTCGTGATACTGTGCCTCGATTTCCATCCGCTCGACCCGCGGCAGGCTCTGCGCGAGATCGAGCGCGCGCTTGGCCTCACTTGACGTTTTCGCGTCGTCGCCGATGCGCTGCCAGACTCCGGCCAGCGCGGCATGGATGCGAGCATTTCCGGGGTCGATGAGGGCTGCCTGCTCCAGGAGGTCGCGGGCCGCGGTGGCCTCGTGGCGTCGGATGCGCGCCAGCCCTTGCGTGTACAGCCGCGCGGCCTCGGGATTCTTGGGCAGCGAGGCTCGTAACGCGCGCGCCTCTTCGGTGCTGAGCGAGCCCGCGCCCAGCCGATCGCGCAGGCGCGCCCCCACACGCGTGACCAGAGGCAAGAGGTCGGACTGCAGCGCCTGCTCGCTGAGCGTGGCCACGGTGTCGCCGCGCACAGCATCCTGGACCCGCACCTCCAGGCGCAACGTGCCGCCTCCGGCCTGGTACGAGCCCACCACCACGTCGTCGACCGGCAGCATCTGACGAATCCGGGACAGCTCGGCGCGGTCGAGCTCCCCGGGGCTGCCCAGCCCCAGCTCGAGCTTCACGCGCGCGACGTTCTCCTCGGGGATCGTGCGCAGCTTGTCGCCCGCGCCCAGCTCGGTCGCCAGAAGCTCCGCCAGCGCGCCCCCCAACCAGGAGGTCTCGGCGGCCCCGCTCGCATTCGAGAAGCCGAGCACAGCCACCGAGCGGCGCGCGCGGGCGGCGCTGAGGGCGCGCGCGTGCAGGCGCCACGCGTAGAGCCCCAGACCGAGCCCGGCTGCCACAAGCAAGATCCCGAGCGCCGCCAGCCCCATCCAGACGCGCGCCCCCCACCGCCCCGCGAGCGACGCTGCCTGTGGGCTCGCCAAGGCCCGCACGACCTCGCCCGCGCTCGTGAAGCGGCGCGCCGGCTCTCGTTCCAAGCAGCGCAGGATGGCCGCTTCCCAGGTCGGGTCCAGATCCGGCACCAGACGGCGGGGCGGGGGCGCAGGCCGCTTGAGCCGCTGGACCGCGATCGCCATCGAGTTGGGCCCCGTAAACGGCAGCTCTCCGGTCACCATCTCGTAGATCACGACACCGAGCGCGTACAGGTCCGCGCTCGCGGTCACCTGGCCCCCCTCCACCTGCTCGGGTGCCATGTAGCCGGGCGTTCCCAACAGGCCTCCGGTCTGGGTCAGCGTGGCGGGCGCATCGACCACTGAGGCGGTGCGCGCCAGCCCGAAGTCGGTGACCACAGCGCGCACGCCGTATGGGCGTTCGGGCGCGGGCACCAGCACCACGTTCTCGCTCTTGAAGTCGCGGTGCACGACGTGCGAGCGGTGGGCGGCGTCGAGCGCGGCCGCCATCTGCTCGATGATCGGCAGCGCGTCGGCGGCCGACAGCCGGCCCGCGCGGCGCAGCCGCTCGGACAGGGTCTCGCCGCTCAGAAACTCCATGGTCAAAAAGGTCACGCGCTCGCCCCGGTCGCCCGGGCGCCGCTCGTGAAACCCGACATCGAAGAGGCGGCACACATTGGGATGCGTGACCCGCCGCGCCAGATTGATCTCGCGCTTGAAGCGCTCGATGGCCACCGTGCTGCCGGACAGGGGCTCGCGGACGGTTTTGAGGGCCACCCGGATGGCCAGCTCAGTGTCCTCGGCCTCGAACACTTCACCCATGCCACCGGCGGCCAGGAAGCGGACGATCCGGTAGCGTCCGGCCACCAGGTCGCCGTGCTCGAAGGCGGGCGGAATTGGCGCGGCCAGCGACCAGGTGTGTGCGCTGTCGTGGTCGAGCGTGGGCGCGCTCTCGACTTCGGCCCGGGAGTCGGAAACCGGATCGTCAGGCCTGCGTGTCATGCTTTGCCACCCGCAACCGCGCCGCGGGGCTCATTTTCCCGCGCCCGGGCGGGCAGCACAAGCTACTTTCGGCCCCCGAACAGCTTGCGACCCAGGATCGCGATGGGGTCGAAGTAGCGGTCGACCACGCGTTCCTTGAGCGGGATGATGCCATTGTCGGTGATGCCGATGCTCTCGGGGCACACTTCCGTACAGCAGCGCGTGATGTTGCACAGACCCGAGCCGAACTCCTTGCGGATCGCGGGCACGCGGTCGGCGACGTCGAGCGGGTGCATCTCGAGCGCGGCCAGGTGAATCATGAAGCGCGGCCCCACGAATTTTGCCTTTGCGTGCTGGTCACGCAGCACGTGGCACACGTCCTGACACAGAAAGCACTCGATGCACTTTCGGAACTCCTGCACCCGGTCGACGTCCTTCTGCATCATGCGGTACTGGCCGTCGGCGTCGCGGGGCTTGGGTTGGAAGTACGGGATGCGCTTCTTCTGCTCGAAATTCCACGACACATCGGTGACCAGATCCTTGATCACCGGGAAGGTCTTGACCGGCTGCACCGTGATGGTCTCGTCGGGACCGAAAAGGTTCATGCGGGTCATGCAGGCCAGGCGCGGCTTGCCGTTGATCTCGGTCGAGCAGGAGCCGCACTTGCCGGCCTTGCAGTTCCAGCGCACCGCCAGGTCGTTGGCCTGCGTGGCCTGAATGCGGTGGATCACGTCGAGAACCACCATCCCGGGCTCGACTTCGACCTGGTACTCGACGAACTGGCCGCCCTTGGCGTCGCCGCGCCACACGCGGAATCGGCGTTCAGACACGTCCTGCCTCCAAATCCTCGATTTTTGCCTGCGCGATCTTGGCCAGCTCGGGCGGCGGCGCCGGCCGCTCGACCTTGACGGCCTCCATGCCGCCATGCTTGGCCTTGCGGATGATCACGTTGTGCTTGCCCCACTCCTCGCGCTCGCCCGGGTAGTCGTTGCGCGTGTGCGCGCCCCGGCTCTCCTGACGCATCAGGGCCGCGCGCGTGACTGCTTCGGCGGTGATGAGCAGCGCGCGCAGATCGAGCGCCTCGTGCCAGCCCGCGTTGTACTGCGAGGTGCCGTGCGCCTTGACCTGGGCGGCATCGGTGTTGAGCCGCCCCAGCTCCACCAGCGCCTGCTCCAGATCCGCCTGCACCCGTACGATGCCCACGTGCTTGTCCATCACGGTCTGCAGGTCCTCGTGGATCAGGTACGGGTTCTTGCCGCTCTCGCGATTGAGGATCGCGGTCGCGCGCCGCATCGACGCGGCGACCTGCTCGTCGTTGACCCGGGGCGCGCTCCTGAGGCTCTTGGCGTAGTTGGCCGCGCCCAGGCCGCCCAGCCGCCCGAACACGAGCAGGTCCGAGAGCGAGTTTCCGCCCAGCCGGTTGGCGCCGTGCATACCGCCGCCGCACTCGCCGGCCGCGAACAGTCCGGGCACGGTGGTCGACTGCTGGGTGTCGGCATCCACGCGGATCCCGCCCATGAAGTAGTGCAGGGTCGGCCCCACCTCCATCGGTTCCTTGGTAATGTCGACCTCGGCCAGCTCCTTGAACTGATGGTACATGGACGGCAGCTTGCGCTTGATGACGTCGGCTGGCAGGCGCGAAGCGACGTCGAGCAGCACGCCGCCGTGCGGCGAGCCGCGCCCGGCCTTGACCTCGGCCGTGATGGCGCGTGCAACCTCGTCGCGCGTGAGCAGCTCGGGCGGCCGCCGCGCGCTCTTGTCACCCTTGAGCCAGCGGTTGGCCTCCTCTTCGCTGGCCGCGGTCTCGGGCGCAAACTTTTCGGGGATGTAGCCGAACATGAAGCGCTTGCCCAGATTGTTCAGCAAGATGCCGCCATCGCCGCGCACGCTCTCGGTCACCAGCGCGCCCCGGATCGAGGGCGGCCACACCATGCCGGTCGGATGAAACTGCGTGAACTCCATGTCCATGAGCTCGGCGCCCGCCTCGTAGGCCATGGCGTAGCCGTCGCCCGAGTACTCCCAGGAGTTGGAGGTGATGCGCCAGGCTTTGCCCGCGCCGCCGGTTGCCAGCACCACCGCCTTGGCGCGAAACACCACGAAGCGGCCGCTCTCGCGCCAGTAACCCAGCATGCCCGCGATGCGCCCGGCGTCGGTCAAAAGCTCGAGCCCGGTACATTCCATGTAGACCGAGATGCCCCGGTGAACGCCGTAATCCTGGAGCGTCCGGATCATTTCGAGCCCGGTGCGGTCGCCCACGTGCGCCAGCCGAGGATACCGGTGCCCGCCGAAGTTGCGCTGACTGATCAGGCCTTCCTTGGTGCGATCGAAGACCGCGCCCCACTCCTCGAGCTCGCGCACGCGCTCCGGCGCTTCCTTGGCGTGCAGCTCGGCCATGCGCCAGTCGTTCAGAAACTTGCCGCCGCGCATGGTGTCGCGGAAGTGGATCTTCCAGTTGTCGCGCGAATCCACGTTGCCGAGCGCGGCCGCAATCCCGCCCTCGGCCATGACCGTGTGCGCCTTGCCGAGCAGCGACTTGCAGACCATCCCGGTCGACAGGCCCTGCACGGACGCCTCGATGGCCGCGCGCAGGCCGGCTCCGCCCGCGCCCACGACCAGGACATCATGCTCGACGGTCTGGATCTCGGAAACGTTCAGAGCCATTGCTCTAACCCCAGGTTGAGAAATCGTGGATCGCGCCCGACGCGACCATGCGCACGTAGAAATCGGTGAACATGACCCACAACAGGCTCATCCACGCGAACAGCATGTGGCGCTCGTTCAGCCACGACACCTTGGTCCACACCCCATGCGCGAGCGTGCCCGTGCCGTCGCACGAGAAGCAGTCCTTGCGCCCGCCAATCAGGTGCCGGAACGAGTGGCAGCCAAACGTGTAGAGCCCAATCAGGATGGGATTGATGGTCAAAACCAGGCTGCCCACGCCGATGCCGAGCTGGCCCGCGCGCGAGTACGACATCACGGCGTCGTAGGACAGGATGAACACGAACACGATCGCGAAGTAGAGCGTGTACCGGTGCAGGTTCTGGATGATGAGAAGGCCGGTCTCGCCCTTGTAGCTGTTCTGGGGCAGCGCACCCACGGCGCACGCGGGCGGCGTGCCGACAAACGAGCGATAGTAGGCCTTGCGGTAGTAATAGCAGGTGAAGCGAAACGCGGCCGGAAACGGCAGCACCAGAAAGGCCGGCGAGATGATGTGGGGCCAGCCGGCCGGAAATGCGCCGAACCAGGCGTGGTGGAGTGGGGCTGCCCCGGGCGCATTGGGATCGATCATCAGCGTGGGCGAGAAAAACGGCGACAGGTACGGCGCCGCATAGTAGTAGCAGCCCTCGAAAATCCGATAGAACGAGTAGGCGACGAAGGCGAACAGCCCCAGAAACGTCAGCAGCGGCCCCACCCACCAGGTGTCGCTGCGCGCGCTCTTGCCGAAGCCGACCGGGTGACCTCCGAGCTGGACGACCTGCTCTGCCATGTCAGTGTCCTCTGGGTTCTTTCGGTTCTCTGTGGCTCAACGTGTCGGGCTCAGCACTTGCTGCACGGCCGCGGTCGCGCCCACACTGGGTCTGCCCTCGCCCGCGGCGGCCTGCGCCTTCATGACCGTGAACGCGGTCATGTTGACGATCGAGGTCACACCCGAGTTGCGCGGCAGCACGGCCACCGGTTTTCGAAGGCCCAAAAGGATCGGCCCCACCGCCTCCGCGCCCGCCCAGCGGCTCACGATCTTGTAGGCCACGTTGCCGGCCGACAGGCTCGGGAACACGAGCACATTGGCCTCGTCGGTCAGCCGGCAGAACGGGTAGTGCTCATGGATGTACTTGTAGTCGAGCGCCACATCGGCCTGCATCTCGCCGTCGATCTCGATGTCGGGCCTGAGCTGGCGCACCAGCCCGACCGCGCGCGCGACCCGGTCGCTCTCGGGATGCCGCGAGCTGCCGAAGTTCGAGAACGAGAGCATGGCCACGCGCGGCTTGATGTCGAAATCGCGCACCGCGTCCGCGCATTGAATCGCGATCTCGGCCAGCGTTTCCTCGTCCGGATCGATGTTGACCGTGGCGTCGGTGAAGAACTTGACGTCGTTCTTGAACACCATCATGTACATGCCCGAAGCGCGCTTGACGCCGGGCCGCACGCCGATGATCTCGAGCGCCGGTCGGATGGTCTCTGGGTAGGCCATGGTCACGCCTGCGACCAGGCCGTCCGCGTCGCCCAGGTGCACCATCATCATGCCGAACGGGTTGCGCCGGCCCATCAGGCGCCGTGCATGCTCGATGGTGACCCCGCGCCGCTGGCGTTTCTCGAACATCTTGGCCACGAACTCGTCGTACTTGTCGTACTCGCGCGGGTTGATGATCTCGACCCGATCGATCAGATCGCCGAGCTCGAGATCCTGCAGGCGCTCCTCGATCTTGGCGCGCGGGCCCAGGAGAATCGGACGCGCGATGCCCTCGTCGACCACGATCTGGGCGGCGCGCAGCACCTTGGGATGATCGCCCTCGGGAAACACGATGCGCTTGGGCTGCGCTTTGGCCTTGAGCACGATGCCCCGCATGACCACGTGGGTGTGGCCGGTCAGCCGCCGCTGCAGCCGCTCGCGGTACTCATCGAGGTCGATGTGCGTGCGCGCCACGCCGCTCGCCATGGCCGCCTGCGCCACCGCGGGGGCCACCCACCACAGAACACGTTGGTCGAACGGCTTCGGGATCAGGTAGTCGCGACCGAAGTGGAAGGTCTGATCCCCGTAGGCGGCGCTGACCGCCTCCGGCACGCCCTCTTTGGCCAGCTCGGCCAGCGCGCGCGAGGCGGCCAGCTTCATGGCCTCGTTGATCTCGCGGGCGCGCACGTCGAGCGCACCCCGGAAGATGAACGGGAAGCCGAGCACGTTGTTGACCTGATTGGGGTAGTCGGAGCGGCCGGTGGCGACGATCGCGTCGGAGCGGGCGGCCAGGGCATCCTTGTACGAGATCTCCGGATCCGGGTTGGCCAGCGCGAACACGATCGGGCGGTCGTTCATGGACCGCACCATCTCCTTGGTCACCAGGCCGCCCTTGGAGCAGCCCAGGAACACGTCGGCACCGGAAAGCGCGTCGGCGATCGTGCGCGCCTTGGTGTCCTGTGCGAAGGCTTCCTTATATTGATTGAGGCCCTGCGTGCGACCTCGATAGATCACGCCAATCGAGTCCACGAGCAGGATGTTTTCGCGCCGGACGCCCAGCGAGACGTAGTAGTTGGCGCACGCGATGGCCGAGGCGCCGGCGCCCGAGACCACCAGCCGAAGCTTGGCGATGTCCTTTTTCTGCAGCTCGACCGCGTTGAGCAGCGCGGCGCCCGAGATGATGGCGGTGCCGTGCTGATCATCGTGGAAAACCGGGATCTGCATGCGCTTCTTGAGCTCTTGCTCGATGTAGAAGCACTCGGGCGCCTTGACGTCCTCGAGGTTGATGCCGCCGAAGGTGGGCTCGAGCGCGGCCACGACCCGGATGAACTCGTCCGCATCCTTGGTCGCCACCTCCACGTCGAACACGTCGATGTCCGCGAACTTCTTGAAAAGACAGCCCTTGCCCTCCATCACCGGCTTGGCTGCATCGGCGCCGATGTCGCCCAGGCCCAGGACCGCAGTGCCGTTGGAGATGACGGCCACCAGGTTGCCGCGGCTGGTGTAGGTGTAGGAGAGCTCCTGGTCGCGCGCGATCTCGAGGCACGGCTCGGCCACGCCGGGCGTGTAGGCGAGCGACAGGTCGCGCTGGGTCAGCAGCGGCTTCGAGGGCACCACTTCGATCTTTCCGCGGCGGCCGGTGCTGTGGTACTCGAGCGCGTCCTTCTTGCGGATCACGCGAACGGTTTCTCACAATTCGCCTGGAAAGGCAAGGTGATGCGGAGACGCCGGCTTAGTAGTGCAGCAGCCGGTTCAGGTGCGCGCGCTCCCAGCGGCGGGCGCGGTCGAAGTGCTCGAATGCGGCTTCCTGCTGCAAGAACTCGGGAGTATGGAAGATGCGGCGGCCGCCGACGAGCGGGATGTCGTGCACCTGATGCAGCATCTCGTGATACACGATCCACTCCACGAAAAAGCGCGGCACGAACTCCCGGTCCAGCGAGGGATGGATCCGGATCAAGCGGTCCTCGACCGAGTAGCTGCCCATCTTGATCGAGTTGCGGCGGCGCCGCTTGCCGTTGCGCTGGCCCCAGGTGATGCGGGCCGCCACCACCTCGTCGAAGTAGCGCTGATTGAGCGAGTCGAAGATGTCCTGCAGGTCGTGCACCTGACCGCGGGTCTCGAGCGTGACCGCCACCTGCTTGCGACGGCGTGCGCGCCGGATCTTGAGCTGGTTCTGGTCGATGAAGCGGCCCAGCTCGTCGGAGGCGCAGGCATCGTTTGAGGCCACGTAGCGAGCCAGCGTACGCACCATGGAGGCCTCGGCAGTCAGGAACATGTGGTGCAGACGCACCCGATAGAGCGGTCCCTTCTCGCGCTTGACCGAGATCATCGTGTACCGGTTGTCAGTCACTGCGAGCGCGACCCGGCCCGGCTGAAGATGTGTCGCCAGTCGACGCTCGAGGCGCTGACGCGCGGGCTCATCATCAATGGGAGTGAGAGCGCGGCGGGCAAGTTTGGGCAGGCCACGCCGACGGCGCGGCCGAGACGATGCGAAGGGGAACTCCGTCTGCTCGTACCGGGACACTCAAGCCTCCGTAATCACTCGTGGAAACCTGTGAACAAGTACCACTCCCCAAGACAAAAGTATAAGCCGGGGCTTAGGAGCGAGCAAGTTTGTGACAGTGACGCGAGTTATATAACTACACGTAAATACGCGATTTTCTCTGTGGATCGGGCAATGAAAGGGCTGCCTTGACGCGCGCGCCGGCGCGCCCGATGGTCGAAAACCCGTCGTGGTTCCGATGAAATATCTCATCCAGACCGCTCCCGAGCAGGAGTTCTTAATCAAAATCAAGCACTTGTGTAAGCCTTGTGATAGCTACACGCGGGCCTTTGCGTCCTTCGCGAGGCGGCGATCAGGCGATCGCGAAACCCTTCCTCTACACCATCGATGTCGGCCTTCTCTGCGAGCCGGAAAAAGTGGCGCGGAGAAAACCCGCCTCGTTGGAGACGCGCGCGGCCCGGGCCTCTCGCTTGGCAAGAATACATCTCTCCGCTCATGAGAAAGACGGTCTTCTGCATTTGCAACTCGGCCAGCGAGATCGTCCGCGGCCCAGCGTTGCGGCGTGAGCGAGCACACAAGACGCCCGGACTTTACAGGTGCTGCGCCGAGGAGTATGGTCTCGGTGGGGCGGGCTCCGCGGGTTGCTTCCACGGCCACCGCAGCCTCGAAGTTTTACTTGCAGTCCCTACAGGAGGTCCTTCGATGCGTCGCATTCAATTGCAGAGCTTGCTGGTTTCGGTGGTGGCGCTTTTGGGCGTGGGTGGAGCGGGCTGCGGCGATGATACGGTGGCGTCGCCCGATGCACCCATTGGAGATGGTCCAGCCGGCGACCGGCCACGCGACGCCGCAGCCGACATGATGCCCGACAGCCCGCCGCCCTTCGAGTCTGTCAACATCGGGATCGTTGAGCTGCATGGCTTCCTGCCCGGACCGACGGCGGTCATGACCGCCGCGGTCTCGGTTGGGGCCACGTCCTCGACCTTCACTCCCGACACCGTGACTGGAACGCCCCCGACCAACGGGTGCACGGCTTCGGACTTCGACGTCACGCCGAGCGGTGACGCGGGCGGTCTCACCGATCCGCCGCCCCGGGTGGGCAACATCGGCGACGTGACCGTCACCAACTTCCAGTTCAGCGGCAACGCCATTCCGAGCACCCAAACCACCATTACCTGCACGCACTCCGCAACCGGCTACACCTGTGATTTCCCGAACCCGACCGGAATGCCGGGGTTCGACGGGATCTTCCCGGAGGTGGGGGGAGCTGCGCACTGGCTCAACCCGGGTGCCATCCTGACCGTGGCGGCCGCGGGCGGCGCCGACTCGGCGGCCTTCATGAGCATGCCGCACGTGGTGGATAACTTCGACGCCAACTCGGTGCAGGCGTTTACCGGCACTTTCACCATGAGCTCCTGCGACTCCACGGGTGGCAGCTCGTTCCAGCTGGCCGGCCCGGGCGGCATCCCGGACAACCAGGATTTGCTGGTCACGTTCACCTGCGGGACCGCGCAATGCGGCATCGTCGTGGTCAACTTCTCCTCGTCGAGCGGCTCGCCGGCCGCTCCCGGCCCCACATTCGGGACCGCGACCTGCGCGAAAATCATAACGGCCGCCGCCCAGAATTGCGTCTTCGTCCCGCGCGCGGTCCTCACTCGCATCAAGGTCGCGAACTGGACCACCATCCGCACCTCCGTGTTCCGGGCGGGCGGCGAAGGGCTGGACTTGGCCAATCATCGCGCCATCGTGGCCGGGCGCGGCCAGCTCTACCTCAAGGCCCCGTAGCCGCCGCCTCTACCCGCTCGCGGCCCGCGTGCTAGAGTTCGAGCATGCGCGTGAACGTGCGCTACTTTGCTGTGGTCCGCGAGCGTGTGGGGCGCGAGGAAGAATCGCTCGAGCTCGACGACGAGGCCGCCACGGTGGCCACCGTGCTGGAGGCGCTGGGCCGCCGGCACGCGGCCGTGCGCGAGCTTTTGCGCCACCTTCAGGTCGCGCTCAATCAGGAGATGACCCCGCACACGGCCCGCGTCCATGATGGCGACGAGATCGCGCTCATCCCGCCGGTGGCCGGCGGAAGCGGCCCGGCCGGTCTGTACCGGCTGCAGGAGGCCCCGCTCCAGCTCGACGAAGCGGTGCGCGCGGTCGCGGGCGCCGATGCGGGCGGCCTGGTCACCTTCGTGGGCACGGTGCGGCGCGAGAGCCGCGGCCGGCGCGTGCAGCGGCTCGAGTATGAGGCGTACCGTGAGATGGCCGAGCGCAAACTGCGCGAGATCGGAGAGGAGCTGTCCAAGAAGCATGGCGCCCGGCTGGCCATCCTGCACCGGACCGGGATGCTCGAGGTCGGTGAGAGCGCGGTGATCATCGCGGCCGCGGCCCCCCACCGCGGCGAAGCCTTCGCCGCCTGCCGCGAGGCCATCGAACGGCTCAAGGCCGAGGCCCCGATTTGGAAGAAGGAGCTGGGCGAGGACGGCGAGGAGTGGGTCGGCCTGGGGCCGTAACGACCTTGCTCACTCCGACGGCTCGGTAGCGGGCTTGTCGGTGCCCGCCGGCGGGGCGGGCGGCGGCTGGGGCTCGGTCGGGGTGGGCGATAGGACGGTCCCGCGTACCGGCGCACCCACGTGCAGCGGGGGCGCGGTGCCCTCGAGCGGCGGCGTGGGCGGCGGTTGCGGGGGCGGCGCGGCCACGGCCGCCGCGTCGGGCGCACTGGGATTGGGCGTAGGCGGCGGGGGCGGCAGGTCCACGGTGGCACCGGGGGGCGCCGGCGGCATCAGCGTGCTCGCCGGCGGCGTGAAGGTGGTCGCGGGCGAGCCCGGCCGCATCATCGGCGGTGCGCCGGGGCCTGCGTTAGGTCCGGTTCCGCCCGCCCCGGCGCCGCAGCGCACGGTCATGAAGTACATCGAGTCGAGCCGCCCGCTCACGCGCAGCGTGTAATAACCGTCGGCGCGCTTGGCGGTCTGGTCGAGGCTCTGTCCAAGCACGCCAAACACCGCCTCGCGCTTGCTCAGCGCGGCCGAGGGCTTGAAGGCCAGGCAGAAGTTTGCGCTCGAGAAGCCGATCGGATCGCGCAGCGTGACGTCGCCCTCGATCTTGACGTCCATGTCGGGGCTGTGGCTCTCGACCGCGACCAGCCGCGCGACGCCCTTGTCGACCACAACCTTGCCGCTCAGGTTGCCGAGCTTGATCCGGGGCACCGTCACGCCCTCGGCGAAAAACTGGTTGCCCGGCAGCGGCAGCTTGGCCTTGCCGTCGCCGATCGAGCAGTCCTTGCAATCGAATTTGAGCTCGCCCTTGGCCTCGCCAAAGCGGGTCTTGGGCATGAAGAGCGCGCCCGCGCCGCGCGCGCTGCCGCCCATGGGTAGCTTGAACGCGTACTCGATCCCGGGAACCTGGGTCAGGTCGATGTCGCGCGCCTCCAGGTCGGTCTCTGCGTCCGCGCCCTGACTGTAGCTGCCCGACATCACGCCGCCGAAGCCGCGCACCCGGTAGTCGAACGAAACGTGCTTGAACAAGAGCCCCAGCAAGCTCGGGTGAACCGTTACCCGATCGAGCACGATGCGGGTCGGCTTCTCGCCCGGCATCACGGGCCGGGTCTTGACCACCACGTCCTGGGCTCGGAACCCGAACAAGAAAGCCGGCCCGAGCGAACCGATCTGGACGTCGTAACCGGCGGCGCTGGCCTCGGCCTCCAGCCGATCCTTGGCCCGGCTCCAGGGCAGCGATAGATACAGCACGAACAGGAAAATCAGGAGGCCGTAGAGCGGATAGCCCGCAACCTTGCCGACCCGGCCCGCCCAGGGCGGCAGATCGGGCAGCGCAAGCTCGCGACGGCCGATGCGCAGAATCACGTTTTGCCTGCCTTTCCGCCCCCCGCCCCGGCGCCGCCTGGTTTCTTGGGCGACTCGGGCGCGCGCTCGAAGCTCATCACGCCCAGCTCGACGTCGAGCTGATCGTGCTCATTGTAGCGCGTCCGCACCAGCAGCCGGTCGCTCACCACCAGGTTGGGCCCGGTCTCGATCTTGCGCAGAAACTTGGCCAACGACTGCAGATCCACGCGCCGGATTTTCAGATCGATCCCTTTCTCGAGATATTTCTTGCCGCGCGGCGCCGGCGTGCGCTCGGTCTGCTCGTCGATCTGGGCGATGCCGGCCTCCTTCGCCGCCGCATCGAGCAGGCTGGCCAGCGCGACCGGCGTGCGGCTGACCCGCACCTCCTGCGACTGCATGCGGCGCCGTGCCTCCAGAAACTCGTCGCGGTGCTCGGCAATGTCCTTGAGCGCCTGCCGCGCCGCCGTATTGTGGTCCTCGATGTCCGACAGACCCGCCCACACGAAGTAGCCCAAAAGCAGCGTCAGCATCAGGCCGCCCACGCCGGCCAGCGAGCTGATGAGCCGCCGTTCGCGCACGGTCAAGCGGTCCCACTGGGCCCGAATCTGCGCAATCTTGTCGCGAAGTCCCGCCATGATTCACCTCAAGGGCACTTGGACGAGATGGTCAGCGTGAACTGCTTCAAGTCCTGCTGTCCCACCACGTTGGTGATCGCGCCCTTCTGAATCGAATCGCCCTTTTCATTGATAAAGCACGGGATCTTGGCCAGGCCAGCCGCGATCTCGTCGACCGCGCTGGCCGAGTCGGTGGTGCCTTTGAGGAAGGTCTTCTTGGCTTTGATCTCGAGCTCGGTCACGTCCAGCTTGATCTTGTCCGCTGCCGGCATGTTTTTCGAGATCTCGTCGAGCAGATCGTAGGCGGTGGCGGCCGGCACCGGCAGCTCGTCCATCTTGATACCCTGACGGATGCGCTTGGACACCGCCTCGGGGTCGGACTGCGGCTCGCCGAACAGCTCCTGGGTCTCGGCGCGCAGCCTCTGGTCGAGCACGGTTTCGTCCTGCCGCAGCTTGTGCAGGGCCGCGTAGGCGTCGAGCGCCGCGCACGCGAGCACCGCCAAGACGCACGCAGCCAGATAAGTCGCCTTGGCGCGCAAGAACGAGAAGTCGGCCTTGTACGCAAACTCGCCCCGTCGGAAATCGACCTCGCGGCGACCGGTGGCGCCGGCCAGACCGACCGCCAGCGCGAGTGGCATGGTGGCCTGCGCCTGCTCGGAATCGGCCAGCTGCGCGAACCCGGGCCCGCCCTCGATCTGCAGGCGCTCGACCACGATCTCGAGCTGCTCCTGCAGGTGCTCGGGCAGACCGTGCAGCTGCGAGCCGCCGCCGCACAGGTGAGCGGCCATAACCGGTTCGCCCAGCTCCACGCGCGCGAGCGCGAAGGTCTGCCGCAGCTCGCGCACCAGAGGCGCCAGCGCCGCGCGCATCAGCTCGGCCATCTGCGTGTGCGGCCCCGCCTCGATGCGCAGGTCGGCGTGTGGCGCGAACCCGCTCGAGCGCTTGACCCGCTCGGCCTCGGCCTCGGCCAAGCGGTAGGTGCGCGCGACTGCGCGCGTCAGCTCACCGCCGCCGCGCTGGATGGTGCGTGCGAGCACGACCCGGCCGCCGCGGATGACCGCCACGTTGGTGCGCTCGGCGCCCACGTCCACGATTGCGAACGTGCCCGAGCGGCCGGGCATGAAGCGATCGACCAGCGTGTCGTAGACCAGCGGCGCCGCGAACAGCGCGCGCGGCTCGCTGCCGCCTTCGGCCACCCGCTCGAGCAGCTCGCGCACACCGGTTTTTCTGGCCGCCGCCGCCAGCACGCGCGCGCCGCCCTGGGGCGTGTGGTCGACCACGGTATGGTCGTACACGACCTCGTCGATGTCCCCCAGGATCTGCGACTCGAGCTCGAACCCGATCACCTGCTCGATCTTCCGGGTGTCCGAAAACGGCAGCGCGAGCAGGCGCAGCGAGAGCTGGTCGCCGGGCAGAGCGGCATAGATGGTGGTGTCGCGCAGATCGTGATCGGCCACCAGCTTCGCGAGCGCGCGGGCCGCCCGCGCGAGATAGGGCTCGTCGCCCGGCTCGATCTCGAGCTCGTGGCAGTCGTGCAGGCGCAGCTGCCGAAAGCCGGTCTCGAGCTGCACCACCTTGACCGAGTGGGCGCCCAGGTCGACGCCCAGGATGAAATGTCGAGCCACTTACTCCTCCCTCCAGTAAACCCAGCTGCCCATGGCATCACTGGGTTTGTCCGGGTTGGCCGTGAACTGCTTGATCTTGCGCGAATCCCACACCGCGACGATCTTGTGCTTGACCTTGCCCACGTCGGCGCGGGCCTCGATGCGATAGATGCGGCGCGAGAACTGCTGGCCCTGCGGCGCCTGCACCATGGCGCCCAGGCGCGCCGGATCGAGGTCGACCCCGATGATCGAGGGCGGCGGGCCCGAGGCTAGACGCAGCGAGGTCAGGTTGTTGAGTGGATCCTTGAACATGCGCGCCAGCTCGTTGGGATCGGAAAGGGGCGCGAAGCTGGTCGCGCGGAAGTCGAGCTCGCGCGCCACGTAGATCGCGAGGGTGGTCGCGTTGGGCTCGGCCAGGCCCGGATCGCTGGGATTCTTGATCGCGCTCGACATCATGGCGCGCGCAACCGCCACCTTGGCCAACATGGGCAGATCGCCCATCGCGCTCAGGTTGATCTTGCAGCCACCGTAGACGGTCAGCGTCCCACCGAAGGTGGCCATGAAATCGTCGGAGAAGCCCTTGACCAGGTGCAGCTCGTCGAGCGAATCGAAGTAGTTATTGTGCGCGCGGTAGGGATCGCGGCGCGCATCATAGCGGTAGTCTTCGGACGCGCCGCCGGTCGAGCCCAGCGCCTGCAAGCCCGGCACCTGGGACAGATCGAAGGCACGGTCGTCGCCGTCCGACCAGTCGATGATCGCGCGCACCAGCTCCTCGCGGGTCGTGTACTGACCGTCGGCATCGGGCAGCTCGAACAGGCGGTTGTATTGGGGCGAGTAGAGCAGCGCGTACAGACTGAGCGCGAGCCACTGCTGGTTCTGCGCGTTCGGCGAGCTGAACCCGCCCCCACAGTTGACGTTGATGCGGCCGTCGTCGGAGGTGATGTTGAGGTCGACGTCGATGTCGCTGCGCAGGCCGATGCCCTTGATGCCGCGGGTGTCGATGCCGACCATGGCGCCGATGCCCTCGGCCTCCTCCTTTTTGCCCGCGAACAGCGACAGCAGCGGCCCCGACATCGACGAGAGCTGGAAATCGCCGATCTGGTTGCGGAACTTGTCGATCACGCTCTGCTGGACCTTGATCACCAGGCGCGACAGGTTGACCACGCCGCGGGCCGCATACTCGGCGCGCAGCTGGTCGCGCGTGTTGGCGGCCGACTGGTGCTCGACCAGCGTGGCGTAGCTGAAGTCGGCAATCAGCGCGGTCAGAACCGCAATCGACAGGACCGCCGTGATGAGCGCGATGCCGCGGTCGCGCCGGCGCCGTCTTTCATGTGCACCATGCGGCTCCGCTCTCGCTGCGCCGCCGAGAAGGCCAGCCCAGACTCGCCTCGCCCCACGCACCAAGACCCTCGGTCGAAAACCGCGATCTCCATCTGCGCGGGGCCCCTCGGCTCGTCTCACTGCGGCGTCCATCCGATCCGCTCCGTGAGCATGGTGCGCGTCTCGGTCACGAACGGCACCTCGGAGCCGCGCTCGTCGCGTACGGTGAGCGTGATCTTGACCCGCCAGGGCAGGTACTGCTGCCCGTCGGCGCTGACGGTCGACCACTCGTCGCGCCACTCTTTCTTCTGGCGGTCGTAGAACTGCAGCTTCATGCGCACCACGTTCTCGCACAGGATGTACGTGTCGCCCGCCTGGCGGCGTGGATCGCCCGGCTGCAGGCGGCGCGTCTCGCGGCGCACCAGGTTGAGCTTGTGACGATCGACCGGGTCGCTCTCGCCAAAGTACATCACGGTGGCGGTGTCCGATTCGGCGACATCCCTGTACAGCCGCTGGTGGCCCAGGTACGAGAAGGTCAGCTCGTCGACCCCACCGCCGCGCGAACGGCCCTCGAACAGGGTGCGCTTGTCGGTCGTGGTCGGGTCCTCGTGATCCGAGATGTAGGCCATCGCGATCTCGTGCGCCATGCGCTCCATCGCCATGCGCACCTGTGAGGTGCGGTCCTGGATGGATTCGATCTTGCGCATGGTCTTGGTGGTCTGCGAGAAGCTGCCCCAGAGCAGCGCCGACACCATGGCCAGAATGCCGACCGAGACCATGACCTCGATCAGGGTGAAGCCAGCGCTTTCCGCACGCGTCGCCACTAGCGAAGCCCTCCTGCGCCACCGGCGCCGCCGGTGCCAACGGTGCCGCCCTTGCTGCCGGCCGCGCCGCCCGCGCCACCTGCGCCGGCCCCGCCGCCCGTGCCCGCGGCCCCGCCGAGCCCACCCGGCGGCAGCGCACCCAGGCCCGGCAGCGCCTGATCGACCTTGGACGCGTCGGTCAGAAACGTTTCCACCTCGATGTACTTTTCCTGTTTGCCCTCCATCCAGTAGACGCGCAGCGTGATCTTGCGAATCGACTGCTCGATGGCGCTGCGGATGATCTCGAACTGCGACATGATCATCGAGGCCGCGCCACCGACCCCGCTCTGGGTGGGGTTGAAACCGCCCAGGCTCTGGGCGGTCTTCTCGGCGGTTTCGGCCACCTGCTTCTCGGTGGCCGCCTTCTGCGCCGCATCGCCCAGGTTGGATGGCAGCTCGATCTTTTCGATGCGCGCTTCCCAGCGAAAGCTTGCGAACCCATCGTCGCCGTAGCCGCCGCCGCGCTGGTCGTCCTGCTCGGGAAAGCCCTGCTCGTCGAGGTCGTCCTCCAGCCGCACCATCTCGGCGCGCGCCAGCATGGTTGCGGTCGTCAGCATGCGGGCATGGTTGGACATCGTGATGGCGCGGGTGTGGGCGCGCAGGATCACGGCCAGCGCCGCCGCCAGGATGGAGATGGCGACCATGACCTCGAGCAGGGTGAACCCGCGCTGCCTCGTCAACGTTCGTTCTCCAGGTTGCCTTCGTCGTCGCGCCGATCGAAATCGCGTGGGATCTCGACGTAGCCCGATTGCACCACCACGCGTCCGGTCAGAGGATGGACGACGAGCGAGTAGTAGTTGTCGCCGCCGTCGGACAGATGAATGATCGCGCGCTCGCCAAAGCCCTGCGGGAAGAAGTAGAGATACGCGCGCCCCTCCTTATATGGGTCGCGCTGCTTGGGCGTGTAGACGTCTGCGATCTTGACGTTCTTCTTGAGCTCGACCGGCTTCAGGCTGGTTTCCTTGAACGATTTGAAAATGGCCTTGGGCTGGCCCAGCTTGAGGTTGCCGCGATCGTCGAACAGCGCAGCCACGTCGTCGGTGCTGTCGGCCCCGGGCTCGGCCTCGCCCTTCTGCGCGCCCGCCTGCGGGCTTGTGGCCTGCTGCTGGGCGGTGTCTTCGTCCTCGCTGGGTCCGCGGCCGGGCTTTTGCGGTCGTTCCTTCTCGCGCAAAAGATAGAAGCGGTCGTCCGACTGCTCGGCCCAGTAGCGCCCGCTGTCGAGGTCGATCACCATGCGGTAGTACTTGCCGGTCACGCGGGCGCGATCGAACAGGTAGCGGATGCCCGAGGCCATCTTGGAGGCCGACACCCTGAGGTCGGTCTTCATGACCGAGCGCACCGCCACCGTCACTCCGCCCATCAGCAAAGCCACGATGGCGATCACCATCATGATCTCGATGAGCGTGAAGCCGGTCGAGCGCGCGCGCCGTGTCATCCATACACCATCACAGCCCCGCGCTCTTGATGTCGTCCTCGGTGCCGGGCTGCTTGTCGGGCCCCTTGGACGAGATGTCGAAGCCGTCGTCGGTGTTGGTGGGGCTCGGGCAGGTGTACAAGAACTCCTGGTTCCACGGATCCTTGGGCGCCTTGTTGACGTACTTCTGCGAGTACAGCTCCTGCAGCGTCTTGGGGCAGCTCTCGCCCGTGTTGTCGACCACCCAGTGCTGGATGGCCGCCTTGAGCTCGCGGATCTCGGTCTTGCAGGTCTCGATCTGCGCCTTCTTGTAGCGTTGGAAGGCGACCACGCCCACGCCGCCCATCACGAGCCCGATGATGGCCACCACCACCATGATCTCGATCAGTGTCATGCCGCGCTCTGCCATGCGCACCAATCTGCCCATTTCCCGATTCATCTGGGACCTCCTAGCTGACCCACTCGTTCATCTCCAAAATTGGCATCAGGATTGAAAACACGACAAACGCCACCGCGCTCGACATCAACAGAATCATGGCCGGCTCGAGCAGCGTGGTCAGCCGGCTGACCTTGAGCTCCACCTCGCGGTCGTACGCCGACGCCACGTTTTCGAGCATCTGCTCGAGCTGTCCCGAGCGCTCACCCACCGCGATCATGTGGGTCACGATGGGCGGGAACTGGCCCGACCGCTTGAGCGGCGCCGCGATGCTCTCGCCCTCGCGGATCGAGTTGCGCGCCTCCTCGACCACCTTCTCGAGCACCCGGTTGCCCAGGATGTCCTTGGTGATGTCCATCGCGCGCAGAAGCGGCACGCCGGCCGAGAGCATGGTCCCGAGCGTCTTGGCGAAGCGCGAGATGGCAACCATGCGCGCCAGCGGCCCGATCACCCACAGCCGCAGCACCATGCGGTCCCACTTGGCGCGGCCCTCGGGTGTCTTGACCCAGCGGCGCAGAAGAAAGACCCCAAGCACGGCCAGCGGAAGCAGGATCCACCAGTAGTCCCCGGTTACCTTCGAGACAAAGATGAGCAGCTGCGTATTCCACGGCAGCGACTTGCCCGAGTCGTCGAAGATGGCGGTGATCTTGGGCACCACCGCGATCATCAGGATCGACATGATGATGATGCCGACGCCGATCATGATGGCCGGGTACATAAGCGCGTTGGTTACCTTGCCGCGCAGTTCGATCTGCGCGTCCATGAAGTCGGCCAGCCGCGCCAGCACGCTGTCGAGGTTGCCCGCGGTCTCGCCGGCCCGCACCATGTTCACGTACAGCTCGGGGAATACCTTGGGATGGTCGGCCATGGCGTCGGCCAGCGCCGAGCCCTCGTTGACCTTCTGCTTGACGTCGCCCAGTGTCTTCTTGAGCTTGTTGTTGTCGGTCTGCTCGGTCAGCGCGGCCAGGCCCTCGGCCAGCGGGATCCCGGCGCGAAGCAGGGTCGCGAGCTGACGTGTCAGCACGGCCACCTCCTGCGGCCGTACGCGCTCGAACAGCCGGCCGAAGTCGACCTCGCGCTGCAAGAGGCCCTGCGGCTGCGCGGTCGCGCCCGCGACCGCAACCACCGCCGCCCCGCCGCCCCTGACCGCGCGCTCCTCGCGCAGATCGGTCAAGTACACGCCGTCCTTGCGCAACACCGCGCGCAGTGCCTTGGCGCTCTCTGCATCGCGCACGCCGGCGGTCGGCTTGCCACGCGAATCGAGCCCCTTGTAGGCGAACACCGGCACCTATCATTCCTCCGTTGTCACCATCATCACTTCTTCAATGGTCGAGGCTCCGGCCAACACCTTCTGCGCTCCGTCGTCGCGCAGCGTGCGCATGCCCTTGTCCACGGCCGCGCGCTTGATGGTGTTGGACTCGGTGTTCTTGAGCGTGAGCTGGCGGATCTCGTCGTCGATCATCAGGAGCTCGTAGATGCCCAAGCGGCCTCGATAGCCCGTGCCCTGGCACTTCGAGCACCCGCGCGCCCGGTACACCATGCCGGGCGGGGGCGGGTGATCGGCGGCCTTGAGCTTCTGCACGCGCGCGCGCCCCGCGAAAAACTGATCCGGGTCCACGCCCATCTGGGCCAGCTCGGCGGCGCTGGGCCGATAGGTCTCGCGGCAGTCCGGGCACACCCGGCGGATGAGGCGCTGCGCCAGCAAGCCCACCAGCGAGGACGCGACCAGAAACGGCTGCACCCCCATGTCGACCAGTCGCGTGATGCCGCCCGCCGCGTCGTTGGTATGAACGGTCGAGAACACGAGGTGGCCGGTCAGCGAGGCCTGGATCGCGATCTCCGCGGTCTCGAGATCGCGGATCTCGCCGACCAGGATGACGTCAGGATCGTGGCGCAGGAACGAGCGCAGCGCGTTGGCAAAGGTCAGCTCGATCTTGGGGTTGACCTGCACCTGCGTGATGCCCTCGAGCTGGTACTCGACCGGATCCTCGACCGTCAGGATGTTCTGGTCGGGCCGGTTGATGCGGGCCAGGCAGGCGTAGAGGGTGGTGGTCTTGCCGCTGCCGGTGGGGCCGGTGACCAGCAGGATGCCGTGCGGGCGCTCGATCAGCTCGCTCATCGCGGCCAGGTGGTCCTCGCCGAAACCGACATCGGCCAGATCGAGCAGAATCGACTGTCGGTCGAGCAGGCGGATGGTAATGTGCTCACCTCCTGTGGCGGCGGGAGCGGTGGCGACGCGCATGTCGATGTCCTTGCCCGCGATCTTGCGGCGGATGCGGCCGTCCTGCGGCAGCCGCTTCTCGGCGATGTTGAGGCCGGCCATGATCTTCACGCGCGCGATGATGGACGCCATGTACTGCTTGTTGGCGCGCTTGGCCTCGCGCAGGTCGCCGTCGACGCGGTAGCGCACCCGAACTTCCTTCTCGCCCGGCTCGACGTGGATGTCGCTGGCGCGCTCCTTGACCGCGTTGAAGAGCAGCGAGTTGACCCACCGGATGATGGGCGCCTCGTCGGTCATGTCCAGGATGTCGGTCAGCTCCTCGGCTTCCCCGAACTCCTCGTCGCCCTCGCCACCGCCGAGATCGGCGTCCGAGGTCTTCTTGGCGTAGACCTTGTTGATGGCCTCGCTGACCACGCTGTCGGGCACCAGAAGCGGCTCCAGCTGCGCGCCCAGGAGGCGCCGCAGATCGTCGAGCGCGAACAGATCGAGCGGGTCCACCAGCGCCACCTGGATCGCGACCTCCCCGCGCTTGAGCACAAGCAGCTTGTGCTCGCGTGCGAATGCGATCGGCACCTGCGTCGCCAGATCGACATCGACTTCGTCGGGCTTGATCTCGGCCGCGACTGGGATCTCAAGCTGGATGCCGAGCGCACGCAGAAGGTCGCCCTCGTTGATGGCGTGCAGCTTGACCAGGATCTCCCCGATGCGCCCACCCTCCTGCCGCTGGGTGGCCAGCCCCGCTTCGAGCTGGTCACGCCGGAGCCCGCACTCACGCATCAGAATGGAGCCCAGGAGGCGCTCGCTGGTCGGCACGTGCGCGGGTCGGGTCGGCTCCTCCTCGAACGGAGTCGCGAAAGGGCTGGGCTCGCGGCTGCGCGGTTCCATGGTCAGTCCGGCTTGGGCGGGTTGATGCGGCTGGGTGGCGTGCCCGGCGGCGTGCCTGGCACGATCGGATTCTGCGGCGTGGGTGCGGTGCTGCCGGGCGGTTGCGTGCCCGGCGGCGCGCTCGGCGGCGCGCTCGGCGCGGGCGCAGCCGGTACGGTCTTGACGGGCCGGTATCCGGGCGGCAGCTCGACCGGGCCCTGATCCTCGCTCATCTGGGCCTCGCGGATCTTGGCCATCACCTCGGCCTCCTCGTCGGCCTCGCGCGCGGTGCGGTTGATTTCCTCGAGCAACCCGCGCTTGCTGCGGTAGTCGACCTTGGCGTCGAAGTCGCGCTGATCGTGGAACGCCGTATAGCGCTCGAGGAACTCGCGCCGCTCCTCGAGCTTGCGCTCGAAGATGCGCTTCAGGTCGCTCTGGTCGGTGACCACGTACGGGGTCAGGAACACCAGGAGGTTGTTCTTCTGCATGCGCTTGGTGGTGTTCTTGAAGAAGTAGCCCAGGATCGGGATGTCGCCCAGAAGCGGCACCTTGTTTTCGCTGTTGGTCAGCCGGTCAGTCACCAGGCCGCCCAGAACCACCGGTTGCTGGTCGTGCACCACCACCACCGTCTTGACCGTGCGCTTGGAGGTAGCCGGGCCCAGGCCGTTGAAGTTTTCGCTCAGCACGTCGGAGATCTCCTGATCGACCTCCAGCCGCACCATGCCGCTCTCGTTGACATGCGGCGTGATCTTCAGATCCAGCGCCACGTCCTGCCGGTTGACCGGCGTGAAGCCGCCGAAGCCCAGAAAGGGCGAGCCGGCGCCCGGGGTCGCGCCCGGGGCGCCGCCGGTCGCGCCCGGCAGCCCGGGCGTGGTGCCGAACGTGGCACCCGGGAACGGCAGGTTCTGGCCCACCTTGATCTCGGCCTCCTCGTTGTCGGTGGTGATGATGTGAGGGGTCGACAGCACGTTGACGTCGTTCGAGGTGGCGAGCGCCTTGAGGAACACGCCGAAGGCCGGGATCGAGATGCCGGGTTGGTTCAGGATCTGGTCGGCGCCCTGGATCTCGGGGCCCAGCGCGCCCGCGGCCAGTCCCTGCGCGAGGTCGCCGATGAGATTGGCCGGCACCAGGGTCTTGGCCGCGCCCGAGCCGCCGAAGATGAGGGTCTGGTCGTTGCCGCTGCCCACGATGTCGCCGCCGTGGAACCAGAGCCCGAGCTGGCGCGAGCGATCGAGCGAGACCTCCATGATGGTGGCCTCGATGAAGACCTGACGGCGCGGGATGTCGAGCCTGCGGATGACGCTCTTCAAGGTCAGAAAATCCTTCACGCTCGAGATGATGACCAGCGCGTTGGTGGGCTTGTCGGCCGAGATCCGCACCTCGCCTTCGAACAGCGTGCTGACCCCGCCCCCGCCCGGTGCGCCCCCGCCCGGCGGCGGCGCCGGGGGTGGAGCTCCTGGCCGCGGTGGGGCACCGCCGCGGCGTCCGCCCCCGCCGCCACCGACCGTGACCTGGGCGCCGGTCACGCCGCCCAGCGTCTGCGCCAGCTCATCGGCGTTGGCGTTGGCCAGCTGGTACACGTGAATGCGCCCCTCGCCCAGCGCCTCCGCCTCGTCCTTGGATGAGTCGAGCCGCTTGATGAGCGCGTAGATGCGCGCGTAGGCGTGCTCGTTGGCGACAATGATGAGCGAGTTGGTCCGGTCGTCGGGGATGATCTTGCTGATCGCGATTTCGCCCGGCGACTCCACCAGGCCGCTGGTTCCGACGCCCGGGACCTTGCGCGGACCGCCCACGGGCGCGCCTCCGGGTGCACCCGGCTTGCCGGCGGCGCCGCCCGCGACCTGAAAGATCTCGGCCAGCTTCTGCGCCATGTCGGCCGCGCTGGTGTTGTGCAGCTTGACGATCCAGATCTTCTCGGTCGTGCCCGGGGTATCGAGCGACTGCACGACCTCCATCATGCGACGCACGTTGGACGCGGTGTCGGTGAGGATGAGCGTCGAGGTCGGGTCGTACCACGACACGTCGCCGTCCTTGCTGCGCAGCTTCTGCAGCACCGCTCCCATCTCGGCCGCCGGCACGTTCTGCAGCCGGATCAGGCGCGTGATGTAGCGGTCATCGCTGGGTGCCGGCTCGTCGGGCCGGTACACCGGCGCCTCTTCCTTGATGCGCGGGGTCTCGACCACCTGCAACGCGTCGCCGGCCGGGGCCACGGTGAGCCCAATCGAGTTGAGCGCCGACAAGAAGAGCCGATAGCCCTCGTCGGGCGTGACCGGCGTCGGGCTGACGATGGTGACCTTCTGCGACCGGATGTTCTGCGGGACGATGAACTTCTTGCAGGTCATGGTGCTGATCCAGCCGATCAGATCGATGAGCTCGCTCTCCGGCTTGAGCGTGAACTTGACCTTCTTGCCGGCCGGCAGCTTGCGGCACTGGTTGAACGCGGCCTGGCCGGGCACCTCTTCCACGTCGCCGGCGCCGGTCACATCGGATTTGGCCTTGGCACCGGTGGGTGCGGGCGCGCCCGCCTTGCCCTTGGCGCGTGCTGCCTCGCCCACGCCGGTGCCCGTGCGGGGTCCCGCCGGCGGCTTGGGCGGCAGCGGTGGACCCGGCGGTGCCGGGGAAGGGCTGGCCGGTTTGGGCGCCGGCGGGGGCGGCTGGGCCGGTGCCGGTTGCGCCAGCGCGCTGCCCTCGGCGAGCGCCAGGATGAAAACGGTCCCCGTGTAAAATCGTCGCATGCTGTTCACCCAGCTTTTCATCGGATGTTGTAATCCAGCGTCTGGTTCTGGCCGCGCCGCGTGATGCTCACCGACAGGTGATTGGCGCGCCGCAGCTTGGTGTAAACCTCGAGCGCCTTGTCGGGGCTCGACATGTCGTAGCCGTTGATGGCATGCACGGCGTCGCCGTTCTGCAGCCCGATGCGCGCATACACGCTGTTGGGCCGAATCGCGTACAGCTTGAAGCCGTTGGGCTTGCCGTCGACGATGTTGGGCACGATGCGCGCCGAGCGGGCCAAAAGGTTGGTGTCGGCCAGCACCTTGTCGAGCAGGTCGCGATTGACCTGATATTCGCTCTCCGAGATCTTCTTGACGCCCTTTTCGAGGTCGCGCGCGAGCGGATCGTCGTCGCCGAACGGGTTGGGCGGCGGCGGCACGTTGGAGGCGAGCGCCGGGCTGGTGGTCTCGAACTCGAGAAACTCGACATGCCCGTGCACGTCGAACTCGACCCGCTTCTCGTCAATCGCAATGACGGTCGCGTCCTTGACCTTGGAATCGAGGCCGAACGCGCCGCACTCTTTGGCCTGGGTGTCGCACAAAACCGCCAGCGACCAGCGCGGGTCGTCCGAGACCGCGGTCAGAACCAGCCGCACCGGCATGGTGGTCTTGCTGGGACCGGTGTTCACCGACGTGGTTTCCTCCGGCTTCGGCAAAATCGGCGGGCAGTTGGAGCAGAAGACATTGCGCTTCAAGATCTCGGTCTCGTCCTTGGTGTGCGGGGGCGGAGGCGGGGTGGGCGGCTTGCGGAAAGCGGTCACCGGCTTGTCGGTCGGTGGCAGCAGCGCCGCTTCCAGAAGGTGCTCGGTCGCGCGCGCCACAAAGCCGGCCGCCGCGGCAATGACCACCACGTTGAAGACCCAGAAGTGCTTGCGCAGGAACACTTCCATGTACGCTCACTCCAGAGCAATGCCGGTGCCACTGCCGAGCGCAGGAAAGCCCAATGATTTCGGGAGCAGACTAGGGTAGTGGTGTTGCCAATTTGTCCCTTGGGGCCTCGGCCTCGGGCTCCGCGTCCGGGGCCTCCTCGGCCAGCTTGCGGTAGATGGTGCGGGTTGCGATGCCCAGCAGCTGCGCCGCCAGGCGCTTGTCGCCCTTGGTGTAGGCCAGGGTCTCGTGGATGACCCGCTTCTCGATCTCGTCGAGCGGGGTGCCGATCGCAAACGAGACCGAGCGCGGCTCGCCCGAGGGGGCGGCCCCGCGCACCTCGCGCGGCAGATCGCCCGCGTCGATGAACTCGCTCTTGGACAGTACGACCGCGCGCTCGATCGCGTTCTCCAGCTCGCGCACGTTGCCGGGCCAGTCGTAATCGGCCATCAGCTGGCGCGCGCCGCGCGTGAACCCCAGGATCTTCTTGCCGTTCTTTTCGCGATACAGGGCCAGGAAATGCTCCGCCAGAAGCGGCACGTCGTCGCGCCGCTCGCGCAGCGGCGGCACCTGCACGGCAATCACGTTGAGCCGATAGTACAGATCCTCGCGGAACCGGCCCTCGCGCACCGAGCGCAGAAGGTCCTGGTTGGTGGCCGCCACCAGCCGGATGTCGACCTTGACCGTGCGGCCGCCCAGCCGCTCGACCTCGCCCTCCTGCAGCACCCGCAGCAGCTTGACCTGCACCTGCGGCGCCAGCTCGCCGATCTCGTCGAGAAACAGGGTACCGCCGTGAGCGGCCGTGAAGCGGCCGTCGCGCGCGGTGACGGCGCCCGTGAAGGCGCCCCGCTCGTAGCCGAACAGCTCGGCCTCCAGGATCGACTCGGGCAGCGCCGAGCAGTTGACGGGCACGAAGGGGCCGCCCGCACGTGGCGAGCCCTCGTGGATGGCGCGCGCGAGCAGCTCCTTGCCGGTGCCCGATTCGCCCAGCAGCAGCACCGTGGCTGCCGACGACGCCGCCTGCATGCACACCTCGACCATGCGCCGCCACTCGGGTGCGCTGCCGACCAGCGCCCGCTTGCGCGAAGCCTCGAGCTGCGCGCGCAGCGAGCGATTCTCCTCGACCAAGTGGCGCTTCTCGAGCGCCTTGCGCACCGCCCGCACGATGTGCGCGCGCCGAAGCGGCTTGGTCACGAAGTCGTAGGCGCCCTCCTTCATGGCCTCGACCGCGTTCTCGACGGTGCCATAGGCCGTCATCAGGATGACCTCGGTCTCGGGCGCGACCGCGCGCGCGGCCTTAAGCAGATCCAGGCCCGACATGCCGGGCATCATGAGGTCGGTCACCAGCACGGCAACCGGGCGTTTGCGCAGCATCTCGAGCGCTTCCTTGGCGTCCGGGGTGACCGCGACATCGAGGGCCTCGCGCTCGAAAATCAGTTGCAGCGACTCCAGGATCGGGCGCTCGTCATCCACCACCAGAACCAGCGGACGGGGATCCACCATGAAACCCTTTCCTACAAGGCCCGTGCCCGGCCTAACAGTTCGAAACTACTGGAGAGGATAGCACGAGGCTGTCAAAGTGGCAAAGCGGCTCTGACAGAATGTCAAAAGCGCAATCGGAGCTTGGCGCCGAAGGCGAACGAGGTGGCGGGCTCGGGGAGCATCGAGAGCCCGCTCGCGCCCATCTGGCGGGCCTGATCCATTTTCTCGTCGCCGTGCGACCACAGGATCGCGCCCGGAATGATGCAGCCGACGGCGGCGGCACCGGTGAGCACGGCGAAAAGTGCCTCGACGGTCTGGTCGATCGAGTCGCCACCGTGGCGCGTGTCCGCATCGAACCACAAAAGGCCTGCCACCACGGCCAGACCGATCCCGACCGAAGTCAGCACTACGCCGACGGTGCGCTGGCGGCGGCCGCTGCGAAACATGGCCTCGGCGGGCGCATAGCCGTACGGCGATCCGTACGGAGCCGCGTAGGGGACGCCGTACGGCACCCCTTCGGGCGCCGGCTGGGCTTGCGGCGGCGCCGGCGGCGCCGGTGGTGGCGGCGGGATGGGTTCCTCGGCCGGTTGCGGCGGTGCAGCCTGGACCTGCGCATGCGCGCGTCCGCCCACCAAACCTGCGAGCACGATCGCCACCATCAACCGCATGAGGCCATCCTACTCGATCGGCTGGATCGCGGCTGCGCGGATGCGCACAGGGAGTGGTCGGACCACTGGTCCAAGGGCCGGGCGGGTGTCGCCTACGGCACCCCGTGCAAGCCCTGCGCGAAGATGGTACCCTACGCAAGTCAACGATTGCTCGATTGCGCCAGGGCCTTTTTCGGCTTCGAGACGCGGACGAGCGGAAAGGCCAGGGCTGCATGGGAACCAAGCTTTACGTCGGAAACTTGTCTTACAACACGACCGAGGAGACGCTGCGCACGGCATTCGAAGCGGACGGGCGTCAGGTCCGCGAGGTCGCCATCATCACCGATCGGATGACCGGCCAGCCGCGCGGCTTCGCGTTCGTCGAGATGGGCTCGCCCGCCGACGCGCAGGCCGCGATTGCGGCGCTCGACGGTCGTGAGCTCGACGGGCGTACGCTGCGCGTGAGCGAAGCGCGCGAGCGCAGCGGCGGTGGCGGCGGCGGTGGCGGTGGCGGCCGAGGAGGCTATGGAGATCGCGGCGGCGGCGGACGCGGCCGCAGATAAGGAGCCCGACGGCAAGGTAAGCGCGCACGAGGAGGTTCGCGGTGTTTAATAAGGGTAGACCGACGGTCAGCAAGCGTCAGAAAGAGCTCGCACGGCAGCAGCGCCAGCGCGAAAAGGCCGAGCGCCGCGCGCAACGGGCTGCCGAGCGCGCCGCGCGACCCGACGTCTCCGACGGCGAAGATCCCGACATCGCCGGAATCGTGCCGGGCCCGCAACCACCTCCCGAGGAAGACTAGCGGAAGTCGAAGACTACTCGTAGATGAACCACTGGCCGGTCTGCTCGTCGTAGTACTCCCAGTGGTCGTTGTACCAGTAGACCCAGCGGCCGTCGTGCCACTGCCGATAGTGCCCACAGTTTTCCCAGTGGTAGTGGGCGTCGTGAATGGCCATGTGCACCGCGATTCCCACCACCGCGGCGGTCCAGAGCGCGCCCACGAGATTGCCGCGCACGCCGTAATACCCCGGCATGCAGCCTCCGGTTCCGACCGCGGCAGCGAGCCCGAGAGCACACATCCAGCGCTTCATTCAAGAGCCTCTGAAGCCATCATTTGCAGCCCGTGTACCAACGCATAACCTATCGAATCCATTATGGTCGATCAGTATCCTTCACGCCACACTGTCTTGCGGCAGCGTCACGTCCTGGGGCAGCGTGACCGTAAAGGTCGTGCCCTGGCCGACCGTCGAGTCCACATCGATGCGGCCGCCGTGCCGCTCCACGATCCCATGAACGATCGACAGTCCCAGCCCCGAGCCCTGCCCGACATCCTTGGTGGTAAAGAAGGGGTCGAAGATGCGTGGCAGCACGCCCGCCGGAATGCCGGGCCCGTCGTCGACAATCTTGATCACGACGTCGCGGCCCACGCGCGAGGTCTCGATCATGATGCGCCCGCCCGCGGCGCCCCCGTTCTGCGCCTTCTCGCCCAGCGCCTGGGCGGCATTGGTGAGCAGGTTCATGAATACCTGCTGCAGCTGGCCCGCGTATCCACGCACGTGCCCCACCTGGCCATAGCGCCGCTCGACCGTGATGCCCTGCTTGAGCTGGTGGCGCAAGAGCTCGAGCGACTCGTCGAGCCCGCGATGGAGATCGACCTCGACCAGCCGCTCGGAATCGCCGCGCGAGTACGAGTGCAGCGCCTGCACGATGGCCTTGGTGCGGCCGGCGCCGCGCTGGACGACCTGGATCATCTCGTGGATCTCGTCGGGGATGGCGCCGCCCAGCCGCCCACGCAGCGACTCTTCGAGCGGGGTCAGCGAGTTGACCATGGCGTTGACCGGGTTGTTGATCTCGTGCGCGATGCCGGCCACCAGGCGGCCCATCGAGGCCAGCTTCTCGGAACGGACCAGCTCGTCCTGCGCGCGCCGCAGATTCTCGAGCGCGCTGCGCAGCTCGCGGTTGGTGTGCTCGAGGTCCTCGGTGCGCCGCAGCACCTCGCGCTCGAGGGCGACTGACAACGACTCGGTCGAGCGCAACTTGTCGCGCAGCGAGCGCCGCATCTCTTCGAACGCGAACGTGAGCCGGCCGATCTCGTCGGCGTCGCCGGTCGCCACCACCGGGCGCGCCAGCTCGCCGCGCGCCATCTCGACCGCTCGCTGCTCGAGCTGCCGCACCGGATCGGTGAGGTCACGCACCAGAACCAGGATGAGCCCGGTCGAGAGCCCGAGCAGGGCCACGAAGAACGCTCCCAGCTCGACGATCTGGTACTTGGAATGGATGCGCGAGGCCGGCCGCGCCGCCAGAAGGCCCAGGTTCTCGGAGCCACCCAGCGTCAGGCGCACGAAGGCGGGCGCGGACGCCACCTCGGGCGGCGGGCGCAGACCCGGCGGCACGTACAGGAGCACATGGTCGCCACGCGCGGCCAGGTAGCGCTTGATGTCCTGGGGCGTCTTGACGCTCTGCCGGGTCAGATCGGCCTGCGCGCGCGCCAGCTCGGCCCGGGCCTCGGCCTGCACGGTTTTCTGCGCGAAGCTGCGATACTGTACGAACGACCACAGCATCGAGAGCCCGCATGCGAAGAAGATGAGGCCGCCGAAGCCGCCCAGCATCTTGGCGCGCAATCCCATGCGCGTGGCCAGCTCTCCGACCGGGAGCCGATGGCGCGCCGCCAGGTGCTGCAGGAGCGGACGCAGGTTGGCGCGGTGCCAGAGCGCCTCGAACTGCGCAACCCCGATGGTGATGATGAGCACGGTCGCGAACATCAAGCCGGCGTTCTCGGTGTCGGCGCCGAAGGCCCAGCTCTGCAGCGCCAGCGCAAGCGCGGCCGCCAGCCAGGCCACGCCCTTGGATGCGGCCAGCTTGAAGGGCAGCGCCTGCGCCTCCCGGTACGCCACCGCGGCGCTCGCGTCGTCGCGCTTTTTCAGATAATCGTTGATGGGGCGGGGCAAGCGCCGGACCGTGAAGTACCAGAGGATGGTCAGACCCGCGACCGTGGGCGCGAACCAGGCCTCCAGAAGCTTGTAGGCCCGCATGTCGATCGGGATGAAGTAATAGACGAACAGCGCGGTCGAGCCGATGCCGATGGCGCCGGTCGCGATGGCCACCTCGACGATGCGGCTGAAGTAGGTCTCGCCGAACAGCTTGAGCGGATCGATGTTGGGCAGGATCTCGGAGCGCAGGTCACGCAGCACGCGCGCGTAGACCAGCGCGCGCACGACCGCGACCGCGTAGGTGTGCAGGGTCGCGATGGTGAGCACGACCGGGATGTCGTCGAAGCCGGCGGTCAACCGCAGCACCAGCACCGCGCCGCCGATGAGCAGAAACCAGGAGCTGGCGCGCAGCCAGGCCACGCGGCCGGGCGCATGCAGGATGGCATCGTAGGCCGCCTGCGCATCCTCTTGCGAGATCGGCTCGCCGCGCCGCTTGTGCGCGATGCACCGGTCGATGGGCGCGAAGATGGTGCGCCACAGCGGAACGTAGACCGCGAGCACCGCGACCGCGAGCAGCGGTCCCACCAGCCTGAGCACCGACACCTGCTCGTGCGTGAAGTGAACGAAGGTCGACAGCGGGCCGAACACGACCACCGCCTCGAGCAGGGTGAGCGCCCAGCTCGGCCAGCGCAGCCGCCGCCGATAATCCAGCGGATCTGGCGCTGCTTCCCGTTTCGGCTCGGTTTCCACGCTGCCCAAAATTCTACCTCAGCCCGACCGGGCGTGCCTTTTTACCAGGTCAGCTTGCGCGCCAGATCGCCGTGCGGGGCCGGGATGATCTCGCTGCCGAGCAGGAGCCCATGGCCGACCGCGGCCGCGCCCGCGGCCACGCCGGCCTCCACCTGGTCGAGCGGGCCGGTCATGACCACGAACGCCTTGCCGCCCAGGCCGTTGGCCAGCCGCATCTCGACCAGCCGCACTTCTGCCGCCTTGGCGGCGGCGTCGGCGGCCAGCACCGTGGACGCGACCGTGAAGGTCTCGAGGATGCCGATCGAGCCCAGCGGGCCCGGATCGGCGGTGCCGGTCATCGCGGGCGCGAGCTGCGAGTGGGCCTGCGGGAGAAACAACCGATCGACCAGCGTGTGCGCGGCCGCGGCCACACCAGCCTGCAGCGCCTCCTCCACATCGGCGACTTCGCCCGCGATGACGATCAGGTACTTGCCCGGCGAGATGGGATGCGACTCCAGCAGCTGAACCGGCGCGCGCTTGACGATGGCGTCCGCGACCACCATGCCGCGGGCGATCGAGTTGGTCTCGAGGATGCCGAGCGCGGGGCCCGTCACGGCGG
>DATFWX010000092.1:0-23484 GCA_035258845.1 Polyangia bacterium | reverse complement strand
CAAGCTCTTGTACGCGCTTGCCAATGGTGCGCCCATCGAGAAGGAGGAGCTCGCGCGGGTGCTCTGGGATGCCCAGTACCGGCCCAACGTGCACGACAATGCGCTGTGGACCAACCTCAAGCGCCTGCGGCGACTGGTTTCGCCGGCCGGCCTGACCATCGAGGTCACAGAGGACGGCTACCGGCTGGCCGCCGACGCACGCTTCCTCTTCATCTCCGCCAAGGGCCCGGTTGCCTGACCTCCGCAACTCAGGGCCCCTTGGTGGCCATGTCGTGGAAGACCTGCCAGGAGTCTTTCTGGCCGCCGTCGAGGCTGAAGAGGCCGAAATGTGGAGCGTCCAACCTCTGGCTGTCCGACCAGGCGAAATAGTATGACTCCTGCACGCCGTCATACCCGGGGTGCGCGACGAACCAGGCGAAGTAATCGTGGATCAGCTGTAGTTGCCGAGTGTCGTCGGGAATGCCCCACTCGGTCACCCACACGGGCTTGCCTTTCCCTGTGCCATCATCGAGGAACCTGGGCAGGTCCGTAAAGTCCGGGCCGGGGGGCGGAGTGCAGCAGAACCACTTCACGTACGGGTGAACGGCAATCGCGTCGACCTGGGCCCATCCCGCGTCGCCCGCTGCGCTCTTTACGCTGTCCACGTAGGACCATTGGCCGGCGCCGAGACCGCCCATGAGGGCCAGAGCGCGCCCCTTGGACGCATCGTGTACCGTGGCGGCAGCGTCCACGAGCAGCCTCGCGTACTGATCCGCGCGCACGGATGGGCAGTATCCGGGGGCCCAACCGGTACCGCACCCCTGGCCGTCCGGGACGTCGCACGTGTCCTCTTCATTCCAGATCTCGTACGCATAGACGTGCCGATTGGGTTGGTAGTGTGTGACGATCTCCCGCACGCGCTTCTGGAAGGCGTTCGTGTTGTAGCTCTCGAACTGAGTGTCCAGACAGAGCGCCCGTCCCTGGGCGCTCGCGGGAATGCACGCGGTTGCGTAATCCAGTACCAGGAGCACGTCGATACCCGCCTGCGTGTACTGGTTGATGATCGGATCGTAGAAGTCACGAAATGACGCCGTCAGGTCATCCGCATTGACGCTGTCCTCGAAGCTCGCGCAGCCGGAGCGTGGCACCTTGAACTCGATGCGCACCCGGTTTGCCCCTACCCGTTGCAGCTCGCCCAAGGGCGGCGCGGCGCTGGTGTTTCTGGGATCGATGTTGACGCCTGCGATGCCTTGCACCAGCCGGCAGATCGGGTCGCTGCCGATGCGGAGAACGTAGGGCACCGCCGAAAACAGCGTGGCGCCGGTCACCTGGACGTAGAACGTTGCGTCCTGGCCCAGCGCAATCCCAACCGCCTCGTCGGCGGTGCCGGGTTTTGCCGAGTCGCCGATCGGGTTGCCTCCGTCGTCGACCACGTGCAGGTCGTAGTCGGCGGCCAGCCCGGTCAGCGTGATCTCGATCCGCTGTCCGGCCGCGCCCTGCACCGCGTACCAGGTGCTCGGACGGTCTTTGGACAGGGTTCCGCAGTAGGGGTGACAGAAGACGGCCGGCGTGGCGGCCGAGGGGTCGGCTGCGTCGGGGGCGCTCCGGCAGTCCGGCGGCTGAGCGGCCCCGCAGCCGTTGGGCAGAACGCCCGTGGCCGCCCACGCGCACGAGGCCGTCCTGGCTTGTGACGAGCTCTCGCCAAACAGGTCTTGCGCCGCCTGCACGGTCGCCAGGGCCGCAGTTTCGAAGTCGGCGCGCTCGCCAAGGTATTGGGTGAGGGCCTGATACCAGACCTTTTCGGACGCCTCCCAGCCCATCGGATTGTCGACCACCGCACCCGAGCTGTCGTTGCGCCCGCCTAGCGTCATCAGGTACCAGGCATTGGCCGGCACGCCCGCGTTGCGGTGCACATCGTCGCCGAGCGGCGCCACCGCAGGTGTGGGCGCTGGCTTGCCGAGCCCCGAGACATGGTCGGGCTGCCCGGTTTTTTGTGGATGCGAGAGGTCACGGTAGGGAGCGCCGCCCGGTCCGACGCCCTCGCCGATGGTGACGTTGTTGGCGTCGTCGGGCTGCTCGCTGTGCTCGACGAAGCAGGCGAAGATGTCCGCGATGGCCTCGCTGAGCGCGCCCGGTTGCTCGGCCTGCTCCAGGCGCGCGCTGTAGTCGACGACCGCATGCGTGAACTCGTGCGCGACCACGTCGAGCGCAGCCACACCCGGAAAAGCGCCGCTGGAACGGTCGGAGAACAGGAACTGTGCTTCGTCGGGATCCCAGGCGCTGCCAGCTGCGTCGCCGAGATCGGAGCCGACGTGAACGGTCGAGTAGATGTGCTGGCCCAGACCGTCGAACGAAACCCGCCCGAGCGTGCTCGCGAAGTGGTCGTAGGTCACGGTCATGAAGTAGTGGGCGTCTACTCCGGCCGCATCCCAGGCGTTCGGGTTCGGCGACCTGATGAGCCTGGCCGAGTCGCCATCGGGGGCTTGCGTGTCGATGCTGCGGCCCATGTCCTGCAGTGCGAAATCCAGGACCCCGTCGCTGCGCAGCACGTTGTCCGAGACCTCGAACGTCCTGCGATCGCCGCGCAGGCCGACTCCGCTTCCCGCGGCCGCGCGGGTGTCGTTGTGGCGGCCCAGGACGTCGCCTCTCTCGGCGTCGATCATGTAGTCGGCTGCGAGGACGCGCGCGTTCGCGACCCGGAGGCGGATGTGATAGGCCGGGCGCGGCTGCGTGCCGTCGGCAAACAGGACCGGCTCCGGCATCCCGGCGGGACGGAGGTCGGTGGACAGGGCGGACGGCAGCGCGGCCAGCAGATCATCGGTCGCGAGCTGGACCGCGTTTGCAGGGTCGATCCCGGCCCGATCGGCGAGCGCACGATCGAGGTGCGGGATGTAGCGGCCGCTCACCACCCGGATGCTGCCCTGGGCGTCGAAGTGAACCCGCAGGCCGGCCGCATACACGGGCAGCGCGCCCAGCTGCTGCACGAAGTCGACGCGCGCATGTCCGCCCACGGTGAGCTCGGCCACCGCGCTCAGCTCCGTGTCCGGATCGCCGATCAAGAACAGATCTCGATATTGCCGCAGGAACGCGAGGGCAGCCTCGGTCGGCGAGCGCCCCCAGCCGGTCATCGGGGGCGTATGGCCCGAGGCCAGCGTCGGCGAGTGAAATCGTGAATCGAAGCCCACCGTCCAGGGCGAGCCGCTGTCGCTCTCCAGGCGTCCCAGGGCGTCGCCCTGCGCGCGCGAAGGCCCCACGTGGTACGGGGTGAATTTGGGCGCCCGGTTGGTGGGCTGGCTGCCGCCGCTGCACCCGACGGCGCCTGCGCAAAGCGTGAAAAGGGCTGCACACAAGAATGACCGACTCATGGGGTTCCTCCTAGGCGGGGCCGCGAGAGCAGCGGACGGCCAAATCGGGCCCAGATCTGAATGCGACCGGCTTCGAGATCGCGGCATTGGGCGAGCGACAGCTCGACCACGCCTGCGCTGATGACATACGCGCCGCCCTGCGAGCGCACCGCGCTCGAGCTGCCCACCCGCGCCAGCGCGGCTTCGGCGCCGGTGCCGCTGTCTCGCCGCGCGAGGGACGGCGGCGCGCCATCCTGCTCGTCCGCCGGCAGGGCGTCCGGGCGCAGGGCCGGCCGAAGCGTGCATGAGACCTGCACGGTGCGCGAGGTGCGGCGGCCGAAGCGATCGGGCGGCCCCAGCACCGTGATGGTCTCGTAGCGGGCCATCGTGAGCCGCTGCTGGTGAATGAACGCGCGCCCGCTCAGGGCGGGCACGCGGGCGCCCGGAAGGCTCGGCGCGACGGCGACCTCGCTCAGCGCGTAGGTGGGGCTGAAATCGCGCGGACGCGCCGCGCGGGCCGCAAACGAGCCGCCGAAGTAGGACGCTACCAGTCGCTGCGCCGCCCCATCGAGCTGGCTGGGCGAGATCCCGTACGAATCGTCGCGCACCAGGTAGCCGGCGCCCATCGCGGCGGCATCGGTGCCCTGGCGCAGCGCCTGCATCTGGGCCGCCCGCCGGCCCAGCACGAAAAGGCCCAGCGCCAGAGCCGTCAGCACCGAGGCCCACACCAGAGCCAGCGCGGTCACGCTGCCGCGCTCGCGTCGCGTGTCCAGTCGCCCCTCGGCTCGTCTCACGGGGACTCCTCCGCGCGTCCTCCACCCGCGCCCGGGGCGGGGGGGCCGGCTGCGGCTGCGCCCGGCGCCAGCTGGGCGCGCCGATAGTTGTCCATCACAAGGGATGCGTCGCGGCCGTCGAGGCCGGCGGGCGCGGGGTGGGTCTTCTGACCGGCCTGGCGGGCGAAGGCCGCCTGCTTGGCGCGGCCGGTTTTCCGGTACAGATGAATGCGGTCCGCACAGCCCAAGAGCAGAAGCGGGGGCAGCAGCAACAGGAGCCGGCGGCCGAGCCTCATTGCGCTCCCCTCCCGGCCGGCAGCGCGCGGCCCAGCGCGAGGTTCTTCTGCGCGCCGGTCTCGCCGGCCGCCTGCCGGAACGCGCGCGCAGCTGCCGCCGGGTCGCCCGCGCGCAGATAGGCGAACCCGAGGTTGTTGGACGCGGCGCGGCTGTGCGGGTCGAGCCGGACCGCGGTCTCGAGCGCGGTCACCGCTTCGCGGTCGCGGTGCGCGAGATAGAGCGAGAAGCCCAGGTTGTTCCAGCAGCGCGCGCAGCCGGGAGCGGCCTGCACCGCCGCCTCGTGCTCGCGCAGCGCCGGGGCGGATCGATGCGTGCGGTCGTAGAGCACGCCCAGCGCGTCGTGGGCGGGCGCGAAGCTGCGGTCGCAGGCGAGGGCGCGCACAAGCTCCTGCTCGGCCTGCCCGTACAGGCCCTTGCGCGCCAAAAGGACGCCCGCGAGCGTATGCAGGCGTGCGCTCGACGGCGCCTGGGCCAGCGCCTGCTGGGCCAGCGCGAGCGCGTCGTCGCCGTGGCCGTGTCGGAACAGGAGCTCGGCCAGATCCGCACGCAGTGCGGCCACATCGGCCGGGCCCGGCTCGGCCAGGGCGGCCGCCTGGCCGGGCGGCTGGCTCGGTGCGGTTGCGCAGCCGACCGCGAGAAGAAGCGCACCCAGCCTCACGGTCGTCCTCCCAGCGTCGCCAGCGCCATCAGGATCGCGGGTCCCAGGACCAGGAGCATGGTCGCCGGCAAGAGGCACAACGTCACCGGCAGCGCGAGCCGCGCCGCCATCCGGCCCGCGTGCTCGTCCAGCCCGGCCGCGCGCTGGGCGCGCAGCGAGCGCACATGAGCGCGCAGGGTCGGCGCCAGGGGTGCTCCCAGCTGCGCCGCGTGGCCGACCAGCGCGCAGAAGCTGGTCACCTCGTCGCGGTCGATGCGGCGCGCCAGACGGCGCAGGGCCATCGCGAACGGGCATCCGGCGTCGAGCTCGGAAAGGGTCGCACGCAGCTCATCGGCCAGCACCGGCTCGCGCGGCTCCAGCTCGATCATGACGCGGCCCAGCGCGTGCTCGAAGGCCAGACCGGCGTCCATGCACACGACCAAAAGCTCGACCGCGGTCGGGAAGCTGCGCTCGATGGCGCGCCGGCGGCGGCCCGCGCGCAGGGCCAGGTATCGCGGCGGCGCCAGCGTTCCGGCGGCGATTCCGGCCGCACCCACGAAAAGAGCCGCCCCGAGCCCGCGCATCTGGCTGGCCAAAAGCAGCGCCAGCGCAACCCCGATCAGCATCGCGATGCCGCGCGCGCCCAGATAGATGTCGACGGCGCGCGGATCGCGCAGGCCGGCCCGCTCGAGGCGCACGCGCAGCGCATCCTGTGCAATGCCCTGTGGCCGCACGCGCGCACCCAGGACCGCCAGGCCCTGCCCCCACGACCCGGCGCGGACCCTGCGAAAGGCCTGGGCCGCCCGCAGCGTCAGCGTCACGGTGGCGGCCGCCGAAGTGAGCGTGGCCCAGAGCAGCACCTGCCCGCTCATGTCCGTGGCCTCACGAGCGCACGCAGCCACACGACGCCGAACAGCCACAGCAGGCCCGACAGGGCCAGGATGGGGCGTCCGGCCGGCGTCACCAGCAGGGCGGCATACGACGGCTGCACGAGCGCAACCAGAAGACCGAACGCGAGCGGCAGAAAGGCCAGCGTGGCCCCGGCCACGCGGCCCTGCGCGGTCGCTGCGCGCAGCCGCATGCGGTAGTGCGCCTGTGCGCTCAGGGTGGCCAGGATCTGCTCGATGACCTCGACCAGATTGCCGCCGGTTCCGTGCAACACCGACACGCCCAGCACCAGCGTGCGAACGGCCTCGCAGCCGTCGAGCCGGTAGCCCAGCGCCGCGAACGCCTCCTCGAGCGGGCGACCGATGCGATGCTCGTCGACCACACGCCCCAGCTCGCTCGCGATCGGAAGCGGCCCCTCGGCCGCCACCAGGGCCACCGCCTGCTCGAGCGGATGCCCGGCGCGCAGCGACAGCACCAGCAGCTCGAGCGCTTGCGGGAGCTGCCTGTTCACGCGCTCGAGCCGCCGCGCGCGCAGCCACTGTGCGTACAGGCGCAGGAGGGGAAACGCGGCCAGCGCGAGCCCGATGCCGGGCGGCCCCAGAGCCATCTCACCCACGAGCGCGAGGGCCGCGGCCGCGACCGCGACCCGCAACGCGAGCCCCCGCATGCCCCAGTCGAGCCCGGCCTGCTCGAGCAGATCCTCGGTCGACAGCCAACGCCGGCGCCGCAAGAGTGCCGCGCCGGGAGCCCCGAGGCCCACGCGCGCACGCAGGTGCGACTCGAGCGCGGAGCTGCGCGCCCGGCGCAGCCAGTACAGCGCCTGCAGGCCGAAGAAAACCGTCAGCGCGGTCCCGGTCGCAATGAGCAGCGTCATCGCGCGCGCTCCCGCCGCAGCAGGCGCTCGGCAAATCGGGTCGGGCGCACGTGGACGAAGCCCCCGCGTGCGGCGGCCGGGCTGTGCGCCCACGCGAAGATCTCCTCGAGCTCGACCACCGGCCCGGCCTGGCCGGCCACTTCCGCGATGCTGGTCACGCGTCGCTGTCCGTCGGCATCGCGCTGGACGTGCACGATCACCTGAACCGCGCGCGCGATCAGGCGCGCCATCACGGCCTCGCTCAGCGCAATCCCGCTCATGCCCAGCATGGTCATCAGCCGCCCGATCGCGTCGACCGGGCTGTTGGCATGCAGGGTGGCCAGCGAGCCCTCGTGGCCCGTGTTCATGGCCTGCAGCATGTCCAGGACCTCGTTGCCGCGGACCTCGCCGACCACGATCCGATCGGGCCGCATGCGAAGCGCGTTGCGAACCAGGTCGCGGATCGTCACCTCGCCCTTGCCCTCCAGGTTGGGCGGCCGCGTCTCCAGACGACACACGTGGCGCTGCTGCAGGCGCAGCTCGGCCGCATCCTCGATGGTCAGGATGCGCTCGCGGTCGGGGATGAACGAGGACAGGACGTTGAGCAGGGTGGTCTTGCCGGCCCCGGTGCCGCCCGCCACCAGGATGGTCAGACGGGCCCGCACCGCCGCGGCCAGGTAGGCCAGCATCTCGCGATCGAGCGAGCCGCCCGCATAAAGCTCGTCGGCGGTCAGGGGGCGGCTGCCGAAGCGGCGGATCGACAAGAGAGGCCCGTCGATGGCCAGCGGCGGCAGCACCGCGTTGACACGCGACCCGTCGGGCAGGCGGGCGTCGACCATGGGCGAGGATTCGTCGATGCGGCGGCCCACGTGGGCGGCAATGCGCCGGATGGTGTGCACCAGGTGCGCCTGGTCGCGGAATCGCACCGCGGTCAGCTCCAGGCGCCCGTCGCGCTCGATCCAGACCTGCGCCGGCGTGTTGACCAGGACGTCCGAGACCTGGGGATCGGCGAGCAGGCCCTCGATCGGGCCCAGGCCGGTCATCTCGTCGACCAGCTTTTGCGCGACCGCGTCGCGCTCCGCCTCGGCGAGCGGGATGTGCTCCTCGGCCGCCAGCTCCTGGACCACCGCGCGCAGCCGTGCAAACAGGGCAGCCGGCTCCAGCCGGGCCACCTGCGACAGGTCGATGCGGTCGACCACGCGGTCGTGGATGCGCGCCACCACCTGCTCGAGATCGGCGGGCTGGCCGCGCGTGCGCGGGCTCGCGCTCGGGGTGGCGCCGCCGAGCCGCTCGATCACCCTCATGGGGCACCTCGCGAGCGCGCCTTGCGGCCGAACAGGCGCCGGAAGAACGAGGTCCGGGCAGCCGGCGCGCGACCCGGTGGCTCGGTCAGCAGCCGGCGCGCCAGCGTGGCCACGTCGCGGGTCACCCGCGCCCGCGGCGCCGCTTCCGCAAGCGGTCGGCCGCCGTCGATGGCGCGCATCACCGTCGGAAAATCGTTCGCCACCCGCGCCGCCACCGGCAGAGCGAGCACCTCGGCGATCATCCCGACCCGGACCCCGCCTCGCCGCGCGTGGCGGTTGACCACCAGCGCGAGCTTGTGCTCGGGCACGCGCAGCCGGCGCAGGACGCTCACGCAGCGGGCGGCCCGACGCAGCGCGGCCACGTCCTGCGTGACCACCAGAACCACGGTGTCAGCGACGTCGAGCGCGGCCAGCGCGAGGTCGCCAAAATCTGCCACCCCGTCGACGACCACGGCGTCGAAGTGGCGGCTGAGCACGCATAAAAGCTCGCGCGCCTGCTCCAGCTCAAGAGTGCCCAGGGCCTCCAGCCGGCCCGCCTGCGAGACCACGCACACGCCCGAGCGGTGCACCGCCAGCCGGCGCCGCAGAGCCGGCGTCTCGAGTTCGCCCACCTGGCCCACCAGCTCCCCGAGCAGCGTGCCCGGCTTGAGATCGAGCGCGCCCAGCGCGTCGCCCATCTGCACGTCGAAGTCGACCACCACAGCCCCACGCGCAAGCCGTCCGGCCGCGGCCACGCCCAGGTTGACGGCCAGCGTGGTGGCGCCCACTCCGCCCTTGCAGCCGAACACGACCACGATGCGGCCTCTGGGAGCGGGCGCGCGCGCGGGCTCGGGGATCAGCGCGCGCGCGGCCACCAGCCCAGTCAGCTCCGCGTGAACGAGCGGCGAGGGCTCGACGACCGTGGCCTCGTCGTCGTCGTCAACCAGGATCTCGAGGCTCAGCGGGCGCGTCATTCGACGAACCCAACCTTTCCGGCCGGTGCGTCGTGATGTGCCTCGTCCGTCCCCAAAAGGAACAGCTCGAGGTCGGAGGGGTCCGAGACCTCGTCCTCGCCCGGGACCGGGATGTGCTCGCCACGCGGGCGCGGCGTCACCAGGTGCGCAGTAATGACCACCAGGAGCTCGGTCTCGTCGTGGCGAAAGCTGACCGACCGAAACAGCGCGCCCAGAATCGGCAAATCGCCCAGCCCGGGCAGCTTGTCGACGGTCGAGCGCATCCGATCCGAGAGCAGACCGGCGATGGCGAAGCCCTGACCGTCGCGCAGGCGCACGGTGGTCGAGCTCTCGCGCGTGGTGAGGCCCGGCACGGTCACCTGGTTCAGGCGTACGCCGACCGTGTAGTCGACGTCCGACACCGATGCGCTCAGCTTGAGCTGGATGGTTTCGTCGCCCAGCACGAAGGGCGTGAAGCGAAGCTGGATGCCAAACTTCTTGAAGTCGACGTAGACCTGGCCCAGCGCCTGGGTCAGCGGTATCGGAAACTCGCCGCCGGCCAGGAAGGTCGCCTCCTGACCGGACAGCGCAACCAGCGTGGGCTCGGCCAGCGTCTTGGCGAAGCCGCGCTCGCTGAGGAGCGAGAGCGCTCCTGAAAGCGGCACGTCGCTCTGCGACGAGGTGGCAAACAGCAGGCTGAAGGCGCCTGCAAGTGGGCTTTGCACGACCGGCAGCCCGCGCGGGAGCTGGAGCTGGCCGGCCAGCGTCGGGTCGCTGCTCAGCGGCGGCGCCAGGCCGGGCCCGGGCTGCGTGGCCGGCCCCAGCATGCCGCCCACCACATCGTTGGTCCCGGTGCCCGTGCGCGCCCACAGATTGAGGCCCATCTGCCGCAGGGCGGAGCGCGACACCTCGGCAAAGCGCACTTCCAGCTGCACCTGCTGGGTGCCCAGGACCTGAAGCAGATTGATGACCGGTGCGGGCGCATTGGCGCCGCCACCGGCGAGGCTGGCCGCGACCTTCTCGATGCGCTCGGCGGTGGGAGCATCCGGCACCACACCGCTCACCACGATCGCGCCGCCGGCTTGCTGGGCGTCGATCTTTTCGCCCGGGAACAGCGCGCGCAGGCGCTCGCGCAGGCCCTCGCCCGCCACCACGACCCGAACCGCGTAGTTGTGCGCGGCCCCGGCCTTGTCCCAGGCCGTCACCTCGGTGCGGCCGGCATGGCGCGCCGTGATCTCGAGGATATCGGGCGGCGTGGCTTCCACGTCGACGATGCCGCGGCCGGCCACCGCCACCCGACTGACCGGCGCGCCCACCCGGATGACGCGCGAGCTGCCGACCGTCATCTCCACGGTGGGCGAGCCGTGCTCCTGCGCGCGTGCGCTCGGGGCGGCCCTGGCCAGGAGGAGCGCCAGCCCCATCAGCGCCCTAATGATCCGACGGCGGCGCATGATAAACCCGAATGCCGCTCGCGACCGAGCTATGCGAAGCCCGCCGGCGCGGATGGGCGGCCGGCTCTTCGGTGGTGTCGGCGGCCGCGAGCGCGGCGCCCTCTGGCGCGGGCCCGGCCGCGCTCAGAAGCTCGCTCGAGGATGCGCCGGCCGTGGTCTCGTGTCCGCCATCGGCGCCGTTGCGAACCGAGAGATCGATCTTGCCGGTCCGCTGCGCGAGGCTCAGACGCTCGGCATCGTGCGGCGACACCTGCACGAACACCAGTGCATCGGCCTCGTCGCCCGAACCCAGCGCGCTGGGCGCGCCCTGGGCGGCTTTTTCACGCCGAAACCCGTCGAGATCGGCATAACGGCCGACTGCGAGCACGGGCACGTCCTGGAGCAGCGTCGCCGACTGAAAGGTACGCCTGCGCGGATCCTCGAACGTTGCCAGCACGTCCACGTGCGCACCCGGGTACACGAAGTGAGCCGCAGCCAGATCACGCTCCACCCGCAGCGCAACTGCGCGCGCGTCGGGCCTCACGATCGCGCCCAGCCACAGACCGCCGGTACCGCCGGCCAGCCGGTCGCGCAGAATGGGCTCGCCTTTGGCGGCCGCGCTGACCAGCACCCGCGGCGGCGTGAGCAACCAATCCGGATTTTCGAGCGCACCTTCCGGCAGCGCCGCCACCGGCCAGGGCACCACCCGCAGGTCGTCGGGCTCGAGCGGGCGCCCCGCTTCGATCGAGCGAGCCGCGACCACGACGTTGTGAAACAGCTCGCCGCCCGGGCCTCCTGCCGCCAAGAGCTTCCAGACCAGCCACCCGGTCGTGCTCGCGAGCACGAGCGAGCAGGCGCTCAGCGCGAGAGCGCCCGCGCGCGACGGCGGCTTTGGTGTGGGGGCGTCGCTCATCAGTACGCCACCGCCACCGCCGCGTTCAGGCGGGGCATGGGAACGCCGAAGCGCGCCAGCGTAAGCAGCAGCGGCCCACCTCGGAAGCCGCACGATACCTCGAGCTGGAGCGCATGGCGCCGCCCGCGGTCGCCCAGCGGCTGGTTGCGCACCACGTCGGCCCGCACGTCCCCACAGAGGCGCGCGGCCGCGGTGCCGGGCAGAATGTCGGCCGTGATGGTCGAGGCAACCGGGCACGCCTCGACGGTGCCGATGCTGTCGCGGAAGACCACGCAGCGATGCGCAATCACGGAGGCCGCGTGCAGGAGCTCGTGCTTGGCCAGAAGCGCCAACCCGACCTCGACCCCGCCCGCGATGAGCAGGATCAAGCTGGGCAGCACGAGCGCCAGCTCCAGGGCCGCCGATCCACGCGGATGAGCGCGCCTACGCATGCGAGATTCCCAGCCACAGCGCGGCCAGGGCCGCGCTGACCGCCAGCGCGGCCCCGAAAGGGACCATCTGGCGGCGCGACCGCCTGGGTGCGGGCATGCCGGCGCCCGAGGCCAGGACCAAGAGGTGGGTCTGCACCTCCCGGCGCAAGCTGGCGTTCGACGCCAGCTGAACGGCAGCGTAGAGCCCGCTCAGCAGGAGCCCGGCCGCCAGCACCCACAGGGCGGTCAGACAGCCCAGCCAGGCTGCGATGGCGCCCAGTAGCTTGACGTCACCGCCGCCGCACAGGCCGGCCGAAAAAGCCAGGCCGAGCGGCGCCGCCGCGGCCACCGACTCGATCGCAGACCCGACGGCTGAGCCGGCACCACCGGCCCACGCGTGCAGCCCGATGCCGCACGCCCACAGCGGCAAAACGATCCAGTTGGGCAGCCTGCGCGCGTGAAGGTCGGTGACCACGAGCGCGGCCAGCCCGCACAGGAGTGGAATCGCCTGCGGCTCCACGCGCACGCGCGGCCTCTAGCGTGCGCTCCCGAGCTGACTCGTCATGTCGGTGAATACCTGTCGGAGCTGATTGCGGAACCCCACCAGCACGGCGATGATTCCAATCGCAACCAAGACGCCCACCAGCGCATACTCGGTGGCATCGGCTCCCTCGTCGTCCCACAGCAGCGCGCGCAGATCCTGGGTCATTGGCGTCCCTCCTTCTGTCAAAAAAGTACGACTCGGGATCTGCCAGGTAAACCGACATGCCCTGACTCGTCCTGACTTGCGGACTAATGTGGGGCCGCGCCGTGATGGTCGGCGCGATAGTGCTCGCCCAGCAGGTCGCGCCCGAAATCGCGGTCAAACCCGCGCCAGACCGAGTGGATGTGGTTGCCGCCATTCTGCGTGTTGTCGTATTCGATGAGGAAGCTGGGGCCCTGGATGCGGTAGTAGTGCGGCTCACGATGGAGCGCGCCGCCCGCCCAGGCGAATCGGATCTTGCCGACGTCGGCGGCGCGGATCCGATCCCACTCGGCGCTCGCAATCGGGGCCGGCATGTTGCCGAGATACTCGTCGACCAGCGCGAGCAGCTGCTTTTGCTGGTCGGGCGTCATGTCGGAGACAGAAAGACCCTCGGGCGGAAACGGGGACACCCGACGCTGGGCGCCGGTGATGAGATCCTGGGGTGCGCGTACCGGCAGCACGGCCGTGCGGCGCTGGGAGTCGGTCAGCGATTGCAAAAGAGCACGCGCCAGCGTCTCCTCGCGCTCGAGCGCCCGCAGCCCGCGGCGCGGGCCGCGCTTGACCTCGGCCGGGTTGGCGCCAAAGAAGGCGGGCACGGTCGCCACACGCTGCCCGTCGACGATGGTGAAGTTGAGCGACAGATGGTGGCCCTCGACCCGCCAACCCCAGGTCTTCTCGGGGCCGGGCTGGCCGAACACCGCAAAATAGTAGAGATCGGGATCGCGGATCGAGCTGCCTTCGAGCTCGCGCAGGATGGTCTCCAGGCTCATCACGACCGTCGCCTTCCAATAGCCGCGATCGGACAACGCGGCCTTGAGCAGGGCCAGCGCAGCCTGGCGCTGAGCGGGCAGGAGCCGCTTGAGCGGGATCCCCCTGCGCACGCCCGGAACGTAGTGCCAGCTCTCGCGGGCCTCGGCCTCCAGGGGAGCGAGCGCCAGGCGCCGCTCGGCCGGTGAGAGCGCGGCCAAAAAGGCGGCCGCGGCGCGGGCCATGGCGGCGACGAGAGAGGGTGGGGTAGGGGGTGGGGCGGCCTCCTGGGCGCGACCTCGACGGGCCGCCAGCGCGAGCGCAACCGCAACCGGGAGCGCGAGCGCGACCAGCAGCCGAAGCCTCATGGGGCCGTGATATCATGGTCTGAACCTTCCTGGAGGGGGAACCATGCGGCGACTGCTTGGATTCGGGATCGGGGCGCTCCTTTTGCTCACGTGGAGCGGCGCCACTGCAGACAAGAAACTGGATGTCTGCTCCCTTCTCACTGCGGACGAGATTGCGAGCGCGACCGCTCAGAAAGTGGGCCCGTCCCGTGTGATGGAGATACCCATCTCGACAGGGCCATACAAGGGCGAGACCATGACCGCGTGCATGTGGAAGCTGGGGGAGACCGGCATGTTCTCGGTCAACGTGATTCGCATGCATGTGTCGGCGGCCGAGCGCGAGCAGGCGGTGGCCAAGCTCCGGGAGGGCCTGAACCGGGCCAAAGCCAAAGGCTGGACCGAGGAAAAACAGGACTTCGGCGATGTGAAGTGCGTGTACATGTCGCCGCCCTCGTCGGGTAAGAAGAATCTCCCCACCATGACCGGCTGCATGGGCATGGCCAAGGGGATGGGCATGTCGGTTGGAACGATGACGGGAGAGGGAGTGACCAAGGTCGCCCTGGCCAAGATCAAGGCCCTGTTCGACAAAGCGGGCGGACGGCTCTGATCGTATGCTCGGGCCGGTCGCCGGAACGCTAGCGCTGGCCGATGCACAGGCGCGTGGTCAGCGTGAGCGGCGGGTTGGGCGTCTGCGTGAAATCGAAGGCGTCGAGCAGATCGTTGGTCTCGTCGCCGTCCTGGGCGGCCGGATCCATCGCCTGCAGGTGGGGCAGGCCGAACACACGCTCGATGAACTTCGGGATCGAGCCCTGATGCGCCACCCCGTGCATCACATAGCCCGGCTTCGCGTAGGGCGAGATGATGAGCGCCGGCAGCCGGAAGCCCAGGCCGTACGGGCGCTGGGCATCGCAGCCGTACTGGCGCGGCGGCGCCACGTGGTCGTACCAGCCCCCGAAATCGTCCCAAGTGAAGACGATCGCAACGTGCGACCAGTACTGGCTCTGCATGACCACATTCAATCGATCGACGGTCCAGTTCTCGCCCTGACAGATGTTGAGCGGCGGATGCTCGCTGTTGGTGTCCTCATTGACCAGGAAGGTGAGGTTCGCGAGCTGGCCGTTGCGAACGTCGCCGTCGAACTGCGTCCAGTCGACCACATGAGTGGCCCAGTTGGGCCCGTTGCGGATGTGGTCGATGGCGTCGAACATCGACCACACTTCGCCAATCAGCGGTGGCAGCGTGGAGCCATAGAACTTCCAGCTCAGGTTGGGAGGCAGAAGGTCCGGTATGGTCGGGAAATTGAAGCATGGAAACACCCGGCGCTGGGTGCAGGAGCTGCCGTCCAGCACTTCGATGGTCGTGCCCGCGTTGTCGTCGCAGCCCCAGGGTGTGACCTGCGACGGGTTGCCCACCGCCCAGACAGCCTGGGCCGACAGCACGAACGAGTGGCCCGGGAACGACGGCCCCAGCATCGATGAGAAGAAATGATCGAGCAGCACGAAATGGCGCGCGTACTGCCAGTAATTGGGAATGTCGGCCTCGATGTATTGCTGGAACGCGATGGGATCGGTCCAGCCGCTCAGGGCGCCACCGGCCCAGAAACTGAGCGCGCACTGGTGGCTGTGGCACAGATCCTGGAACAACTGGAGCGGCGGCCGGCCCCGCGATGGCGTGCCTTCGGCGCCTGGGAAGGAGCCGAAGTAATTGTCAAAGGTGTGGTTCTCCTTGACAATGATGATCACGTGATCGATGGGAATGGCGCTTTCTCCGGCGTCGCCTGGGGCGGCGTCGACGAGCGGGGCGTCGGGCGCGCGGGCGTCGATGCCGCCCATTCCGCCCGCGCCGCCGGTGCCCGTGCCACCCGCGGCACCCGCGCCACCCGCGCCACCCGCGCCTCCGGCGCCGCCGGGATTCACGAGCGCCGCATCGTCGCCGCAGGCTGCGATAAGCAAAAGCGTCAAGCAAAGTTTTGGCAAGCGCACACCTCGCGAAGTGGCGCCAGCCTAGGCGGAATTGGTCGGACCAGTCAAGCCCCGACGATTTTGGCCGTCTTTCTCATGGCTTGTAGCACGCCACCGGAGCGCCGTGCGTTGCCCGACGCGTCGGCGGCGCTGACACTTCGCGTTGACAACACCAGCCGGCCACTCCAAGCCTGGTACTCGATTTTCTTGCATCCGCCCGAGGGCACCGACGCAGGCGGCGTGACCGCGGATCTGGTGGTCACGCTGGTGGAGCCCGCCTTCCGATGCGCGGGCGCCGCACCGTCGGGCCTGGACGCGCTGGCCTTCGCATTCGAGGATCGAGTCGCGGGCGCGCGCTCGCAGATCGTGCTGGCACGGAGCGGGCCCGACCTGGGCGGCGCCAGCGGCGGCAGCGGCGAGATGGTGCTGACCATCGAAGACGATCGCTATCTGGGCATGCGCGATGCCGGCGTCGACGTGGCCCCGGGCGGGCGCGTGGCGGGGACGGTCGACTATCAATTTGCCGGAGGCATCGCGGTCAGCGGCGCGTTCGAGGCGCCTCACTGCGCGCAGCTCGATTTTATCGCGACCCCGTGACCTCGCTTCAGTCCCGGAACAGGTAGTGATAGATCACGTCCGCCGCCATCCGGACCTCGCATGCGAAATCGCGCGGCCGCAGACGCGATCCGCGGGCCAGCAAAGACCAGAAATGTCGATCCATCATTCGAGCAAAGGTCGGCAGGTCCCGATCCGAGCGCGCGTTTGGGAAGCTTTGAAGCAGCCGAAACACCCGCAGGATGCGGGCCCCGGTCCACGACTCGATGGCGGCTCGCATGCGGCCCAGCTCCGGGTCCGTGAGGCTCGCTTCCTGCCAGGCCCGAACCACACCGTAGTACTGGCGGTCGGCCCGAAATACCGCGGCCAGGAAGTCGCGCAGCCGGTCGCGAGCGGTGGCCTGGCCGCGCGGGCGCAGGTCGAGGCGGCTCAGGCGTTCGAGGAGCTCGTTCATGAGAACGACCAGAAGCTGGCGCTTGGAGCGAAAGTAGGTGTAGAAGGCCCCGGCTGCGGTGCCAGCGCGCGAGGTGATCTGTTCGATCGACGTGGCCTCGTAGCCGCGCTCGGCCAAGAGGGCGCGCCCGGCCTCGAGAAGCCGGCGCCGCCGGGCGAGGCTGCGCGCCTGTCGCGGCGGTGCGAGCAGCTTCTCGCCCGTGCGCAATACCGGAGCGCGCGGGCCCGGCGTCACGCTTTGACCAAGACGCCCGTGACCCCGCCGCCGCAACAGATGAGCATGAAGCCCCCGAACGCCCCGGCGGCCCCAGCGTCGAGGTTCGGAAACAGGGTGGTGAGAAAGAGGCACGAGAAGGGGTCCAGCAAAAGGGTCGGCAGGATGAGCAGAGCGGCGGCCCTGGGCCACGCATCTCGGGGCAGCCGCAGGCGGATGCAAATCCGGCGCACCAGCAGCGCCATCAGCACGAAGCTGACCAGATACAAGATGACGAGGTGAAGCGGCTGGTCGGATCGCAGAAGGCGATGCCCAGCGAGCCGAATGGCAATCGTTCCCGCGAGCCAGAGCAGGCCGCCCAGCAGCAGAGTCCGCCGTGCCATGGAGTTGAACATGAATTCATATTCATATTCACGAGGACCGGTGTCAAGGGTGCAATCTTCGGTCTTCGTGAATCAGGCGGGGCGGGAGCGAGGTCGCCGTCGACAAGCGGCTGCGTGTGCGGGATGGGCGCACAGACGGGTGCCGTCATGGGCCGGCTCGAACCCGCCCCGGACGGTATCGCTGGGGGGCAGTGCAGCGACGGTGCCACGTCGAACCGATCGGAATTGCGGTGCGGCCGCGAAAAAATCGGCTCGAGTCAGCGCGAAGTGTCGCCAGTCAGGACAGTCGACTAAGAATCATGAAGACACGAATGTTTTTGGCGGCCTCGTGAAGCCGATAAGCGCCACTTCGTCGCAGCAAGAAACTTTCGAAAGTTCTCTGCAAGGCTGCCGGTCCCATTCTTGCCTGCTCGAGCTGGCGGCTCATGCGCGCTCTTGTCGCCGTGCTTTTACTTGTGTCGGCCTGCGAGCGCCGGCCCATAAAGCCGATTGTCGTCGAGGGGACGATTCAGTCGGTTCACATCGAAGCCGGCCGGAACCCGATGGTATTGCTGCACAGAGCGGGAGCACCGGAGGTGACGTGTTCCTTTCCGTTGGACAGGATCCCCGAGATTTCGAAGCTGGGCCGGGCGCAGATGCTGCGCGCCCGCGGCACTCTCATCCCAACATCCCACGGCACCGAGCTCGAGAATTGCGCGATTGAATACGCGGGCCCGAAGCCGGGCGTCGAGGAAAACGAGGGCGACGATTGATGGCCCCATCCGTGCATTACCAACCAGCGTGTCGCAGAAGCCTCGAACAATCTTTCGAAGGTTTCTTGCAGTGGGTGCAACGATGGTCTGCTCGTGCGATTTCAGCGGCACGGTCATCGGCGGCAGCACCGGGGACGCATCGAGCAGCGTGGACGCGGCGGCGCCTGACGGGGGAGGCGGGGCGGGCGGCAGCGCCGGCTCGGCGGGGAGCGGAGGGTTCGGCGGCGCGGGCGGCTCCGGGGGCACTGGCGGCGGCGGCGGCGGTGGCGGAGTCGGCGGTAGCGGAGGGTTCGGCGGCTCCGGCGGCAGCGGTGGCAGCGGTGGCAGCGGTGGCAGCGGCGGCAGCGGTGGCAGCGGTGGCGCGCTCACGTGCACCACGCCCGCGCGCTACAACCAAAACTGGACCGGGCAGTGCGGCACCGAGCGATGGTCGGTGAAGACGGGAACCGACTCGGGTGCGCGCAACGTGAGCCTGGTTCCCCAGCCGAAGACGGTCGCGCAGCTCACCGCCATCCCGCGTCCGGCCACCCTTCCCTCCTCGAGCCGGCTGTCGCCGACCGAGGACACGGTGTTCGAGCTGCGCAATGTGACTCTGACGCGCGCCAAGCTCGAGACCGACAGCGACTATCACCTGGTCGTGAGCGATGGCTCGTCGACCATGATCACCGAAGTCCCCTATCCGGGATGCGTGGGCTCGGGGAGCCCGTTCTCGTGCTTCATCACGCATGCTCGGGGGGCGGTGGACGCCCAGCTCACGCCGACCGGCCAGGTGCAGTACCCAAACCTGACCGTGACCATCATCGGCGTCGGCTTCTTCGACAGCCCTCACGGTCAGACCGGAGAGGCGCCGAACTCGATCGAGCTGCACGCGATCCTCGCCCTGTGCTTCGGCCGGGATTGCACGCCCAACTGAGCTCGAGGCAGCCGATGTGCGTGTGGTCGCTGCTGATCGTGGCCGCGCTCGTGGGCGGTTGCTGCTCGGGCACTCATCCGGCCAAGCCGCCGGGGCTCGACGAGCAATGCAATCCCGGTGATCCGCCGTGCCCGCAGGGGCTTTCATGCCTTCGACTGTTCGACAATCTGTCCCCGCCCGCCGACGGCGGGCCGGGTCCTCCCAACGATTTCACATGCCGGCTGAGCTGCAGTTGCGACGATCAGTGCCCGGACGGGTACTACTGCCTTACGGATGTCCCGCACACGGCGTCGAATGTGTGCGTCGTCCAGGGACTGAAGCTGCCCGGATGAAGGACAAAAACCAGCCTCCATTCTGATAAGACAGGACTATGTTAGGATCAAAACGCTTCTTTCTATGCGGTGCTGCGTACCGGTGCGCGCGCGGGGTGCGACGAGGAGCGAGGAGCGAGGATGCCACGACCGCTGCGGGCCTTGATTGTGGAGGACGATGAGGCGGATCTGGAGCTTTTGCTTCGAGAGCTTCGTCGCGGCGGCTACGATCCTACCTACGAGCGGGTGCAGACGGCGGAGGCGATGCGAGCGGCGCTCGAGAGCAATTCCTGGGAGCTGGTGCTGTCGGATTTCTCGATGCCGCAATTTTCCGCGCCCGATGCGCTGGCGCTGCTGAAAGAAATGGCCGTCGACCTGCCCTTCATCATCGTTTCCGGCACCATCGGCGAAGAAACGGCGGTCGAGGTCATGCGCGCGGGGGCACAGGACTTCGTGGTCAAAGACAAGCTGACCCGCCTTTTGCCCGCGATCGAACGCGAGCTCCGGGAGGCACAGCTGCGGCGCGACCGCATCGCCGAGCGCACCCGCGCCGAGGCCGAGCGGGAACGACTGCTCGCTGAGCTGCGCGAGGCCGTGCAGGCGCGCGACACTTTCCTGGCGATCGCGTCTCATGAATTGAAGACCCCGCTGACGTCCCTGCAGCTTCAGGTTCAGACCTTGCAGCGGGCCGACGAACGCGAAAGGCTGGCCACCCTGCCCGCTAAAAAGCTACAAGCCAAGGTCCACTCGATTGCCCGTCAGGTGGCACGGTTGGGCGCCCTCATCAACAATCTGCTTGACGTGTCTCGCATTACCTCGGGCCGCATGACGCTGGCCGCGGAACGGGTGGACCTGGCCGAGGTCGTGGCCGGCGTGATCGCGCAATCGCAGGACCTGATTCGGCAGTCCGAGTCCGAGGTGGTGGTCGAAGCGACGCCCGTGATTGGCTATTGGGATCGCCTGCGCATCGAAACCGTGGTGTCGAACCTTCTGTCCAACGCCCTCAAATTCGGAGAACGCTCGCCGGTCGTGGTGGCGGTCTCGGGCGACGGCCGGCTCGCTCGTCTGGTCGTGACCGACCACGGAATTGGGATCTCGCCCGATCAGCAGGCGCGGATTTTCGAGAAATTCGAGCGGGCGGTCTCCGAGCAGCACTATGGCGGGTTCGGGCTCGGCCTGTGGATTGTCCGTCAGATCGTCGAGGCCCATGACGGAAGCATCCGCGTCACCAGTGAGCCCGGCGCGGGTTCGAGCTTCGTGGTCGAGCTGCCTCTCGGCCCCCGCGCCGATCCCTGATCCCGCCGCTCCACGCGCGATTCGCGCCCGCCCTTGCGGTCCCCCGGCGGTGACAGCAACAATTCGCCAACTTGTTGCGCGAGCCTGACAAAGCTGCAGGCGAGTTGAAACCGCGACCAGGTATGGATCGGCTCGATGCGCCGCATCGGGGCGGTCCTGCTTTGGGCCGGCTGCGCGCTGGCCAGCTCGAGCGATCGTGAGCTCGAGCGCCGCCCCCCGGTTGCGCTGCCGCTGACCCCGCTGGCGAGCGTCGGCAGCCTGGTGCTGGTGACGATCGACGGGGTACGCTGGCAGGAGGTTTTCGGCGGCGTGGAGCCCGAGCTTGCGCACCGGGCGGGCCTGCCCGCTGCGCAGGTGCGGCCATCGCGCGAGCTGCTGCCGAACCTGTATCGCCGCCTGATCGACCGTGGCGTTGCGCTGGGCGCGGGCGTGCCCCTGTTGGCCTCGGGCCCCAACTTCGTCTCACTGCCGGGCTATCGCGAGATCCTGACCGGACGAGCCGACCGCGACTGCACCGACAACGAGTGCCCGCCGGTCGACAGCGCCACCCTGCTCGACCAAATGCGGGCCGAGCTGGCGCTTCCGCTGGACCAGGTGGCCGCGATCGCGTCGTGGGAGGTCATCGCGCGCGCGGCTGCCCGCGCGCCCGACCAAATCGCGCTTTCCGCAGGGCGGCACGGAGGGCCGACGCGGGCGCGTTTTCGCGTGAGCGAGAACGCCGCCCAGATTCTCGACCGGGGAGCGGTCGCCGATCCATGGCCGGGCCAGTTCGACTACCGGCCCGATCGCTACACGGCTGCGCTCGCGCTGGCCTATGTCGCTGCACGCAGCCCGCGCTTTTTGTATGTAGGGCTGGGCGACACCGACGAGCTGGCGCACCGAGGGGACTACCGGGGCTATCTGCGTGGACTGGCCGACTGCGACAGCTTCCTGGGCGCGCTCTTGGATCGTCTGCCGCAAGGCGCGGTGGTGGTCGTGACCGCCGATCATGGGCGCTCGGTGGATTTTCGGAGCCACGGCCGCGACCGTGGATCCGCGCGCGTGTGGCTGGTGGCGGCGGGCGGGCCCGTCCCGGCCCGTGGCATCGTCACCTCGGGCGAGGCGCACCGCCTGCGCGACATCGCGCCCACGCTGCGGCCGCTGCTGGGGCTGGCGCCGGACCGCGCCCAGCAGGCGGGCACGCCCATCCCCGAGCTGCTGTCGCCGCTGCTTTTTGCGACGCGCCAGTAGCGCCTACGGCGCGTTCGGCTGCGGCTGAATCAGGACCTCGGCCAGCGGGTACGCGCGGCCGGCCGCAATGTGCACCAGGCTGTCTGCGCGCGGGTGGCCGGGCCGGTCGAAGACGACGCGCGCCCATCCGGTGTCATCGGTCTGCGTGCGGCTGACAGCGGCCTGAAAGAAACCGTGCTCGAGCAGCGTCGCCTCCACCTGAGCACCCGCTTGCGCCACTCCCGCACTGTCGCTGACTCGGACCCGGAGCGCGCCCGCGCTCGCTTCGACCTGGAGTCGCCAGACGCCCGGATCGGCGGCTGCAAACGCTGCCAGCTCCTGCGCCAGCAGCTGGTCGAGCAGGCGCTCGAATCCGTCGACCGACGCCGCCAGCCGCGGCAGGTCCACCTGGTCGGGTGTGTCCGCGCTGGTGTGGTAGAACGGCGAATCGACCGCGGTGCTTGCGGTCGAAAAGCCCGCGCGATAGGCGCCCTGCACATCGGTCGGGATCGCGCCGCCGAAGAGCTGCGGCACCAGCTCCATGCCGAGATAGGTTTCATACTGGCGATCGAGCCCGGCCGCGCGCAGCGCCTGGTCGAGCGCCGGCTGCTCGGAGTGAGCAAGCCCGTGCACGGAGGCGCCCTTGGCTGCGGGCGATTCGAGGTTCAGAACGACCAGGATCGGGTCGCCGCCATGTCGGCGCAAAAAGTCATAGCCGCCGTAGAGCGCCAGCTCCTCGCCGTCGTAAGCCACGAACCGCAAGCAGTAACGCGGTTGCGGGCGCGCCCGAAAGCGCTCGGCCAGGGCCAACACCGCGGCTACACCGGCGCCGTTATCGGTCGCCCCAGCGAACCAGGTGTCGTAGTGCGCCCCGACCACGATGGTGTGGCGGTCGCGGCCGATGATCTCACCGAGCACATTGCGCCCGGCCGCGCGGCTGGTGCTTGCGTGCACCTCGATGTGCGCTTCCACCCGGCGACCGGCCGCCCGGGCTTCCGCCAGGCGCTCGCCGTCGCGTGCACCCAGTGTGAGCGCAGGAATCGGCCCGGCCGCCTCCCAGCCGCTGCGTACCGAGCCCACCTGGCGCAGGTTGTCGGGAGCCGTAGAGACGTAGAGCATGGCGGCGGCGCCCGCGGCAGCGACGCTGGCGTACTGTGCCGACCGATGCAGGAGCGGGTGCCGCGTCACCAGCGCGATGCGAGCGCGCACGTCGCGCCCGGCCAGCTCGCGCGCGCTGGCCGCTCCCACCCAGACCACGTCCGCATCCACGCGGCCGCTGGCCGAGCCGTCGAGAACGTCATGCGCGAGCGCGGCCGCGGGCGCGCCTTCCAGCGTCACCTCGAGTGAGGAGGCCGCCAGGTCGCGGCGTGGGAACGCAAACTCCTCGAAATGCACACCCGAGAGCCCGAGCTGCTCCATGCGCGTGCGGATGAGCTCGGCCGCCTCGCGGGCGGATGTGGTACCGGCCCGCTTGGGCCCGATCGCGGCCAGCCGCTCGAGCACCGGCAAGAGCGAGGCGGGTTTAGTGCCAGACGGGCGTGCCGTGCCATCGCTCGGGCACAGGCTCAGGGCAACCAATGCGGCAGCAGCGTAACGACGCGGCAACAACAACCTTAACGATACGCAAACCAGACGCCCCAAGCAAGGTTCGCGAAACTTTTTCTTGACTGCAATCGGGTTGAAAGAGCGCTGCGCTAGCGTTCGAGAAACCAAGCGGAGGATCGAGCAATGGCAAACTACAAGATCCGTCCCCTCACGCGGCACGACTTTGCGGCGCTGATGCAGCTCGAAGAAGCCATCTTCGGCGCGACGGGAGAGGCGGTCCTGGGGCCGTACTA
>DATFWX010000091.1:0-8124 GCA_035258845.1 Polyangia bacterium | reverse complement strand
CGGCAAGTCGTCGCTGGTCGTGCACGCGCGTCAGCTCGCCGAGGCGCACGGACGCGTCTGCTTCTGGACCACCCCGGACGCCTCGGGCGCGGCGCGGCCGTGGGCACCCTTCCGTCAGCTGGCACGCGAGCTGCTGGGGCTGCGCGGCAAGCCCAGCCTCGAGATGATCGACACCGCCATGAAGCGAGCCGAGCTCGATCCGGCCAACCTGACCGGGCTGGCCGAGCTGTTCGGCGTGGTGGGTGATTTTTCGGGCCTGGAGCCGGTGGCGCGGCGGCGCGAGTGCATGGCCAGCGCGCTTGCGGTCGTGCACACGGCGGCCGCGCGTCAGCCCGCGCTGCTGGTGTTCGAGGACGTGGACCGGTACGACGCGCCGTCGGCCGAGCTGGTGAGCCGCCTGCTCGACTACCCGGGCGAGGGGCCGCTGTGCGTGCTGGCGACCCGGGCGCGCGGCAGCTTCCAGGTGGCGGGGCCGCAGGTGGAGGTGCTGGAGCTGGCGGCGTTCGACGAGCACGAGGTCGAGGAGCTACAGGCGCACGCGCTCAGCGAGGCTCCGCACTCGCTGACCGAGAGCATCATGGCCGCGAGCGCCGGCCTGCCCCTGCATGTCGAGCAGATCCTGCGCTTCATCGCCGAGGGCGGCGGCGAGCCCTACCCGTCGCTGGCCGACACCATCGGGGCGCGCATCGCGCGCCTGCCCCAGGAGGCGCGTACGCTCCTGCAGGCGGTCGCGATCGCGGGCGGGGAGGCGTCGGCGTCGCTTCTGCGCGCGGCCCAGGTCGGGGGCGATCTGGGGCCGGAAGGGCTGCTCGCCAAGCGCGGGTTTGCGGTCGCCGCCTCGGGCGTGGTGCGGATCGTGCACCCGCTGTTCGCCGAGGTGGCCTACGAAGGCATCCCCGAGGAGGTGCGGCGCGAGCTGCATCTCAAGCTCTGGCGCGCGCTCGAGAATCAGCACGCCGAGCCGTCGGTGCTGGCGCGCCATGCCTACTTCGCACGCGACCGCAAGGCGGTCCCGTTGCTCGAGCGGGCCGGCGAGCGCGCCCAGCACGAGTTTGACGATCCGGGTGCGGCCACGCACTTTCGGCGCGCGGTCGAGCTGCAGCGCTGGGCTCTGCTCGAGGGTGCCGTCGACGCCGAGGAGACGTTCGTGCGGCTGTCGGTCAAGCTGGGCGAGTCGCTGCACCAGGCCGGCGACATGGGCGGCGCGGAGGGGGTTTTGCGGGAGGCGCTGGGCTATGCGCAGGGCCACTCGGCGGCCGAGGCACGCGTGCGCCTGGGACTGGCCCGGCTGTCCATGGCCTGGGATCAGCTCGAGCGGGCCGAGCGCGAGCTGCGGGCGGGCCTGCGGGTGGCGTTCAAAGCCGGGGACGCGGCTCTGCTGGGCGAGCTGTATCTCGAGTTCGGGGGGCTGTGCGTGCGGCGTGGCGACCTGGAGGCCGCCATCGACGAGCTGAGCGAGGGCATCAACCTGACCACCGGTGGCGAGGGGCCGGAGGCCGACGTGGGCCCGGCCGTCCTGTGGCGGCTGGTGGCTCGCCATGCCGAAACCCTGCAGCAGGCCGGCGACACGCCGGCCGCGCTGGCGGTGGCCAAGCATGCGCTGCGGCATGCGCGGCGTGTGCGCAGCCTGGTCGGCGAGGCGCGCGTGCACACGCTTCTGGGCCTGCTCTACGATGCCGGCCGCGAGCCCAAGCCGGCGGCCGACCACCGCGCGGAGGCGCTGGCGCTGATGCGGCGGCTCGGCGACCGCCGTTCGACCGCGGAGCTGCTGCTGGCGGACGCGCAGACGGTGCTCCAGCGCAGCGGCATGCGGCGCGACACCCTGATGCGGCTGCAGGAGGCCTCGCAGCTGGCGGCCCAGGTGGGCTGGCGCGAGGGCGTCGAGCGTTCGGAGCAAGTGATCCGGCAATCCTCCCTTCCGCCCAAGACCCGCACGCTGGCCCCGCAAGGGGAAACCTAGCAGAATCACCACAGAGAACACAGAGAACGCAGAGGATCGGAAACGGTGCCGAGACAACTCGAGATAGCCGATCGAAAGCATGCGCTATACCCCGACCTTTGGTCATTTCTCTGTGTTCTCTGTGTTCTCTGTGGTTGTGATGATGGAGGAGCGCAGGGGCTGCCGCCGTGCACGCCGCCCGGCTGCGACCTTGTGATCGAAGCCGACGCCGGTGCCGGCCCGATCGTGGCCACGAGCGTCGATCATGTGGTTGCAGCCGCGGATCTGCACATGCTTAGCGACGGCACCTTTGCGGCCGCGGTCGAGCTCTGGAATGCCGGCAGCTGGCGCGTGGGCGTGGTGTGGACGGGCGCGCGCGCTCCGCTTTTGTGGGACCTCGGTGCGCCGCCAGCCGGGATGACGCCGCCGCTGGCGCAGCCGCGCTTCGCGCTCTCGGATTCGGTCGAGCCCGCGGTCGCGTTCCGCGCGCCGTCGGTCGGCGGGGATTGGGAGCTGCGGCTGGGCACCGCCACCACGGCGCCGCAGGTGGTCGCGCCCGCAGCCGGTCTCGAGCACGTGGTGGCCTGGGCCAGCCCGAGCACACCGGCGGCGGTGTGGCTGGCCAGCGATCACAGCGGCGTCGAGTCGTCGCTGGGTCCGGTCAGAAGCGGAGGGTTCCAGGATACGGCTGTGCTGGCCAAATCCGGCGGCGGCCTGCTGGTGGCCGCGGCAACCGGAAATCGCATCGCGATCTGGGCGCTGGGCGGCGACGGGGCCGTCGGCACCCTCATCGATCGCTCGGTCGACGCCTACCTGGCCGGCACGCTGCACGGGGTGCAGGGCACCGACAAGTTCTACTACCTCGGTTACGTCACGCGCGCGCAGCACGAGCAGGGCTACACGCTGGCCGGCGAGAGCGGGGCGCTGCCGCGGGCCGTCGCAGTGCCCACCCCGGAGCCACTCGATGCGGTCGTGGCTGGGTTCGGGCTGACCTGGCTGGTCGCGCCCATCGATGAAGTGGGCGGTCATGGCCTGGGTGTGATGCTGCAAGGCACCTCGCCGCCGCCGTTTCCGGTTGCGCACGACGGCCCGGACGAGAAGCTGGCGGTCGAGCCGCTGGCCGTGATCGGAGATGGGGTGGTCACCCTGGCCATCGTGCGCGCGGGCCTGCTTTCAATCGACACCTACTTCGTCCAGCTCGCGTGTCGCTAAGGCCCGGGCCGGTCAAGAATTGGACCGGCGTGTCATCTACCTCCGGCGGGCGTCCACTTTTGGTCTCGCGTGCGGACGACATTGTCGCACTGTTGAAGCCGCACTGTTGAAGCAAAGGTGGGATCGCCAATTCTCTGTCGGTTTCCGCTTGAACTCCTGGCCGCCTCCCTCTAAAGTCGAATATTGTGGGACTAACCGTCATGCTCGTGGAAGATGATGCCAACATCCGGGACGCGCTGGGCCAGCTGCTGCGAGTCGAAGGCTACTCGGTGCTGGCCGCCAGCAACGGCCGCGAGGGTTTGGACCTGCTCGCCCGCCTGCCCGAGCGGCCGAGCTTGATCCTGCTCGATCTGATGATGCCGCACGTGGACGGGTGGGAGTTCCTGGAGCTCTTGGGGCGCAATCGCACGATGGCGGGCATCCCGGTGATCGTGGTGTCTGCCTACATCAACCGCGCCAAGCTGCTCTCGGCCGCCACGCTGGGGGAGAAGCCGATCTGCTTCCTCAAGAAGCCGCTCGACTTCAAGCGTCTGCTCGAGATGGTGCGGCGCTACAGCCAGCCTGACCAGGCTGGTGCCTGCTAGTGTGGCGAGTTGAAAGTTCGTTGACAGGCAAACTGACGCCTAGGTCCTCGGAAAAAGATGTAGTGTCCCATCAGAAATTCGTAAACGAATTTCTGATTCGGGACACTAGTTGTCCGCCACCGCCAGCACGAACTTGTTGTTGGTATCGTCGACGATGTGCAGGGTCTGCTTGGCTGACGGATTCACCATCAGCGATTGCAGGGTAGGCATGCGCGCGCGCTCGACCACGAAGAAGACGCGCTGCCCCCCGTGGTGGCGCAGCCACTCCTGCAGGTTCTCGACGTTGCGCTCCTGCAAGAACACGGTCTTCTCCTCACGCGGCAGCTTGGGATCGTAGATCTCGTTGGAGCTGTAGAAAGTTTCGCCCCGCCAGTACATCTGCCAGGCCACCAGCCGCTCGTTGGGCTGCCGCATCTTGTAGTAGGTCGCCAACAGATGCTTCTGACTCCAATGCGGCGACAGCTCGAGCAGAAACTTGTCGAGCCCGAAGAAGGTGAAGCCGACCGCGACCACAGCGAGCGCGCTCAGGGCCCACTTACGGGTCTTGGGCAGCGCGCATAGAACGGTTGCCGTCGCACCCAGACACCCGAACGTCACGATCCAGGGCGCGTAATGCAGCTGCTCGGGCCAGGTGCGCCCGCGCGGGTTGTTGATGTAGTCGTAGTCGAACAGCCAGAGCAGGCGTTGCGCCGACTGCGGGGTCTGGCTCAGATCCCACACCGCCAGGGCCATCATCGGCAGGCCGAAGCAGGCCAGCGCCGCAGTCGTGGGCGCAACCGCGATCTCACCCGCCAGCAGCGCGTCCAGGAACCAACCGATGAGGATGGCGAGGGCCGGAATGGCGGGCAGGATGTAATGGTGGAACTTGGTCATGCTGATCGTGACCAGCGCATAGCCAAGCAGCGCCCACAGCCCGGCGTAGAGCAGATACTTGCCTCGGGTCGAGGTCGGCCGCGCGCGCAGGAGCGCCGCCGGCACCGCCACCGCCGCCAGTGCGGTCCAGGGCAAGAGCGCGTACCCGAGCTCGCGCACGTAGTAGTTGAACTTGCCCGTGTTGTCGCCGTGCCGGCCGATGGCGAGCCGGCGCCAATGATTGTCGCCGAACAGCTCGCTCCAGAACGGCATGCCGTGGCGGATGAGCATGGCGTGGTACCAGGGAAACGCCACCACCACGATGTTGAGCAGGCCCGATACGATGTCCAGGCGCCGCAGCTGCTTCCAGTCCCAGGTCACGGCCAGGAACAGCATCAGCACCACACCCGGCAGCGCGATGCCGACCAGACCCTTGGCCAGCGCGGACACGCCGCACAGCGTGTAGGCCAGGTTGAGCTGGAGCTGCGAGCGCTTGCGCGCATGCACGATGCGGAAGCAGAACCAGGCCCAGAGCGCGATGTAGGGCGCCATGGGGACGATGCCGGGCAGAATCAAGCGGCGTCCGCCCAGCGGCACCGCCAGCCGCAGCTCGATGGAGTTGTACAAAAGCTGCGGCACCGTGAGCACGATGAACAGGGCCGCAAAACCGTAGAACAGCGGCGTGTGCGGCACCTCGAGGGGACCCCAGCGCCGGCGCGGCAGCTCCGCGTCCTCGTCGAGCAGCGCGAGCGCGCCCAGGCACAGCGCGGCCGTCATGGGACCGACGAACGGCATGTCGGTCATGGCCTGGCGCGAGATGAAGAAGTACATGGGTGAGGTGGCGCACACGAGGGCCGCCAGCACCGCTGCGCGCCGGCTCACAAGGCGCGCGGTCGCGTAGAACACGCTCCACACGCCGAGCGCACCGAACAGGGCCATGGGCACGCGGCAGGCCCACTCGGGCAGCGCCGACAGCGCCATCTGGCCGGCGGGCGCATCCGGGCCCGCGATCCCGAACAGCTTGAACATCAGCGCCTCGACCCAGAACGTGAACACCGGCTTGGACCAGAATTCGGCCCGGTCCATGGGCGAGCCCGGCCACCACAGCGAGATCCAGTCGCCGCGCATGCGCATCTGGCGGGCGACCTCGGCGTAATGGCCTTCCCACGGATCCCAGAAGCCGTAAGAGCCGCAAAACGGCAGATAGATGAGCAGGCAGGCGCCGATCACGAGCAAGTGGATCTGCCGCTCGGTCAGTCGGTCCCAGATCGAGGCGTGCGCGGCGGCGGCCACCGGCTGGTCCGCTGGCGCTGCGGTGGTCTCGGCACGGGCCCCGTACACGGCCCCGCAATCTAGCGCGCACGCCCCGGGGCCGCAAGCGCGGCCGACGCGAGGGCGCGGCCTTTCAGAAGCAGCCGTAGACCGCGGGGGTCGAGGTGGTCGAAATGCCCTCGATGCTGGTGGGTTGCGTAATCGCCCTGCAGTTCGAGCTGGGACAGTCGTTGCTGGTCAGGCACGGATAGAGGCAATCCTGGTCCCCGGTCCCGTCTTTCGCGCAGATCCCGGTCTTGCACGCGGAGTCGGAGCTGCAGCCGGTATCGACCGCGCCCGAGCCCGGCCCGGGCGGCGTGCAGAAGCCCGTGAGCTGTCCCCCGACCACGTACAGGTCGCAGACCTGGCCGCCCGGGAGGCTCGCGCAGTCGCCGAGCCGCACGCAGGGGAGTGTGGTCGATGGCGGCTGGCAGTACCCGCTGGCGCAGCTCGACATGGGCGGGCACACGCGATCCGCGACCGCCATCAGCGTGCTCGACATCGAGGCGCAGTGACCGCTGGTATGCGCATCGATGCAGACGCGATCACCGGCGCTGCGCTGCTCACATGGATCCTGGGGCCCGTCCGGACCGGCATCCGTCCGCACCGCGTCCGCGCCCGCGTCGACGCCCCCGCCACCGCCCGCACCGCCCGCGCCGCCTGCGCCTCCGACCCCGCCGGCACCGCCCGCTCCCCCGGCACCACCCGCGCCCGCCATCCCGCCCGCGCCGCCCATGCCGCCGGCTCCTCCAGCACCCCCGGCTCCACCCGAGCCCCCGGTTCCCCCGCGGCCGCCCGCGCCGCCCACCGACCCGGATGTGGCATCGAACGAGCACGCTCCGGCGAAAGACAGAGCTACGCAGACCCCAACCGCCCAAGCGCGCAGCATCCCTCTATCATAATGGAGAAACCGCTCGAGCGGGCACGTCTGGCAACTTTTCATGGCGCGCAGCAGTGTAAGGCACCATATAATGCCGCTATATCATGTGCGGAATCGTCGGATACGTAGGCGGTCGGGACGCCACGCCCCTGCTCATTGACGGCCTGCGGCGGCTCGAGTACCGAGGCTACGACTCGGCCGGGATTGCAGTGCTGGAGCCGGGCGTCGAAACCCGGGTTGTGCGCTGCCGCGGCAAGCTATCGGCGCTCGAGAAGCTGCTCGGGGATCGGCCGCCGCGCGGCTCGACCGGCATCGGCCACACACGCTGGGCCACCCACGGCCGGCCGTCCGATGAAAACGCGCATCCGCACCGGGTCGGTACGGTCTCGGTCGTGCACAACGGAATCATCGAGAACCACACGGCGCTGCGCGACAAGCTGGCCGCCTCCGGCCACCGCTTCTCGAGCGAGACCGACACCGAGATCATCGCCCATCTGATTGACGACGAGCTGCGCGGACGGGCCGGGGTCACGCTTTACGAGGCCACCCGGCGCGCGCTCAAGCTGGTCCAGGGTGCCTATGCGATCGTGGTGATCTCGGACGCCGAGCCGGCCCGCATCGTGGCCGCCAAGAACGCCTCACCGCTGGTCGTGGGCCTGGGCGAGGGCGAGACCTTCGTGGCTTCCGACATCCCGGCCATCCTGCCCTACACGCGCCGGGTCAGCTTTCTCGAGGAGGGTGAGCTGGCCGAGGTCTCGCCAGCCGGAGCCCGCATCACCGATCTCGAGGGGCGCGAGCGCGCGCGCGAGCCGCAGGTTATCACCTGGAGCGCGGTGCAGGCCGAGAAAGCCGGCTACAAGCATTTCATGCTCAAGGAGATCCACGAGCAGCCGCGCGCGGTCACCGACACCCTGCGCGGCCGCCTGTCGCTCGAGCGCCACGACGTGGTGCTCGATGACATCGAGCTGGATCCGCAGTCCTACCGCAAGATTTTCCTGATCGCATGCGGCACCTCGTACCACTGCGCGCTGGTCGGAAAATTCCTGATCGAGGGCATCGCGCGCCTGTCGGTCGAGGTCGACCTGGCCAGCGAGTTTCGCTACCGCGACCCCATCCTGGGCGCGGGCGACCTTCTGGTCGCGATCTCGCAGAGTGGCGAGACCGCCGACACCCTGGCCGCGGTCAAGGAGGCCAAGCAGCGGGGCGCGCGGGTGCTGGGCGTGGTCAACGTGCTCGGCTCTTCGATTGTGCGGGTGGCCGACTGGGCGCTCTACACCCACGCGGGGCCCGAGATCGGCGTGGCCTCGACCAAGGCCTTCACGACCCAGCTCGCGGTAATGGCCCTG